>NZ_JBIAHA010000005.1:0-322942 GCF_042870175.1 Streptomyces sp. NPDC006643 | reverse complement strand
CACTAATCCACCCGAAGGCTTCATCGTTCGACTTGCATGTGTTAAGCACGCCGCCAGCGTTCGTCCTGAGCCAGGATCAAACTCTCCGTGAATGTTTTCCCGACTGTGCCCATTGAAGAGCGCGGGTGACACCACGAGAGCGGAACAGTCAACCGGAATAAGGCTGACCGTTCACAGCGTCCTCGCTGTGTTTCTATCAAAGGAACCTCAACCCGATCCACGAAACCGTGAACCAGGCCGGGGTATCAACATATCTGGCGTTGACTTTTGGCACGCTGTTGAGTTCTCAAGGAACGGACGCTTCCTTTGGTCCCGTTTCCGGGTCCCTCCGGGCTTCCCTTCGGTTCTTGCTGTGTTGCTGTCTTGCGTTTCCGACTCTATCAGACTCTTTTCGCGTCTCACTTCTCATGGAGAAGCAGTCTCGATTAAGAGATCCAACGGCCTTTGGATTGGCCCTTTGCCTTTCAGCGAGCCCGACATTATCAGAAACATCCGGGCCGAACTAAATCGGCCGCTGTGATTCGAATGATGTATCGGAAAGCCCTGCGGAGATTCGATTCCCGCTCAGGGCCGAGTAGACATTAACCACTGCTCTCGAACTTGTCCAGCTTCGAGGCAACCGTTCAAATCTACCTCCCCACACAGACCCTGTCAACGATCGGCAGCAATCTTTGTGGAGCGGAGAGGAGACTAACAGGTCAGCGACCCGCAACGCACATCAGGCTGCCGTGGGCAGTTGGGCGCTCTGGTCGGCGCTCTCCACGTCGCCCGTGTCGCCGGCGCGGGCCGCTCGGCCGCCGAGCACGTACACGTATGCCAGGAAGGCCAGTTCGGAGAAGACACCAATCGCGATGCGCCCCCATGTGGGCAGGCCGGACGGGGTCACGAAGCCCTCGATCAGGCCCGACACGAAGAGGATCAGCGCCAGGCCGATGGCCATGCCCACGGCTGCTCGGCCCTGTTGGGCGAGCGCTGTTCGACGGGTGTACGGGCCGGGGTCGATCAGGGTCCAGCCGAGGCGCAGGCCCGTACCCGCGGCGACGAACACAGCCGTCAGTTCGAGCAGTCCGTGGGGAAGGATCAGGCCGAGGAACGTGTCCAGTCGGCCGGCGGACGACATCAGGCCGATGCCGATGCCGAGGTTGAGCATGTTGAGGAAGAGGATCCAGATCACCGGGAAGCAGAGGAAGGCGCCGAGGACGAGGCACATGGCGGCGGCCTGGGCGTTGTTCGTCCACACCTGGGCCGCGAAGGACGCCGCCGGGTGACTTGAGTAGTAGGTCTCGTACTCGCCGCCGGGACGGGTCATCCGGCGGAGGTCTTCGGGGGCCGCTATCGCCGACTGGACCTCGGGGTGCGCGGCTATCCACCAGCCGATGATGGCGGCGACGAGCACCGAGAGCAGCGCCGTCGGTACCCACCAGTGGCGGGCGCGGTACACGGCGGCGGGGAAGCCCGCCGTAAGGAAGCGGGCGGCGTCGCGCCAGCTGGAGCGACGGGTGCCGGTGACCACCGAGCGGGCGCGCGCGACCAGTTGTGTCAGGCGCCCGATGAGCATGGGGTCCGGGGCGCTGGACTGGATCAGGGAGAGATGGGTGGCCGTGCGTTGGTAGAGGGCGACGAGTTCGTCCGCCTCGGCTCCGGTGAGGTGCCGTCCACGGCGCAGGAGAATGTCCAGGCGGTCCCACTCGGGTCGGTGGGCCGTCACGAAGACGTCGAGATCCATGGTCGGCTGCTGCTCCAGGCACTGGGTGCGTACGGTCCGTACTACTGCGGCGCGTTGCAGGCCAGCTTGGCAGACTGAGCGGTCCGGGGGCAGAGAAGGTCGGCGAAGGGTGGCATCGGTGAACGAGCTTGTGACGGGCGACGCGGTCGTATTGGGGCTGCGCCCCGCGAAGCTGCCGAGCCGGGCGTTGGCCGTCGTCATTGATCTGGTGGTGGTGTGGGCCGCATACATCGTGGTGTCGATCGTTCTCACCATCGCGACGGACTCGCTGGACACGGCCGCGGTGGCGGCGCTGGCGGTCGCGAGCTTCCTTCTCATACCGGTGGGCGTGCCGATTGCGGTGGAAACCCTCAGTCATGGGCGTTCGTTGGGGAAGCTGGCGTGCGGGCTGCGGGTGGTGCGTGACGACGGCGGGCCCATTCGCTTCCGTCACGCGCTGGTGCGCGGGGCGATGGGTGTGGTGGAGCTGCTGATGTCCTTCGGCGTGATCGCTTGCATCGCTTCGCTCGCATCGGCCCGTGGACGGCGCGTCGGGGACCTCTTCGCGGGGACGTTGGTCGTACGCGAGCGGGTGCCCGCCGACCGGGCCCGTGCCGTACCGCCTCCGCCGCCGTGGCTCGTCGGCCGGTTCTCCGAGCTGGATCTGTCCTCGGTGCCCGACGATCTGTGGCTGGCCATACGGCAGTACCTGACTCGGATGGGGCAGCTCGACGCCGCCGTCGGCTGGTCGATGTCGCAACGGCTGGCCGACGATCTGGCCGCGCGTACGGGCGTGCCGCTGCCGCCGGGTGTGCCGCCGGCCGCGTATCTGGCGGCCGTGGTGAACGAACGGCAGGCGAGGGACGCGCGGCGCGCGTTCGGCTCCGCGACTGCCGCCACCGTTGCCGCTCCCACGACCGGCCCCGTCAGCGCACCGGCGCCGCGTCCCCCGCACGTACGTCGGCCCGTGGTCGAGCAGCCTGACGGAGCACAGCAGGACGCGCCGCAGGACGTGGCGGCTCCCCCGGTCTCGAAGTTCGCGCCGCCCGCCTAGGCGGCGTCAGGGCAGGGCCGATGGCGGGGTTTCGAGGTCTTCCAGCTCGATGCCCGGCGCCGCCAGGACCACGTCCCCGCTGATGTGGACGCTGTGCTGCTCCCCGGTGTCCAGGGCGCTGACCTGGTACTCGTCCACGGTCAGGGGCCCATTGTCAGTGGCATGCGCTTCACTTCTCATCAGCGCCCAGGACTGGTCGACAGTGCGGGGGGCGAGGACCGGGTCGGTGAAGGCGACCAGACGGACCCGGGTCGCGGGGGAAGCGGGAGTGAGGCGGAGAAGGCGGGTGATCGCGATGAGAAACGCGGGGGATGTGCCGGTGAAGGCGTGGGCGCGGACGTTGCCTTCGGTGGCCTCCGTACCGGTGGGGTCGGTGCGGACCCAGGTGACGCCTTCGAGCGCGGCGGCGCGGACCCGCCAGCTCGCCGCGTGCAGTTCGAGCCTGATGGGGCGGCCGAGTTCGTCGAGGGTGAGGTCGACGGAGCCGGCGTGGTCACCGGAGGGGGCGGTGATCTGGGAGACGTAGCGCCAGCCCGAGGGGCCCGGCGCGCAGTGGAAGTGTTCTTCGCCCAGGGGGGTGTGGTCGTGCGGGTCGTGGAGTGAGTAGCGGCCACGGGGCATGTGCGGGAGTCCTTCGGTGTCCTCGGGGGGTGTGCCGTGAGACCGCACGGAGTACCGCCCGCGAGACACGGACCGCCTGGACCGGAAGCCGGTGGGACCAGGGGTCGGAGAGCGGGGCAGGCCCCCAACACGGGGGTGTGGGGGCCTGCCCGTACCGCTGGTGTCAGCGGCGGGTGCGTGTGGGTCAGTAGCGGTACTGGTCGGGCTTGTACGGGCCTTCGACCTTCACGCCGATGTACGCGGCCTGCTCGGGGCGGAGCGTCGTGAGCTTCACGCCGAGCGCGTCGAGGTGGAGGCGGGCGACCTTCTCGTCGAGGTGCTTGGGCAGCACGTAGACGTTGGTCGGGTACTCCTCCGGCTTGGTGAAGAGCTCGATCTGGGCCAGGGTCTGGTCCGCGAAGGAGTTGGACATCACGAAGGAGGGGTGCCCGGTCGCGTTGCCGAGGTTCAGCAGGCGGCCCTCGGACAGCACGATCAGCGTCTTGCCGTCGGGGTAGGTCCAGGTGTGGACCTGCGGCTTGACCTCGTCCTTGACGATGCCCGGGGTCTTCGCGAGACCGGCCATGTCGATCTCGTTGTCGAAGTGGCCGATGTTCCCGACGATCGCCTGGTGCTTCATCTTGGCCATGTCCGAGGCCATGATGATGTCCTTGTTGCCCGTCGTGGTGACGAAGATGTCGGCGATGCCGACGACGTCGTCCAGCGTCGAGACCTGGTAGCCGTCCATCGCCGCCTGGAGCGCGCAGATCGGGTCGATCTCGGTGATGATCACGCGGGCGCCCTGGCCGCGCAGGGATTCCGCGCAGCCCTTGCCGACGTCGCCGTAACCGAAGACGACGGCGACCTTGCCGCCGATGAGCACGTCGGTGGCGCGGTTGATGCCGTCGATCAGCGAGTGGCGGCAGCCGTACTTGTTGTCGAACTTCGACTTGGTCACGGCGTCGTTCACGTTGATCGCCGGGAAGAGGAGGGTGCCCTCGCGGTGCATCTCGTAGAGACGGTGGACACCGGTCGTGGTCTCTTCGGTGACGCCGCGGATCTCGGACGCCAGGAGGGTCCACTTCTGCGGGTTCTCGGTGAGAGTGCGGTTGAGCAGACGGAGGATGTAGCCGTACTCCTCGCTGTCCGCCGTGTCCGGGTCCGGGGCCGCGCCGGCCTTCTCGAACTCGACGCCCTTGTGGACGAGCAGAGTGGCGTCGCCACCGTCGTCAAGGATCATGTTCGGGCCGGCGGTGGAGACGCCCGGCCAGGTCAGGGCCTGCTCCGTGCACCACCAGTACTCTTCGAGCGTCTCGCCCTTCCAGGCGAAGACGGGGATGCCCTGCGGGTCGTCCGGGGTGCCGTTGGGGCCGACGGCGATCGCGGCGGCGGCGTGGTCCTGGGTGGAGAAGATGTTGCAGGACGCCCAGCGGACGTCGGCGCCGAGCGCGACCAGCGTCTCGATGAGGACGGCGGTCTGGACCGTCATGTGCAGGGAGCCGGTGATGCGGGAGCCCGCGAGGGGCTGCGCCTCGGCGTACTCCTTGCGGATCGACATCAGGCCGGGCATCTCGTGCTCGGCGAGGGTGATCTCCTTGCGGCCGAACTCGGCAAGCGAGAGATCGGCGACCTTGAAGTCCTGTCGGTTGGCGACAGTGGTCATAGCGAGCTGCTCCTCGTAAAGGGGTCGAGGGTGGGTACGGCTGACTGTGCGGCGGCGGGCATACGAATGCCCGGACGTACGCAACGCAGTCCGTCGGAGGCCCTCTCTCCCTCGGCCGGTCCGCGCCGCAGACCGCCCGACCGCCATCAGCAGCGACGTCTGGCTCTGCTGACGAATCTACACCGATCGGCGCAGCGCCTTACAGCCCACCGGGGTTGGATGGCCCGCCGCCGCGCGCGAGGAGGCCCCGGCGCGAGGTGCGCCGGGGCCTCCTTACGGATGCGATGAGCTGGTCAGTGGTCCTTGTCGGCCTCGGGCGCCAGCTCGTCCTCTGTGACGCCCGGCGACTTGGCGGGGTTGGTGCCCTTCGCCGCCGCCGCCGCGCTGTAGATGTCCGGCTCCAGGTAGATCACACGGGCGATCGGGACCGCTTCGCGGATCCGGTTCTCGGCCGCGTTGATCGCCTGCGCGACCTCGGCCGCCGTGTCGTCGTGCTCGACCGCGATCTTGGCCGCCACCAGCAGCTCCTCGGGGCCGAGGTGGAGCGTGCGCATGTGGATGATGCCGGTGACGACGTCGCCGTCGACCATCGCGGCCTTGATCTTCTCCACGTCCTCCAGACCGGCGGACTCGCCGAGCAGCAGGGACTTCGTCTCGGCGGCCAGGACGATCGCGATCACGATGAGCAGGACACCGATGCAGAGCGTGCCGATGCCGTCCCACACGCCGTTGCCGGTGCCGAGCGCCAGGCTCACGCCCACGAGCGCGAGGATCAGACCGACCAGCGCGCCGAGGTCCTCAAGGAGGACGACCGGAAGCTCGGGAGCCTTGGAGTGCCGGATGAACTCCTTCCACGAGCGCTTGCCGCGCGTCGCGTTGGACTCGACGATCGCCGTGCGGAACGAGAGCGACTCGACGATGATCGCGAACACCAGGACGCCGACGGGCCAGTACCAGGCCTCGATGGCGTGCGGGTGCTTGATCTTCTCGTAGCCCTCGTAGATGGCGAACATGCCACCGACGGAGAAGAGCACGATGGAGACGAGGAACGCGTAGATGTAACGCTCGCGGCCGTATCCGAAGGGGTGCTCCGGGGTCGCCTCGCGCTTCGCCTTCTTGCCGCCGAGGAGCAACAGTCCCTGATTGCCGGAGTCGGCGAGGGAGTGCACGCTCTCGGCGAGCATCGACGACGAACCACTGAAGAGGAACGCCACGAACTTGGCTACTGCGATCGCGAGGTTGGCGGCGAGCGCCGCCACGATCGCCTTGGTTCCGCCTGACGCGCTCATGGGTGCGGTGGATCCCTTCATCGGTCTGCGGCCCTGGCGCCGCGGTACGGCGGGACATTGTTGCAGTCGCGGAAGCGGACCGTACCCCAAGCGGTGTTTCAGGCGATGACGGTGGCCCGGAAGACCGTGCCCGTACCGGTCAGTTCGGTCTTTTCGCCCGCGGGGACGAAGACCGAACCACCGGGGGTGAGGTCGACGTCGTTGGCACGCGGTGTGCCCTCGGTGCAGAGGAGGATCTGGGGGGTGCCGACGGTGAGTTCGCGGGGTGCGGCGCCGGGGGCCAGGGTGTAGCGGGACAGCCGGAACTCGTCGATCGGGGTGTCGTACAGCTCCTCGCCGGCCGGCGAGGCCTCGGGGCGGAGTACGGCGGGGTCGGTCGCCTCGAAGCGTACGACGCGGAGCAGTTCCGGTACGTCGACGTGCTTGGGGGTGAGGCCGCAGCGCAGGACGTTGTCGGAGTTCGCCATGATCTCGACGCCCAGGCCGGTCAGATACGCGTGCGGGACGCCGGCGCCGAGGAAGAGCGCTTCGCCGGGCTGGAGTCGTACGTGGTTGAGCAGCATCGCCGCGATGACACCGGGGTCGCCGGGGTAGTGGTGGGCGATCGACACATATGGCGAGTACTCGCCGCCGAGGCGTGCCGCCGCTTCCGCCGAGGAATGAACCGTGTGGGACATCTCGTCGGGGTCGGCGGTCAGCACGGCGGTGAGGACTTCGCGCAGCGCGGCCTCCTCGGGATGTGCGTGCAGGAGGTCCACGTACGGCTTGAGCGAGTCGACGTCCAGCCGGGCGAGAAGGTCCGCGGTCTCGGCGGGGTCGCGGAAGCCGCAGAGGCCGTCGAAGGGGGTGAGGGCGCAGATCAGTTCGGGCTTGTGGTTGGCGTCCTTGTAGTTGCGGTGCGGCGCGTCGATGGGGACGCCCTGGCGCTCCTCCGCCGCGTAACCCTCCTTCGCCTGGGCGAGGTTGGGGTGGACCTGGAGGGAGAGAGGTGCGCCTGCGGCGAGGATCTTAAGGAGGAAGGGGAGGCGTGGACCGAACTTCTTGACGGTGGGGGCACCGAGTTCGGCCTCGGGGTCGGCGGCGATGAGGTCGGAGAGCGGGTGGTCGAGGGGGGTGGTGGTGCGGTTGACACGGGACGGGGCCCCCGGGTGGGCGCCCATCCACATCTCGGCTTGGGGCTCGCCGGTGGGGGCGGTGCCGAGCAGCTCCGGGATGGCTGTCGTGGAGCCCCAGGCGTAGGGGCGCACGGTGTTGGAGAGGCGGTCCATGGGTGCTTCCTTGTCGCGGGACGTACGAGGCAGGTGCGGCGATGAGTTGACCGCGCGGTGGTGATTGACGTGCGGTGGCGAGTTCAGGACAGGGGTGAGGGACAAGGTGAGAAACGGCTGAAGTTCTTTGTGTGGGAGGGGCGTTCAGTGGGCGGGGCGGTCGCCGTGCCCGATGTCGGTCGGGGTCATTCGCGGTTGCCTGAGGCCAGGGCCAGGTAGACGGCCGTGAAGTCGGTGATGGCGACGAGTTCCGCGAGGGCTTCGAGTTCGCTGCCCTCCTGCGGCTCCAGCTCGCTGATGGCCGTCTCGTGGCTGATGGCGAGTTCGCGGGCGGCGGGGGCGGCGGTCAGTCCGCCGACCGGGCGGTCGCGGAGCAGCACGACCCGGGCGCGCAGGGCCTGGGGCTCCTCGACGCGGTCGCGGAAGAAGTCGTCGGGGTCCGCGGCGCCGCCGGCGAAGTCGCCGCCCAGGAGGAGGCCGTGGGCGGGCAGGGCGCCGGGCAGCTCGGCCGCGAGCGCGGGGCGGCCGGACAACTCGGCGAGTACGGCGGCGAAGCGGCGCCCGACGGGGGCGGCGGCCGTGCCTTCCGTCCAGATCAGCGGGAGGTTGTCGGCGAGTTCGGCGGCGAGCGTCTTGGCCGGGTTGCTGTATGTCGCGATGGCCGGGCCGCAGCGTTCCGCCGTGCTGTCGAGGCGGTCGGCGACGAGTTGAAGCGTCTCGGCCGGGGCCGTGAGCAGTCCGACGCGGTCGAGCAGCGAGAGAAGGGGGGTGAACAACGCCCAGAGGGCACCCGGGCTGGCGGCCTGGATCTCCTCGTACTGCTCCTGCGGTGTGGGGGCCATGGGCACGGTGAGACCGTGTGTGCCGCCGACGGCCTCGCTGAGCGGGGACTGACGCGGGGCGACGGCGACGACGGTGCAGCCCCGGCGGTACGCCTGCTCGGCAAGGAGGGCGAGGCCGGGTTCACCGCCGTCGGTGGTGGCGATCAGGAGGAGGTCGACGGAGCCGGCCCAGCCGGGGAGCGTCCAGCGCAGGGCGCCCGCAGCGGGAGCCACGCCCGTGGGGCGCAGCAGGATGACGGGTGCGGCGGCACCGGCGAGCGCGCCGAGGAGGTCGGCGACACCGAGCGCGGCGGTGCCGGAGCCCGCGAACAGGACGGCGCGGGGGCGGCCCTCCGGGTTGAGCTGCTCTATGCCCGCCTCGGAGGCGTGCCGGACAGCGGTACGTACGCGTGCTCCGGCTTCGGCGGCACCCAGGAGAAGCCCGCGGTGGTCGGCGCGGGCCAGCGCGTCCGGCGCGTCGAGCAAGGACTCGTCGAGCATGGCGGGTGGGTCTCCGATCGTTGCGCGGGCCTGCGGAGCCGGCTGTCCTCAGGCGGGGCGGCGGGCCTCGTCGACGAGGAGTACGGGGATGTCGTCCCGGACCGGGTAGGCCAGGCCGCAGTCCGTGCCGGTGCAGATCAGCTCGGGGGTGTCGGCCGAGGTGTGGTCGCTGAGCGGCGCGTGGCAGGCCGGGCAGGCGAGGATCTCCAGGAGGCCGGCTTCGAGCGGCATGTGGTGGGTGTCCCTTCGAACGAGCTGAGGTGGTGGTGCGGTGCGGGGTGATGCGGATTGGGCCACGTCAGCCTACCGCCGTGGGGTGGAGTGAGGAGCGTTCCGGGCGGTGGGGCCGACGGCGAGGCCCGCGGCGCTGCTCCCCGTACCCGCCCCGCCCTGAAACCGGGGCGGGCCCGGGACCCCGGAGCCCGCCCCGGCCGACCGGCCGGCCGCCCCGGCCGCTGCGACCGCTGCGACCGCCCGGGCCCCAGGTCGCCCCGTGCCGCTCAGGTGCGGATCAGAGCCAGCGTCTCGTCTCTGATCTTGGTCATCGTCGGTTCGTCGCGGGCCTCCACGTTGAGGCGTAGCAGCGGTTCCGTGTTGGAGGCGCGGAGGTTGAACCACCACTCGGGGGTGCTCACCGTCAGGCCGTCGAGGTCGTCGAACGTGACGTCGTCGCGATCGGCGAAGGCGTTCCGTACGGCGGTCAGGCGGGCTGTCTGGTCGTCCACCGTGGAGTTGATCTCGCCCGAGCCGGCGTACCGGTCGTAGGAGGCGACGAGTTCGGACAGTGGGCCGCTCTGGCCGCCGAGCGCGGCCAGGACATGGAGCGCGGCGAGCATGCCCGTGTCCGCGTTCCAGAACTCGCGGAAGTAGTAGTGCGCGGAGTGTTCGCCGCCGAAGATCGCGCCGGTGCGGGCCATCTCCGCCTTGATGAAGGAGTGGCCGACGCGCGTACGGACCGGGTTGCCGCCGCGCTCCTTGACGACCTCGGGGACGGACAGGGAGGTGATGAGGTTGTGGATCACCGTGCCGCCCGGGTGCTTGGCGAGTTCACGCTCGGCGACCAGGGCCGTGATCGCCGACGGTGACACTCCCCTCCCCCGCTCGTCGACGACGAAGCAGCGGTCCGCGTCGCCGTCGAAGGCCAGGCCCAGGTCCGCGCCTTCGGAGAGCACCCGCGCTTGGAGGTCCACGATGTTGCGGGGATCGAGCGGGTTGGCCTCGTGGTTGGGGAACGTGCCGTCCAGCTCGAAGTACATCGGGACCAGGTCGACGGCCAGCCCCGCGAAGACCGTGGGGACGGTGTGGCCCCCCATGCCGTTCCCCGCGTCGACCACGACCTTCAGCGGGCGGTTCGCCGAGAGGTCGACCAGGGACAGCAGATGTGCCGCGTAGTCGTTCAACGTGTCACGCTGGGTGAGCGTTCCCGGCTTGGCCGCGTTCTCCGGGGGGCCCTCCGCCAGCCAGGTCTCGACCAGTTGACGGATCTCGGCCAGGCCGGTGTCCTGCCCCACCGGCGCGGCGCCCGCGCGGCACATCTTGATGCCGTTGTACTGAGCCGGGTTGTGCGACGCGGTGAACATCGCACCGGGCAGGTCTAGGGCCCCGCTCGCGTAGTACAGCTGGTCCGTCGAGCAGAGCCCGATCAGCGTGGCGTCCGCCCCGCGCCGCACGGCGCCCTTGGCGAAGCTCGCCGACAGATGGGGCGAAGAGGGCCGCATGTCGTGACCGACGACGATCGCCGTGGCGCCCGTGACCTCCACGAAGGCCGCTCCGAAAAGCTCGACGAGCCGGTCGTCGAGCTGATCCGGATAAACGCCACGTACGTCGTACGCCTTCACGATCTGGCCCAAGTCGGCCACGGCCACCCCTCCTGAGGTCTCTGCGGACAGTCAGCACAAACTACCCGCGCTGCGGCCGAGGTCCGAAGGACAGGCCCTACGGAAGCATCCACCCGAGTACGAAGGTGCTCTGGCCCACCACGATCAGGCACATCACCAACAGCAGCCCGAGACTCCACGGCAGGACCTTCCTCAGGAGGTCGCCCTCCTTGCCCGCGAGGCCGACCGCGGCGCACGCGATCGTCAGGTTCTGCGGAGAGATCATCTTGCCGAGCACACCACCGGAACTGTTCGCCGCCGCCAACAGCTCGGGCGACAGGCCGGATTCGCGTGCGGCCGTGACCTGGAGGGCGCCGAAGAGCGCGTTGGCGGAGGTGTCGGAGCCGGTGACGGCGACGCCGAACCACCCCAGCACGGGCGAGAGGAACGCCAGTCCCGCGCCCGCGGCGGCGACGAAGTGGCCGATGGTGGCCGCCTGTCCGGAGAGGTTCATGACGTACGCGAGCGCCAGTACGGACACGACCGTGAGAATCGCGTACCGCAGTTCGTGCACCGTGGCCGCCCACTCCTTCAGCGCGTCCTTCGCCTTGAGTCCGATCACCCCGGCCGTCAGGAGGCCCGCGACCAGGACGAGCGTGCCGCCGGTCGAGACGAGTGGCAGTGAGAAGACGTTGGCCCCGACCGACTTCCCCTCCGAGTCGGCGACGTCGAGGAACGGCCAGTCGAAGGACTGAGTCGCCTTGGCCAGCAGGTCCTTGACCGGCGGGATCTGGGCGAGGGAGAAGATCACCACGATCAGTCCGTAGGGGGCGTAGGCGCGGACGACGTCGCGGCGGTCGTCCTCGACGTCCAGGTCCTCACTGCGTACGCCCTTCAGTACGGAGGTCCGCACCGCCTCGTCGGCGGGCCTGCGCGCGCTCGGTACGGCGAGCAGCGCCGCCGCGCCCACCAGCGCGGCCCCGATGTCGGCGAGTTGGGCGGAGACGAAGTTGGACGCGACGAACTGCGCGGCACCGAAGGCGAGTCCGCACGCCAGCGCGGGCGCCCACGTCTCACGCAGACCCCGCTTGCCGTCGACGAGCCCGACGAGCACCAGGGGCACGACGACGGCGAGCAGCGGCGTCTGGCGGCCGACGACGGAGGCGACGGTGTCCAGCGGCAGTCCGGTCACCTGGGCCAGCGTCACCACCGGCGTACCCATCGCGCCGAAGGCCACGGGCGCGGTGTTGGCCACGAGGGCGACGACCGCCGCCTTCACGGGGTCGAAGCCGAGCGCCACCAGCATCACGGCGGAGATCGCGACGGGGGCGCCGAAACCGGCGAGCGCTTCGAGGAGTGCGCCGAAACAGAAGGCGACGACGAGTGCCTGGATGCGCGGGTCGTCGGAGAATCGCCCGAACGAGCGGCGCAGGATGTCGAAGTGCTGGGTACGGACCGTCATCCGGTACACCCAGAGGGCGTTGACGACGATCCACATGATCGGGAAGAGACCGAAGACGACACCCTGCGCGCCGGCGGAGACGGTCTGGCCGATCGGCATCCCGAAGGCGAGCCAGCCGACCAGGACGGCGACGGCCAGGCCGATCAGTCCGGCGCGATGAGCCTTCATACGGACGGCGCCGAGCAACACCAGCACGGTGACCAGGGGAAGCGCGGCGACCAGGGCGGAAAGGCCGAGTGAATCGGCGACGGGTTCCAGTTGCTGTTCGAACACGAAAGGCCTCCGAATTCCGCGATGCGGAAAGTGATCTCTCACGACTGGGAGGCATGATCGTGTCCACGACAAGTGAGGTCAATGGCCCACACAGGATCCGTCACGGAAACCGACGCGACGGGAGGCGACGGAGCGCGACGGAATCAGTACGACGCGGGACGCTCGGCGAGGAGAGGCCTGCCCGCGGATTCGCCGTGAATGCGGCCGGACTCAGGAATCGGGGGAACGCAGCACCCGCAGATGCCCGCGGCGCCCGACCTCCGACTGGTCCGCGGCACGCGGCCCGTTGCCGCCGGGTCCGCCCGCGCGCTCCGGCGGGCGCGCCGCCTCACGCACGGCGTTCGCCAAGGCCTCGAGATCGTCACCGCTGGGCCGGGCCGGCGCCGAGCCGTCCGTGAGCCGCACGACCTCCCAGCCGCGTGGCGCGGTCAGTCGCTCGCTGTGTTCGGCGCACAGGTCATAGCAGTGGGGCTCGGCATACGTGGCGAGCGGGCCGAGGACCGCGGTCGAATCGGCATAGACGTACGTCAGTGTCGCGACAGCGGAACGGCCGCACGCGGTGCGCGAACAGCGACGTACAGGGCTCACGATGTTGGACGGTACCGCACTCTTGAGCGGGCCGCGACGACTCTCCCTCGCGCCACCCGCCCGTGTCGTGACGCGGTGTTCACCCCGCCCGGCGTGCCCGTAACTGCCCTGACCTGCACGGAAAGAGAGGTAACCAGCCAATCACCGTCTGTGATTCAGTCACCACTTGGGGCAAATCCCGCCGATGACAGCGAGCGCCACGATCCGGCGGACCTAGCGAAACGAGCCCAAGCTTGGCCGGAATGCTCAATTTGCGACATGCTGTCCGGCGGGCTCGGGGGGCCGCCGCGGTGGCTCTCCGGAGAGCTACGCTGCGTCAGTGATGGACAGTCCCGTACCGCAGCAGCCGACCGAGCCGAGACCGCGCCGCCGAGACCGCCACGGACGCGGGATGCGGGGGCCCGTCGCCCCGCCACAGGTCCCGCTCTCGGCGAGCCGCTCGGATTCGTTCCGTGATCTCGTACGGGACTCCGTGGAACGGTTGGAGCGGCGCTGGCCCCAGCTCGCGGAGATCGACTTCCTGGTGCTCGACGTGCCCGGCGCGGAGGACGAGTCGGTGCCGCTCGGCCGGTCCGTCCCCGAGGGCAAGGACCGGCCCGCGCGGATCGTCGTGTACCGGCGGCCTGTCGAGATCCGTACGAAGAACCGCGAGGAGCGCGCCATGCTCGTCCACGAGGTCGTGGTCGAGCAGGTCGCCGAACTGCTGGGGCTCTCACCGGAGTCGGTCGACCCCCGGTACGGCCAGGACTGAACCGACCGGGCCGCCCGCTCCCCGGCCCGGCGTCACTTCAGTACGTCCCCGGGCCGGCGTCACTTCAGTACGGAGAGGTCTTCCTTCGTCGCCGGTACGGACACCATGCCGCGGTCGTCCGGGAGCGTCTGCACCGTGAACATCGGTACGCCGTCCTGCGTCACCGCCAGGGTGCGCGCCGCGTGGACCGGACCGCCCGACTCGGGCTCGACCGTCAGCGCGTACGAGCCCTTCAGCCCCGCGGGCACGGGCGGGGTGACGGCCAGCGTCGTGCCGGCCTTGACCGTGTACGTCTTGACGACCTGCTCACCGCCGCCGCTGCCCGCCGAGGCCGTGACCTTCACCGTTCCCGCCTTGTCCGGCGCGGTGAGCGACAGCGTCGAGCCCTTGGCCCGGTTGTCGGGGGCCGTCGCGCGCTCCGTCACCGGGCCGGTCGCCGGGATGAAGGCGACCTCCTGGTCGGCGCCCTTGCCCCGGACGACGCGCAGCGCGGCGACCACCGGGGTCTCGCGCCCGCCGTCGGCCGGGCCGATACGTACGGAGCCGGCCTCGCCCCTGGTGACCTCTCCCAGGTCGAGCGAGGCCGTCATGCCCGACTTCACGTTGAGCGGTTCGGCGGCGGAGGAGGGGACGATCGTGCCGGTCTTGCCCGCCAGCTGCACCTTCAGTTCGGCGTCGTCCTCACCGGGTGCGAAGACCACCAGTCGTACGGAGGTGGCGTCGGCGGGGATTCCGGGGAGCACCGCGCGGGGGGCGGCGTCGGCGGAGGCGGCGAGCCAGTCGCCGCCGATCTTCTCGTCGGTGGCGTTCACCACGGCGCCCACGCGGCCGGTGCGGGTGCTGACGTGGACGGTGACGTTCGGCTCGTCCTCGCCGGTGAGGGTCGACAGCAGGACCGGGACGCTGGAGCGCGCCGGGACCGGAATCCCCTCCCCCGTATCGGACTTGAGCAAACCTTCCTTGCCGTACAGGGCGATGTCGACGACGGCCCCCGTGTCGTCGGGGTTGGTGAGGTGGACGTAGTCCTGGCGCGACTTGTCCGTGGACGCTCCGGGGAACCAGAAGTCGGTGTCGGGGGCGGTGCAGGTCATGCCGAGCAGCCCGCGCGAGTCGCCGGCCGTGATCGTGGTGGTCTGCTGAGCGCTCCAGCCGGGCGCGAGAGCGCCCGTGGCGGTGCCGACGAGCGCGGGGGCGTCCGCGCCCTTCTTGGTCCCGGAGACGGGCTTGCCGGGCTCCTTGAGGGCCAGGAACGGTTTGACCTTGGCGTCCGCTCCGTCCGCCCTGGCTGCCCCGTCCGCCGCGGACTCCTTCGACGCGTCGTCCTTCGCCTCGTCGTCCTCGGCCTTGTCGTCGTCCGTCTTCTTCTCGTCGTCGGCGGGGTCCGTGTCGGCCAACGGCTGCGCGGACGGCGCCAGTTCGGCCGCGCCACCCGTGCCCGCGCCCGTCGTTCCGGCCGGCGTGAAGGACGTGTACTCGGTCTCGGCCAGCTCCGACGTGCTCGGCGCGGGACAGAGCAGACTGCTGCGCTCCACGGGAAGCCGCGCGGGCGTCTTCGCCGCCGCCGTCGTGTCGACGGGGTCGGGCGCGCTGACCGCGGCGAACCCGGTGACCGCCGCGAGCGCCGTCGCGGCAGCGATGAGGGAGAGGGTGGTGCGGTTCACTGGTTGCTGCTCCCGTCGGGACGCTGCTCGTTCTCGTTGCCGTCGTGGTACGGCTGTTGGGCGCCGGAGTAGGGCTGCTGCCCTTCCGCGTACGGCTGTTGGACGACGTAGCCGTACTGGTCGTACTGCACCTGACCCTGCTGGTACGGGTCCGCCGGGTACTGCGGGTAGATCTGGTACCCGTCGGCGTCGTACTGGGGAGCACCTTCGTACTGAGCGGCGCCTTCGTACTGCTGGGCAGCGCCCTCGTACTGCTGCGCGCCCTGGTAGGGGACGCCCTCGTACTGCTGCCGCTCGTCCTGTCCGCCTTGGTACTGCTGTTCGTTCGTGCCATACGAGCCGTAGTCCGCGCCCTGGTAGGCGGTCTGGGCCTGCTGCCCGTCCCACTCTCCGTAAGACGGCTGCTGCGGCACAGCGGCGGCGGCGACGTACGGGGCCTCGTCCGGCACCGGCGGTACGCCCTCGAAGGCGGCGGCGTCCTCCGCGCTCTCCGTCCCCGCTTCCTTCGCCGTCTCCGCCTCGGCCTGTGCGGCGGCCCGCAGCCTGCGCGCCCGGCGCCCCTCGCCCGACACGGGCTCCGCGGGCACCTCGGCGCCCTCCTCGGGCAGATCGTCGTCGATCTCCTTGCGCCGCCCCGGCAGGGCGAGCACGAGCAGTACGACGGCGAGCGCGCCCTGCGCCCAGATCCACGCGGTGTGGGTGAACGGGTCCTCGTAGGTGAGGTCGAGCCTGCCGCCCTCGGCGGGGAGTTCGAATCCCTGCGCCCAGCCGTCGACGGTCGTCTTCTCCAGGACGCGGCCGTCGAGGGTGGCCTGCCAGCCTTCGGCGGCCCGGTCGGCGATCCGCAGCACCCGCCCGGCCTTTCCGGCCGGGATGTCGGTGTGGGCCTCGACCGTGGACGAGCCGACGGGCAGCGGCTCGGCGTCGCTCTCGCCCTCGATGATCGTGGCCCGGGAGATCTGCCGGTCGACGCGCCACAGCGCGCTGCCGTCGAGCTGGCTGAGCCGGCTGAGGCCGGGGGTGGAGTCGAGCACGCGCGACATCTGCGCCGGGGCGCCGTCACGCACCAGGACGTAGCGGATCGCGAAGCCGCTGAGCTGGTCGGTCTGGTCGGCGCCGGAGCCCGCGACAAGGCGTCCGACGACCTTGTCGAGCCCGGGGTCGCTGCCGCCCGACTCGGTCAGCTCGGCGTCACCGAGCCGGCCGCCGGAGCCGCGTACGAGCGAGTACGAGACCTCGGCGGCCGACGTACCACCGAGGACGAGCGTGCGGGGCTGGTCGCGGGTGATGCTCTCCTCGGCGACGAACGCCGGTACCTGCACCGGGTCGCGCCGCTCCAGCGGGCCGGAGGCGCCGCTGATCATCCAGCCGCCCGCCGCGAGCAGCGGGGCCGCCACGGCAGCGAGGGCGATGACCGCCGCGACGGGCTGGCGCCAGCCGAAGCTCTGGCTGGCGACGCGTTCCTTGGCGCCGTCGGCGCCGAGGACGGCCGCCGCGATGAGCGCGAGACCGTAGACGAGGGTGGCGGGGCCGGCCCAGCCGGAGTTGTTCGCGAGGACGGCGAAGACCAGCGCCACGAGGGCGGCCACCCAGGCCGCGCGCACCGCGAACTGCCGCTCGCCGCGCAGCAGCGCGGCCAGTGCGGCCAGGACGACACCGATCAGCAGCACGCCGCCCGCGGTCTTGGGACCGCCGGGGCTCATGCCGAGCAGATCGAGCGCGGTGGCCTGTCCCGTACCGAATTCCAGTCCCGCCTCCTTGAAGAGGTCGGACGGAGCCGTCAGTAGCGAGAGTGACCAGGGCGCCAGTACGAGCAGCGGGGTGCCGACCACGGCCAGCAGGCGCAGCCCGTACGCCACGATGTCGTCGCGGCGCAGGACCAGGACGGCGATACCGAGGACGAGCGCCAGCGGCCAGACGATGGGCGTGAACGCCATCACGAAGGTGAGCAGGCAGGTGTACGCCCAGGTGGCGCGCCAACTCCCGCGCGCTGAGCTGTCGCTGCCCTCGGCGCGGAATCCGTATGCCGCGACGGCCGCGCGCGCGATCAGCGGCAGCAGGACGGCCAGCACGGCCGTCCCGAGCCGCCCGGTGGCCAGGGCGCCGGTGGCGGCGGGCAGGAAGGCGTACGCGACGCTCGCCCAGGCCCGCAGGAGCTTCGACTCAATGAGCGGCCGGGAGGCGAAGTACGCGGTGACTCCGGCCAGCGGGACGGAGCAGACGAGGAGCAGGGTCAGCGCGAAGCCGGTCGAGCCGAGGAAGAGCGCCGACAGGGCCGCGAGGATCGCGAGGTACGGCGGCGCGGTCTGCGTGCCGCCCGTACCGATGGGGTGCCAGCCGTCGGTGTAACGCGACCACAGGTCCGACACGTCCGGGGGCGCGGGCAGCAGCGCGCCGCCCGCGAGTGCGCCGCCGCCGAGCAGTGCCCGGCAGGCGACGAGGGAGACGAGGAGCAGTACGGCGAACAGGACGGGGCCGGGCTTGTGCGCGAGGCGTTTCAGCCGCGCGAACTGCTCGACCTCCAGGAAGTCCGCGTCGTCCCCGCCGGGGCCCGACTCCACCGCGCCGTGGCGTGAGCCACCGGCTTCGGTCTCAGAGCCGCCACCGAGGCTTCCAGCTACTTGCTCGACCGTTGCCCGGACGGTGGCGCCGGGTGGCGGGAAAAGCGCGCGGAGTTCGCTCGGCTCCACGACGCCTTTGCCTCGTCGTTTTCGCGCGCCGATGATTCTGCCGGGGCGCAGGAGCGTGCCGAACAGACCCATGACCTCGTCGACGGCCTGTCCGGGCGCCTTGCCCACCAGATAGGCGACGGTGCGCAGGAGTGTGCCGACGACGAGCCGCAGTAGTACGTAGGGCAGCACGGCGCCGCGTGAGTTGACGAGCATCGTGTAGACGGCGCCGGCCTTGTCGACACGGTGCGGGTTGACGACGGAGCGGCCCGCGCAGTCGACGGTGCGGCGCTCGCGTGCGGCGGCCTCGGCGTGCCGCAGGACGGCGTCGGGTGCGACGAGCACCCGGTGTCCGGCGGCGTGCGCGCGCCAGCACAGGTCCACGTCGTCGCGCATCAGGGGAAGTCTGCGGTCGAAGCCGCCGAGTTCCTCCCAGACGTCCCGGCGGATGAGCATGCCGGCGCTGGAGACGGAGAGCACGGTGCGGACCTGGTCGTGCTGGCCCTGGTCCTGTTCGCGCCGGTCGAGGCCGGTCCAGCGGCGTCCGCTGTTGGCGATGGAGACGCCGACCTCCAGCAGCTGCTTGCGGTCGTACCAGCCGCGCAGCTTGGGTCCGACGATCGAGGCGTGCGTGTCGCTGTCGACGACGCGCAGGAGTTCGGCGAGGGCGTCGGGGTCGGGCGCGCAGTCGTCGTGGAGCAGCCACAGCCACTGCACGGGCTCGCCGTGCGGCAGTTCGGGCATGTCGTACGCGTCGTCCTGCCAGGTTCTGGTGACAGGGTCCCAGCCGCTCGGCCGTTTCAGATACGGCAGGTCGTCGGGCGTGAGGACGCCGGCGGTACGGACCGCCTCCTCGACGGCCGTACCGAAGCTGGTGCGGCGGGCGAGGTGGACGACGCGGTCGGGGCCGAGCGATTCGGTGAGCAGCGTGGCCGATTCGTCGGCGCTGCCGGTGTCGGCGGCGATGACGTTCTGTACGGGGCGTTCTTGGCCGATCAGCCCGGCGAGGGCGTCGGGGAGCCAGCGGGCACCGTCGTGGGAGACGAGCACCGCGGTCACGACGTGCCGCGGGTACTCCGGTGCGGTGGCTGAATCGAACGCGGCTGTGGTGGCGGACATCGAGGTAGGGGCCCTCCGGCCGGGGGGGTCGCCCCGACGGGGCGTTGGGGCGTCTCGGACGGGGCCCCACACTAACGGTAGGAACAACCACCGGATCGCCGAGCGCCTGGACAAAGCGGACTACCGGGGAGACAGCACCGGGCCGCGCCGCCCGCGCCGGTCACGACAACGGTCCGCCGCCTGCGAAGAGGACGCAGACGGCGGACCGTTCAGAAAATTCGCGCTACAGGCGCGACAGGCGCGCGAGGTGGTGCGAGGTGTTGCGCGGGCTATCGCGCGGGGTGCGGTCGGAGAATGGCCGGAACTGTTCAAACCGCGGCCTTCTTGAGTCGGCGGCGCTCACGCTCGGACAGACCGCCCCAGATACCGAATCTCTCGTCGTTGGCGAGGGCATACTCCAGGCATTCGGAGCGGACCTCACAGGCGAGACAGACCTTCTTCGCCTCGCGGGTGGAGCCGCCCTTCTCGGGGAAGAAGGACTCGGGATCGGTCTGGGCGCACAACGCGCGCTCCTGCCAGCCGAGTTCCTCGT
The DNA here is from genome assembly GCF_042870175.1 of Streptomyces sp. NPDC006643. Classification (NCBI taxonomy): domain Bacteria; kingdom Bacillati; phylum Actinomycetota; class Actinomycetes; order Kitasatosporales; family Streptomycetaceae; genus Streptomyces; species Streptomyces sp. NPDC006643. The sequence continues at coordinate 303,169 of NZ_JBIAHA010000005.1, read as the reverse complement.
CCGCGTCCTCGACCAGCAGTTGTTCGAACAGCTCGGTCATGTGCGCCCCTCGTCTGTCTTTACGTCCCCGTGCTTGCGGCCGTTACCGTTTTCGGCCGAACGACACGAGTGAAATTACAAGTGTGCGGATACGAGCCAGTCAAGCCGAGATCTGCTATTGGTCCCGGTATTCACTCTGCGGAACCAAGGCTATGCGGAAAGTGTTCAAATCACCAAAAACCTGACACATGCCACTGGCCTGCCCGCATCCACTCCTCCCCGAGGGAGACGCCCAGAGCCTGGACGATGTTGCGATCCAGCCACGGAAGCGATCCGAATCACAGCCTGATCACGGGAGCGCGACGGTGTTTGCGAGCACGACTGCTGCGCCATGTCTCCACGTCAGCGGGTGCACAAACCTTTCTCCGAACTCCGTAACTGGATGAGGTGAAACATTGCCGCCAAATCGGTCATTGAGTTGACAAGCGGGAACCGTTCCCGCCACCTTTGAATGCATGCCGGTCACCTCAGCCTCGTACGCGATCCACACCCGTGGATTCCGCAGCGCTGCCCAGACCCGCTGTTGCTGTTCCTGTTGTCCGTGCTGTTGAGCCACTGAAGCTCCGGCCGAACATCTCGTTCCCCCCGGTTGTTCTCCCCTTCTGCCGAGGACCCTCCACACCCATGAACAGCGACAGCGACCTTCAGATCGCAGGCGACCTCCTTGAGGTGCCGCACCTTCTCCAGCCCGTCCGTGAGCATCCGGACACCGTGGCCGAATTCGCCGGGCTGGCCCGTGCCATCGCCGCCGACCGCGCACGGTGGGCGGCGCTCGTCCGGTACGACGCCGCGAGCCGCTGGTACCACCGGCTCGGCACCGGCCCCGGCTACGAGGTGTGGCTGCTCTCCTGGGTGCCCGGCCAGCGCAGCGGACTGCACGACCACGGCCGCTCGTCCGGCGTCCTGACCGTCCTCGACGGCGAACTGACGGAGCGTACGCAAACGGCGGGCCGGACGCTCGGCGGCGGCGCGCAGCGGGTCTTCGCGCCCGGTTACGTCCACGAAGTGGTCAACGATTCGCTCGAACCGGCCGTGAGTCTGCACATCTACTTCCCGGGTCTGACCGAGATGCCGATGCACTCCGCCCGGTGCGCCCCGGCGGCCCAGGATGTCGTACCCGCCTGACAAACTGCACAGCATGCGCATTGTGGTTCTGGCCGGCGGTATCGGTGGTGCCCGTTTTCTGCGTGGCCTCAAACAGGCCGCGCCCGACGCGGACATCACGGTGATCGGCAACACCGGTGACGACATCCATCTGTTCGGGCTGAAGGTCTGCCCGGACCTCGACACGGTGATGTACACCCTCGGGGGTGGCATCAATGAGGAGCAGGGCTGGGGACGTGAGGGCGAGACGTTCCAGGTCAAGGCGGAGCTCGCGGCGTACGGGGTGGGGCCCGAGTGGTTCGGGCTCGGCGACCGTGACTTCGCCACCCACATCGTCCGCACCCAGATGCTGGGCGCCGGTTATCCGCTGAGCGCGGTCACCGAGGCGCTCTGCGCGCGCTGGAAGCCCGGGGTCCGGCTGCTGCCGATGTCCGACGACAGGGTCGAGACGCACGTCGCCGTCGATGTGCCGGACAGCCCCACGGGCGAGCGCAAGGCCGTGCACTTCCAGGAGTACTGGGTGAAGATGCGCGCCTCCGTGGACGCGCACGCGGTCGTGCCCGTCGGCGCCGACCAGGCCAAGCCGGCGCCGGGCGTGCTGGACGCCCTCGCCCAGGCCGACGTCATCCTCTTCCCGCCGTCCAACCCCGTGGTCAGCATCGGCACCATCCTGGCCGTGCCGGGGATCAGGGAGGGCATCGCCGACGCCGGGGTGCCGGTCGTCGGGCTCTCCCCGATCGTCGGGAACGCGCCCGTGCGCGGCATGGCCGACAAGGTCCTCGCGGCGATCGGCGTCGAGTCGACGGCCACCGCCGTGGCGCAGCACTACGGTTCGGGGCTGCTGGACGGCTGGCTGGTCGACACGGTGGACGCCGCCTCGGTGGCGGAGATCGAGGGCGCGGGGATCCGCAGCAGGGCCGTCCCGCTGATGATGACCGACCTGGACGCGACCACCGCGATGGCGCGTGAGGCGCTGGCGCTGGCCGAGGAGGTGCGGGCGTGATGTCCGACGACGCGGAGGTGGCGTCCTACAGCGTGCGGGCGCTCACAGGGCTGCCGGAGGTGCGCGCGGGTGACGACCTCGCGAAGCTGATCGTCGCGGCGGGCCCGGGTCTCGTCGACGGGGACATCCTCCTCGTGACGTCGAAGATCGTGTCCAAGGCCGAGGGCCGGATCGTCCGGGCGCCGGACCGCGAGGCGGCGATCGACGCGGAGACGGTGCGCGTCGTCGCGCGGCGCGGGCCGCTGCGGATCGTGGAGAACCGGCAGGGTCTGGTGCTGGCCGCGGCCGGCGTCGACGCGTCCAACACCCCTTCGGGGACGGTGCTGTTGCTGCCCGAGGATTCCGACGCCTCGGCGCGCGCGATCCGGGACGGGCTGCGGGACGCGCTGGGCGTGGACGTCGGCGTGATCGTCACGGACACGTTCGGCCGGCCCTGGCGCAACGGGCTGACGGACGTCGCGATCGGCGCGGCGGGAGTGCGGGTCCTGGACGACCTGCGAGGCGGTACGGACCCGCACGGCAATCCGATGAGCGCGACGGTCGTCGCTCTCGCCGACGAACTGGCCGCCGCCGGTGACCTGGTGAAGGGCAAGGTCGCCGGACTGCCGGTGGCGGTCGTGAGCGGGCTGGCCCGGCTGGTGGGCGAATCGGCCGACACCGCGCGGGAGTTGGTGCGGGTCGCGGCCGACGACATGTTCCGGCTCGGGACGTCAGAAGCGGTACGGGAAGCGGTCACCCAGCGGCGTACGGTCCGGGAGTTCACCGACGAGCCGGTCGATCCGGGCGCGGTACGGCGCGCGGTCGCCGCGGCCGTGACGGCGCCGGCTCCGCATCACACGACGCCGTGGCGGTTCGTCCTGCTGGAGACGCCCGAGTCGCGCGTCCGGCTCCTCGACGCGATGCGGGACGCGTGGATCGCGGACCTGCGCCGCGACGGCAAGTCCGAGGAGTCGGTGGCCAAGCGGGTGCGGCGCGGGGACGTGCTGCGTGCCGCGCCGTATCTGGCGGTGCCGTGCCTGGTGGCGGACGGCGCGCATACGTACGGGGACGCGCGCCGTGACACGGCGGAGCGCGAGATGTTCGTGGTCGCGACGGGCGCCGGTGTGCAGAACTTCCTGGTGGCGCTGGCGGGTGAGGGGCTCGGCTCGGCATGGGTGTCGTCGACGATGTTCTGCCGCGACGTCGTACGGGACGTGCTCGAACTGCCCGCGAACTGGGACCCGATGGGCGCGGTGGCGGTCGGGCACGCGGCGGCGGAGCCGAGGACGCGGCCGGGGCGGGCGGCGGAGGACTTCATCGCGGTGCGCTGAAGCGCGGGCGGCCTCGGCCCGCTAGAGATGCGCGATTCTGCCGACGGCCATGCGGGGGGCGCGGCGCGGGGGCGTACGGCCCGTGAGGAGGATGAGCCGTACGGCGCGGTGGCGCTGCCCGGCGTACGGCTCCAGCAGTTCGAGCATCCCGGCGTCGTCGGTGTCGGGGCGGCCGGCGAGCGCGTAGCCGACGATGCCCGGGAGGTGCAGGTCGCCGACGGTGACGGCGTCCGGGGCGCCGTTGGACCGCTGAAGCACCTCGGCGGAGGTCCACGGGCCGATGCCGGGGATCAACTCCAGCCGGGCGGCGGCGAGTTCGGGCTCCATGGTGGCGGCCTCCTCCAGCCGGCGGGCGACACGGACCGCGCGCGCGATGGTGTCGGAGCGCTTGGAGTCGACGCCGGCCTTGTGCCACTCCCAGGACGGGATCATGGCCCAGGTGCGGGGGTCGGGCATGACGTACATACGGCTGTCGCGGCGGCGGCCGTCCCGGCGGTCCTCTCGGCGGTCGTCGGGCGGGTCGCCGTACGGGCCGGGGGCCGGCTCGCCGTACTTCCTCACGAGGTGGCGCCAGGAGCGGTACGCCTCGATGGTGGTGACCTTCTGCTCCAGCACCGACGGGATCAGCGACTCCAGGACGAGGCCGGTGCGGCACAGGCGCAGGCCGGGGCGGCGGCGCTGGGACGCGGCGAGGAGTCGGTGGCGCGGGACGAAGGCGGCGGGGTCGTCCGCCGCGCCGAGCAACTCGGGCAGCCGCTCCAGCAGCCAGTCGGCGCCGGGGCCCCACGCGTCGGCACGCACGCCGCCGCCGTCGGCCCGCACGCGCAGGGTGCCGGGCCCGGCGGGCGTGCGGGTCGCGCGGACGGCGGATCCGTCGGGGGCGGTACGGAAGGTGGGGTCGGCGGGGCCGCGGCGCAGGGGCCCGAGGACGAGGCCCAGATCGAGGGCATCGCCGCCGGGTGGGGTGTAGAGGCGGGTCTTGGCGGAGGATGTGGCGATGGGGCCGGTGCCGGTGCCGGTGCCGGCGGGAGTGCGGGGGCGGGGGGCGAAGCGGCCTGCCACGAGGGTCCTTGGGGTCGGGGTCTGTGACGAGGGTAGGCGGTGCGGGGCGGGAGCTTTTCCCCAACCCCGCCCCTTCCCGAAACCGGGGGCGCGGGCCCCCGGACCCCTGCCGGGGAGGCGGCCCGCACCGCCGTGTGGAAACCCACCTGCGCGCCGGTACGCGGTACGGCGGCCCGCGACGCGAACCGGATCGAGACCAGGGGCGCTGCCCCCGGACCCCCTGCCGGGGAGGCGGCCCGCACCGCCGTGTGGAAACCCACCTGCGCGCCGGTACGCGGTACGGCGGCCCGCGACGCGAACCGGATCGAAACCGGGGGCGCGGGCCCCCGGCCCCCTGCCGGAGGCGGACCGCACCGCCGCACTGAAACCCAGCTCCGCGCCGCTACGCACGCCCGCACGGGCCCAGCCGCCCGCGATGCGCCGGAGCAGTTCGCATCCCGCGAAGCGGGCCAGGTACGCGGTACGGCGGCCCGCGGCGCGCACCGGATCGAAACCGGGAGCGCGAGCCCCCGGCCCCCTGCCGGAGGCGGACCACACCGCCGTGCCGGCGTACGGGCCCGTACGGAATCACCCAGCCCGCAGCCGCGCACCAGGTCGGCGCGCCCCCGCCGGGGAGCTAGGCCCTGCGGCTGCCTGTCGGCGAGCGCCCAGGGCCTCGCGTTACTCGTCCGACGAGAAGCGGATCGAGGCCGGAGGGAGCGTCGTGTCGCACCAGATGCGGGCCCCCGCGCGGAGTTCGTTGTCCGCGCCCACCGTCGCGCCGTCGCCGATCACCGTCTCCGTCAGGGTCGTACGCGCGCCCACTCGGGCCCCCGCGCCGACCAGGGAGTCCGTGACGACCGCGCCGGGGCCGATCACCGCGTTCGCCAGGATCGCGCTGCCCGAGACGCGGGCGCCCTCCGCGATCACCGCGCCCGCGCCGATCACCGTGCCCGCCGTGAGTTTCGCGTCCGGGGCGACCGTGGCCGTCGGGAGGACGAGGCGGTCGCCGCAGCGGCCGGGGATCGCGGGGGACGGGGCCACGCCCAGCACCAGGTCCGCCGAGCCGCGGACGAATGCCTGGGGGGTGCCCAGGTCCAGCCAGTACGTGGAGTCGACCATGCCCTGGAGATGCGCCCCGGACTCCAACAGGCCCGGGAATGTCTCGCGTTCCACCGACACCGGGCGGCCCGTCGGGATGGAGTCGATGACCGAGCGGCGGAAGACGTACGCGCCCGCGTTGATCTGGTCGGTGACGATCTCCTCGGGTGTCTGCGGCTTCTCCAGGAACGCCGTGACCCGGCCGTCGTCGTCGGTCGGTACCAGCCCGAACGCCCTCGGGTCGTCGACCCGTGTCAGGTGCAGCGAGACGTCCGCCCCGGACGACGCGTGGGTGGCGACCAGGGCGCCGATGTCCAGGCCCGTCAGGATGTCGCCGTTGAAGATGAGCACCGGCTCGTCCGGGCCGGAGTCCAGCCGGGAGGCGACGTTGCGGATCGCGCCGCCGGTGCCGAGCGGCTCCTGCTCGGTGACGTACTCCAGCCGCAGGCCGAGCGACGAGCCGTCCCCGAAGTACGGCTCGAACACCTCGGCCAGGTACGACGTGGCGAGGACGATGTGCTCGACCCCGGCGGCCCGTGCCCGTCCCAGCTGATGTGCGAGGAACGGGACACCGGCCGCCGGGACCATGGGCTTCGGCGTGTGCACCGTGAGCGGCCGGAGCCGGGTGCCCTTGCCGCCGACCAGGAGGATCGCTTCAGTCACCTTGTTCGTCTCTGCTTCCTGCTGGAGCCGGCGGGTCCCCCGTGCGGGGGATGGCCAGTCAGTCTAGGAGCGTCCCTGGTACTTCGCGGCGGATACACGCACCGCGCCCAGCTTGCTGTACAGCTTGTTGCCCGGGCAGTCGGTCACGAAGCCGTCCCGGTGTCCCGAGATCGCGTTCAGGCTGACCTTCTTCCCCTTCTTGTACTTGTTGCTCCCGCCCGACGTCAGCGTCACCTTGCCCTTCGGGTTGATCCCGTGCAGCCCGAGCTTCCAGGCGGCGAGCTTGGCGACGGCCGTCGTGACGGCCGCGGGCGGATTGGTCTTCGAGTACGACCCGAGGACGGCGATGCCCGTGCTGTTCGTGTTGAAACCGAGCGTGTGGGCACCCATGACCGGCTTCGTCACGCCCCCGGCGCGCCCCTCGTAGATGTTTCCGCACTTGTCGATCGCGAAGTTGTAGCCGATGTCCCGCCAGCCGCTGCTCGTCACGTGGTAGCGGTAAATGCCGCGGATGACGGAGGGCGCCTGCTTGCAGGTGTAGTTGTTGCCCGTCGCGCTGTGGTGGACGAAGGCGGCCTTCACGGTCTTCGTGTAGCCGAGCTGCCTCTCGCGCAGCTTCTCGTTCGCGCCCCAGCCCTTGCGCGAGACGATCTTCGGGCGCGGCGCCTTGTACGTCTTCGCGGCGCTCGTGGTCGTCTTCTTGGACGTCGTCGTCTTGGACGTCGAGGTCTTGGACGTTGCGTCGGGGTTCGTCGCCGGCGCCTGGCCGCGCGCGGCGTCCGCCTCCGTCACCGGCAGTTGTTCCGGTGCCTCCCCCGGGTCGACCAGTTCCAGGCTCAGGCCGCTCGGCAGCGGCGCGCGGGCGGGACGGGTCTGCGGGTCGGCGTCCGGGTGGTCGTGTCCCTGGACCCGTACCTGGACACCGTCCGACGCCCCGACCCACAGCGGCGCCGTGGAACCCCGCACGGTGCCGGAGTCACGTTCCGACGTACCGAGGTCGGCGCCGTGTTCGGCGTTGTGCGTCTCCAGGTCCTGCCAGCCGGACCAGGTGCCCGTTTCGGAGGACCGGTTCCTGACCTGGACCGATCCGTTGAGTTCGGCGTCGGCGTCGTCCCAGACGACACCGACGAGCGAGAAGGGTTGGACGTCCCGCCGGGGCAGCCCCTGCTCGGTGGCGACACCTGAGGAGCGTTCGGATCCGAGCGGGACCAGTGGCAGCGACTCGGTGGAGCCCGGAACGGGGGAAGCCGCCCGGACGTCGCGGGGAGCCGCCGCTGCCCCGGAGGGCACGGAGAGCGGGAGGACGAGAGCCGCCGCGCAGGCGACGCCGATCGAGGAAGACAGGAGTGCACGCATATCCCGATCGTGCGGCTGGCCGGCCGCGCCCGCCTTCCGGGAGCGCCCGCGGAAACTGACGGGCCGTCGGACCAACCGGTGGACGGTGTCACCGGTACGGCGGTGCGCGTCCGGCCGCGCCACGTACCCTTGCCCGCGTGAACGCCAGCGACCGCACCCCTGCCGACCTGCTGCGATCCGCCCTCGCGACGGATCCGGTCCGCCCCTTGATCACCTTCTACGACGACGCCACCGGTGAACGCGTGGAATTGTCCGTCGCCACCTTCGCCAATTGGGTGTCCAAGACCGCCAATCTCCTCCAGGGCGACCTCGCCGCCGCGCCCGGCGACCGGCTCGCGCTGCTGCTGCCCGCGCACTGGCAGTCGGCGGTCTGGCTGATCGCCTGTTCATCGGTCGGGGTGAGCGTCGACATCGGCGGCGACCCGGCCCGCGCTGACCTCGTCGTCACCGGTCCCGACACGCTGGACGCCGCCCGCGCCTGCCGCGGCGAGCGGCTGGCGCTCGCGCTGCGCCCGCTCGGCGGCCGTTTCCCGCAGACGCCGGACGGGTTCGCCGACTACGCGGTGGAGGTGCCCGGTCAGGGCGACCGGTTCGCCCCGTTCGAACCGGTGGATCCGGACGCGCCCGCGCTCTCCGTCGGCGGTGCGGAGCTGACGGCGGCCCAGGTCGTCGAGCGGGCCCGCGCCGACGCCACGGCCCTCGGTCTGACGGCGCCCGGCGCTCGGTTGCTGTCCGGCAGGCCGTACGACTCCTGGGACGGGCTCTCGGCCGGGCTGTACGCGCCGCTCGCTGCGGGCTCGTCGGTGGTGCTGTGCCGCAATCTGGACCAGCTGTCGGCGGAAGGGCTGGCCAAGCGGGTCGAGAGCGAGCGGGTCACCGCGACGGCGTAGGCGGTCCGCGACGGGCGCGCGGCGGCGCGTCGGGGTGCGACACGGTGAGCTGATGGTCCGACGGGTTCCGGCGCGGAACGCCGCCTCCGGTAGATGATCGTCGGTAGATCTGGTTCAGTGCACAACCAAGCGCGCGGTTCAGCCGTCTACCCCTGAAACCGGCGGAGCCGTGCGCCGCCGACGCCGTGAAGGATGGACTCCGCCGTGACCGACAGTGCTGGCACGCCGCCCGAACCGGACCCCCGGGCAGAGGACGAGCCGCCGACCGCGTCGCCCGCGTCCGACGGCGACGACGGGAGCGAGAAGAGACAAGAGAGCGAAGGGGAGGGCGGGCGGAAGGACGGTTCCGGTGCCGGCTCGACGGGCGAGCCGGACGGCCAGACCTCCGAGGAATCGGCCGACGCCGTCACCGAAGCCGACCCCGTACCCGAAGCCGACGCCGTACCCGACGCCGAAGCCGCCACCGAAGCGGACGGCTCTCCTGAAGCCGACCCCACGACCGGACCCGACGCCAACAGTTCCCCCGGGGCCGGCGCCGTACCCAAGGCCGAGGCCGTCGCGGTCGCCGACGGGCCCGATCCCGACTCCCCGGACTCCCCCGGCACCCCGCGCAAACGCCACTGGCTCCGCTGGACCGCGCTCGGCACCTCCGTCGTCGTCCTCGCCGCCGCCGGTGTCGGCTGGTGGTTCTACCAGAAGCTCGACAGCAACATCACCACGGACACGACCGCCGCCGCCGAGCTGCGGACGTACGAGAAGGAACGTCCCAAGCCCATCGCCGTCGACGCGAAGAACATCCTGCTCATCGGCTCCGACACCCGCTCGGGCGCGGGCAACGGCAAGTACGGCCGGGACGACGGCGGTTCGCAGCGCTCCGACACCACGATCCTGCTGCACCTCGCCGCCGACCGGCGGAGCGCGACCGCCATCTCCATCCCGCGCGATCTGATGGTCGAGATTCCGAGCTGCCTCACCGAGGACGGCAAGCGCTCCAACAAGCAGTCCGCGCAGTTCAACTGGGCGTTCCAGTTCGGCGGCGCGGCGTGCTCGATCCGTACGGTCGAGACGCTCACCGGCATCCGCGTCGACCATCACATGGTGATCGACTTCAGCGGGTTCAAGGACATGGTGGACGCCGTCGACGGGGTCGAGGTCTGCCTCAAGAAGCCCGTGGACGACGTCGACGCGCATCTGAAGCTGCCGGCGGGCAAGCAGACCCTCACCGGTGAGGAGGCCCTCGGTTTCGTACGGGCCCGCAAGACCATCGGCGACGGCAGCGACACCGAACGCATGGAGCGCCAGCAGCAATTCCTCGGTTCGCTCGTCAGGAAGGTGCAGAGCAACGGTGTTCTGCTCAATCCCACACGGCTGTATCCGGTGCTGGACGCGGCGACCAAGTCCCTGACGACCGACCCCGGTCTGAACACCCTGAGGGACTTGTACGACCTGGCGCGCGGCCTGCGGAACGTACCGACGGAAAAGGTGCAGTTTCTGACCGTACCGCGACAGCCCTATGTGAATGACCCGAATCGTGACGAGCTTGTACAGCCGGACGCGGGGCGGCTGTTCGCGCAATTGCGTAAGGACGAGCCCGTCTCGGTCGTGTCGGCCGAGGAGAAGCAGGCCTCCGAGAACACACAGCGTGACGGCGGAAGTTCAAAAACGGATGGAAAGCCGGATGACACAGGACCGTCGGATCCCTCCGCGACTCCGACTTTCCCGGGCACAAATGCCGCCGCGGGGCTCTGTGAGTAAAAGCAATACCAAGGACCGGTCGGCAGTCTATGACGATTGGGCAGATTGCCCCCTTGTAAGAGGAGTCGAATTTGTCACTGGCGTCGCTGGACGCTGAACTGGGCGGATAGTGTGACGCAATCCGGTTCATCGGACCGCGAGGTCGCGCACTGCCGGACCGAAAGACCGAGCGCCTTTGGGGGAAGAGGCGCTTCGCGTGGCACCGACGGAGGACTCAAGCAACCGTGGATGCGCATAGCCGTGGACAGTCGGACGGGATCGACCCCGCCGACCAGTGGGTGCTCAACCCGCAGACCGGCAATTACGAATTGCGACTGAACCACTCCGAAGGGCAGTCGTCCGCCCCTTCCCGTGATACGGGAAACGGGCAGAGCGCCCCTCGCCGGTCCAGAAACGCACCTCCCACGGACGGGGCGCCGCAGGGCCGTTCCGGCTCCGGCCGAGACCGCAGAGCGCCGGGCGCCGCGGGAGCGGGTGCCGGCGCGGCTGCCGGTTCCGGTGCCGACGGCGCGGGCGACGACGCCGGGGCGCGTGTCCCCCGCGCCCGTAACTCCTCCGGTTCCACGGGCACTTCGGGTACGTCCCGGCGTGACGTACCCGCCCAGCGGGGCCGCCGCGCCGCGAACAACGCCGACGCCGCCGCCGGGCGCCGCAAGCGCAAGGCACCGCCCAAGTCCCGTAAGAAGAAGCTCCTCGGCTGGACGGGCGGCATCACGGCGTTCATTCTCATCGGCGGTGCGGGCGCGGCCTATTACGCGTACCAGGAGCTGAACGGCAACATCAAGACGATCGACGTCGAGGGCGCGGGCAGCGGCGGCTTCAAGAAGGACCAGGCCGTCAACATCCTGGTGATCGGCACGGACAAGCGCACCGGGGCCGGCAACGAGAGCTACGGCGACAAGGACAGCGTCGGCCACGCCGACACCACGATCCTCTTCCATGTCTCCAAGGACCGGACGAACGCGACCGCGCTCTCCATCCCCCGTGACCTGATCACCGACATCCCGGACTGCGAGACGAACACCGAGGAAGGCAAGAAGATCGTCCCCGGTGAGCAGGGCGTCCGGTTCAACACCAGCCTCGGCCAGTCCGAGCGCGACCCGGGCTGCACCATGCGTACGGTCAAGGAGCTGACCGGTCTGACGGTCGATCACTTCATGATGGCCGACTTCAACGCGGTGAAGACCCTGACGACCGCGGTCGGCGGTGTGGAGGTGTGCGTCGACAAGGATGTCGACGACCCCGACTCGCATCTGAAGCTGACCAAGGGCAAGCACGTCATCAAGGGCGAGCAGGCGCTCGCCTTCGTGCGTACGCGGCACAGCTTCGGCAACGAGAGCGATCTGGACCGGATCCAGACCCAGCAGCAGTTCCTGAGTTCGCTGATCCGGAAGATGAAGTCCAGCGAGACGCTGACCAATCCCTCGAAGCTGTGGGACCTGGCGTCGGCGGCGACCGACGCGCTCACGGTCGACACGGGTATCGGCAGCATCGAGAAGCTGCGTGACCTGGGGATGGAGCTGTCCAAGGTCAACCCCAAGAACATCAGCTTCACCACGTTGCCCGTGCTGGACAATCCGGCCGAGGTCGTGAAGGCGACGGTCGTGGTGAACGAGGCGCAGGCGAAGCCGCTGTTCGCGATGATGCAGAACGACACCTCCCTCACCGAGGTGAAGGAGAAGGAGGCGGCGGCCAAGAGCAAGCAGGCGGCGCTCCTCAAGGGAACCAAGGCCGACCCCGCCGATGTCAGGGTTGATGTGTTCAACGGCGGCGGGCCGCAGGGTTCCGCCCAGGAGACGCTGTCCTGGCTCCAGAACGAGGAAGGCGTGCCGAAGTCCACCAACAAGGGCAACGCGCCTGCGGAGTTGGACAAGACATCGCTGGAGTACGCGCCGAACCAGGCCGACCAGGCCCGCCGTCTCGCGGACATGATGGGCCTGCCGGCCGGGGCGATGAAGCCGGGCAAGGAGGACGCCGAGGGGCTGGAAGCGATGACGCTGACCCTCGGGGCGGACTTCAAGGGCGCGGGGGTGCCCATCACCGGTCCGGCGAAGGCGCCGGAGGGCGTACAGAAGGTGGAAGCGGACAAGCAAGTGTGCGCCAAGTGAGACCGGTTCCGGTGTGCCCGGAGCGCCGGCTCGCGCGGAGCGCTTGAAAGACAGGGGTAGGGGGCACTGGGGTGGGGCAGGACACGGACAGGCAGTGGACGCGACAACGCGTGCCGCACGCCGGTGAGTTGGGCTGGGACGACAGTCTGTACGAGGGCGAAGGCGCGGGTGGCGCAGGCGGCACGGACAGCGCCTCCGGCGTTTCTGACGCCACGTCAGGTCGTGGTGCCGGCAACACCTCCGGCGACGGTCCCGGCGACGGCTCGGGCGGTGGCGACGATTCGGCCGACGGCTCCCGGAGGGCCCGGAAGGGCCGCCCCCGGCGTAGCGGCACGCGCCCGCGCAGCCGGCGCGGCAAACGCCGAATACTTCTCTGGGTCTCCTCCGCCCTCGCCCTGCTGATACTCGGCACGGCCGGCGCCGGATACCTCTACTACCGCCATCTCGACGGCAAGCTCAAAAAGGAAGACCTGACGCTCGGCGACAAGCCGATGGCCGACCACAAGGCCAACTCCGCGGGCCAGACGCCGCTCAACATCCTGCTCATCGGCTCCGACGCCCGCGACTCCAAGGCGAATCAGGACCTCGGCGGCGCCAAGGAGACCTTCGGCGGCCTGCCTCTCGCCGACGTACAGATGCTGCTGCACGTCTCGGCCGACCGCAGCAACATGTCGGTCGTCAGCATGCCGCGCGACACGATGCTGAAGATGCCCAAGTGCACGGACCCGGACACCGGGAAGGTGTACCCGGCGAGCACCGGCGACGTACAGACCAACGAGAGCCTGGGTCGCGGGGGGCCGGGCTGCACGGTGGCCACCTGGTACGAGCTGACCGGCATCCCGATCGACCACTTCATGATGATCGACTTCGCGGGTGTGGTGTCGATGGCCGACGCCATCGGCGGCGTACCGGTCTGCGTCGAGGAGAACGTCCACTCGCGCAACGCCGAGGGCAAGGGCTCCGGGCTGAAGCTGAAGAAGGGCGAGAACGTCATCCAGGGCGAGCAGGCCCTCCAGTGGCTGCGTACGCGCTACGGCTTCGAGGACGGCAGCGACCTCGCCCGCACGCACGCCCAGCACATGTATATGAACTCCATGGTCCGGGAGTTGCGCAAGGGCGCCAAACTGACCGACCCCGGAAAGCTGATGAACCTCGCCGAGGCGGCCACCGACGCGCTGACCGTCGACAAGGGCATCGACGGCGTCAACAACCTCTACAGCCTGGCGGAAGAGCTGAAGAAGGTGCCCACGAACCGCATCACGATGGCGACGATGCCCAACGTGTACGGCACGGGCTCCCAGGCCGGGCGGGTGTTCCCGAAGGAGGGCGACGCCGAGCAGCTCTTCGGCATGGTCCGCGACGACGTGCCGCTCGACGGCAAGGCGTCCAAGCGCAAGCCCCCGGCCGAGACCAAGGAACCGGCGGCGGCTCCGGCCGACACCGGAGTGCTCGTACGCAACGGCACGGGCAGCGACACCCAGGCGCCGACACCGCAGCGGGCCACCGCGGTGGCGGGGCTGCTCGCCGGCAAGGGCTACACGAAGGCCGTGTCGGACGCGACGCTCGATCCGCACGAGCGGACCGAAGTCCTGTTCCCCGACGCCGAGTTGGAGGGCGACGCGCAGGCGGTCGCCAAGTCCCTCGGTATTCCGGCGAGTTCGGTGAAGAAGTCGACGGAGGTGTCGGGCGTGACGCTGGTCGTGGGCGCCGACTGGCGTACGGGTGACACGTACCCGAAGTCGGCGGCGAAGGACGACGACAAGACGCCGGACACCGCGCGGGCGCTCAACGGGGCCGACGAGAAGCAGTGCATGGAGATCCAGCCCGGCTTCACCTGGTAGCCGGGAGCCGGGCGGCCGGCCATGGTAGCCGGGCGGCCGGCGACCGTACGAGAAGGAGCCCCGGGCGACGCGCCCGGGGCTCCTTCTCGCAGGTGACTTCGTACGTAACGGCCTTGCTCAGGCGGTCTGTTGCTGGACCGCGGGGCGGCGGCTCGCTATGACCTTCTTGGCGAGCGAGCGCGGGCTGGTCAGAAAGCCGACCCCCCACGACATGTGCATCGTGGCGAGCGCGAGCGGGATCTGGAGCCGCGCCTTGAGGGGCAGGCCCTTGCCCGCGGGTATCGAGCCCGCGACGATCGCGGCGAGATAACCGCCGGGCACGATCAGCGCCCACGGCGTGACGGCCAGGCCGACGACGATCCCCGCCACGTTGGCGCAGACCGCGACCGGCGGCGCGAGATAGCGCGGATTGATCGATCCCGCGTGGAAGCGGGCGACGACATGGCGCCAACGGCCGTAGTCCTTGTACTGCTTGGCGAGCGCCCGGACGGACGGCCGGGGGCGGTACTGGACGCGCAGCTCGGGCGAGAACCAGATCTGGCCGCCGGCCTCCCGGATCCGGTAGTTCAGCTCCCAGTCCTGGGCGCGGATGAACTCCTCGTTGTAGCCGCCCTGTTGCTCCAGCGCGGCCCGCCGGAAGACACCGAGGTACACGGTCTCGGCGGGGCCCGCCTCGCCGCCCGTGTGGAAGGCCGCGTTGCCGACGCCGATCTTGGAGGTCATCGCGGCGGCGACGGCGTGCTCCCAGTCGTTCTCGCCCTCGGCGTGCATGATGCCGCCGACGTTCTGCGCGCCCGTCTCCTCCAGGAGCCGTACGGCGGTCGAGATGTAGTTCGGCGAGAGCATGCCGTGGCCGTCGACGCGGACGACGACGGGGTGCTTGGACGCCTTGATGGCCGCGTTGAGCGCCGCCGGCGTGCGGCCGGTCGGATTGGGCACGGTCTGCACGCGGGCGCGGGCGCTGTCGGCCGTCTCACGTACGAGTTCGGCCGCGATCTCGTCGGTACGGTCCGTGGACGGGCCGAGCGCGATGACCACCTCCATCTCGCCGTCGTACTCCTGCTCCAGGATGTGCTGGACGGAGTTCCTCAGATGCCGTTCCTCGTTGAGCACCGGCATGATCACGGAGACGGCGGGGAGCTGGGCAGGCATGTGGTCCTTCGGGCGTCAGGGAGACGGGTTGCTCGAACGCCACGTTACCGCGAATGGGGGACTGCGACGCGCGTCGGGCGGGCTCAGCCCAAGGCTGCTGATCGTATGGGCCTACGTTGCGTCCCCTGGCCCGCCCTTGGCCCCGTCTCCCGGTGGTCCAGTCGTTTTCCCGTCACCCGCGGAGGTGTCCCCCGTGCCCCCACCACCCCGCTCCCCGCGGCCCCGGCCCCGGCCCGCCGGCCGGCCCAGACCGACGCGGACCGGCGTCCGGAAGGACGGAGGCGGGCGAGGCTCCCGGCCGGCCGGGAACGTTCGCGGCCGGGGGCGGAACGGACGGCCCCGCTGGGGGATGCGGGTGGCCACGACCCTCTCTGTACTGGTGCTCGGCGCCGGCGGCATCGGCCACGCGATCGTGACGAGTCTCGACACGGGAATCAGCCGGGTCGACCCGTTCAAGGACATGAAGAACCGCCCCGACGGGGGCCATGGCATGAACATCCTCCTCGTCGGCACCGACGGCCGCGACAAGATCACCAAGGAGGAGCGGCAGAAGTACCGGCTCGGCGGCGCCCCCTGCCGCTGCACCGACACGATCATGCTCGTGCATGTCTCGGAGGACCGGGAGCGCGCGAGCGTCGTGAGCCTGCCGCGCGACAGTTACGCGGAACTGCCCGCGCACACCGACGCGACCAGCGGCGACAGGCACGGGCCGCACCCGGTGAAGCTCAACGCGGCGTACTCGGAGGGCGGCCCGCATCTGACGGTCAGGACCGTCGAGAGCATGACGGGTGTGAAGATCAACCACTATCTGGAGGTCGACTTCACCAGCTTCATGAAGACGGTCGACTCGCTCGGCGGGGTGGAGATCTGCACCGCCAAGCCGCTGAAGGACTCCCACACCGGACTCGACCTCGACGCCGGGACCCACAAGCTGGACGGCGGCCAGGCGCTCCAGTACGTGCGGTCCCGCTATCTCGACGGGTCGTCCGACCTCGGCAGGATGCAGCGCCAGCAGCGCTTCATGGCGGCGCTGATCAAGCAGGCGACCAGCAGCGGTGTGCTGCTGAATCCGGTGAAGTTCCGCGGTGTGACCTCGACCATGCTCGACTCCGTCCGGGCGGACAAGGGCTTCGGTACGGAGGAGATGCTGGCGCTCGGCAAGGCGATGCGCGACTTCACCCCGGCGTCGTCGGAGTTCACGTCGGTGCCGGTCACCGAGCGCGGTTTCCCGGTCAAGGGCATCGGCTCGACGCTGAAGTGGGACCCGGTGAAGTCGGAGAAGCTCTTCCGGGCGCTGCGCGAGGACAAGCCCCTGACGCCGTCGGGGCCCGGCGGGCGACGCGGCCCGCAGGGGCCGAAGCAGCCGCCGGCCTCGGCGGTCGAGGTCTCTCCGCAGCAGATCCGGGTGCAGGTCTACAACGCGACGCGGCAGGACGGACTGGGCCAGCGCGTCGACGGCGCCCTGCGCGGGACCGGCTTCAACACGACGCGGGCGCCGCTGAACCACACGGGTCCGGAGATGTCGCGTACGCAGGTGCTGTTCGACCCGCGCTGGGACCGCTCGGCGAGGTCCCTGGCCACGGCGCTGCCGGGCTGTGAGCTGCGGCCGGTGCCCCGGCAGGGCGCGACGCTGAAGGTGATGGCGGGGACGGACTACAAGTCGGTGCGGCCGGTGCGGGCGGAGGATGTGCACCAGGGCGAGTTCGGGGCGGTGACGGGCGACCAGGTGGTGTGTCCGTGACGACGGGTGACGCGGCGGTGACGGCAGGCGGTACGCCCGTGTCGGCGGCCGTCGTGGGCGTGCCCGGCTCGGTCAGTCGTCGATGCCGTCGGCGGCGCGCTTCTCGCGCAGTTCCTTGATCGCGCGCCGCCGGGCGAGCCGGTGCGTGCGCCGGATCTGCGCCTCCTGGTAGCGCCGCTTGTCACGCTCGGTCTCCGGGACCACCGGCGGTACGGGACGGGGCCTGCCGTCCGCGTCGACGGCGGCGAAGACGAGATAGGCGCTGCCGACCTGCTGGGCGGGGGTCGACTCGTTCCAGCGCTCGGCCAGTACGCGTACGCCGACCTCCATGGAGGACCGGCCCGTCCAGTTGACCTGGGCCTTCACATGTACCAGGTCCCCGACCCGCACCGGCTCCAGGAAGACCATCTCGTCCATGGACGCGGTGACCGCGGGCCCTCCCGAGTGCCGGCCCGCGACGGCGCCGGCGGCGTCGTCGACGAGCTTCATGATCACACCGCCGTGCACCGTGCCGAGGAGGTTGGTGTCACTGCCGCTCATGATGTGGCTGAGCGTGGTGCGGGACGCTGAGGTGGGCTTACCCGGAATATCTGTCTCGGGGCGGACGGCCTGGTCTGTCATGCCCTCCACCCTATGCGGGGGTCCGTCACAGGTCGTCACGGGCCGCATTGCATCAGCTTGGCAACAGGGTTGCTGTGATTTTCCTCCACCCCTGTATACGCGGCTTCCGGGCGCGCCACACTGTCACCATGAACGATTGGCCTGACGGATGGACCGGCGACCGCGCTGACCGTGGCGGCGAACGTTACGGACGCGGCAGCGGAAGCGCGCAGCCCGAAGGTGCGCGCGCGATGCCGCACGTGCAGCGGCGCGCCGTCCCACGGCAGCAGTCGCAGGGATACGACGCGGGGTACGACGCGCCCGCGCCCAGCAGCGACTACAACACCGGCCAGGTCTACGGCTCCCCGGCCGGCCGGGGCCAGGGCGGACCGCCGAGCGTGCCGCCGCAGGGCTCGTACAACAACGGCGGGGGATATCCCCCGGCCCACGCACCGGACTGGCGGCGCCGTATCAAGATCACCGCGATCTCCCTGGTAGTCGTCGTACTCGCCGTCTCCATAGGCACGTACTTCTGGGCGGACTCCAAGCTCAAGCGCGAGGTCGACCTCTCGAAGGTCATCGAGCGCCCGGAGGCGGGCGACGGCACGAACTATCTGATCGTCGGCTCCGACAGCCGTGAGGGCATGTCCGACGAGGAGAAGAAGGACCTCCACACGGGCAGCGCCGAGGGCAAGCGCACCGACTCGATGATGATCCTGCACGACGGCTCGAACGGCCCGACGCTGGTCTCGCTGCCGCGTGACTCGAACGTGGTGATCCCGTCCTTCCGCGGCTCGGAGTCCGGGAAGATGTTCCCGAACCAGGGCCGCGAGGTGAAGCTCAACGCGGCGTACGCGGAGGACGGGCCCGAACTGCTCGTGCGTACCGTCGAGTTCAACACCGGTCTGCACATCGACCACTACGTCGAGATCGGCTTCGCGGGCTTCGCCAACATCGTGGACGCGATCGGCGGTGTCGAGCTGGACATCCCGAAGGCGTTCAAGGACAAGAAGTCGGGCGCCGACTTCAAGTCGGGCAAGCAGACGCTGGACGGTGAGCAGTCCCTGGCGTACGTCCGCACCCGGTACGCGTTCGCGGGCAGCGACCTGGACCGTACGAAGAACCAGCAGAAGTTCCTGGCGGCCCTGGCCTCCCAGACGGCGACGCCCGGCACGATCCTCAACCCGTTCAAGCTCTACCCGACGATGAGCGCGGGCCTGGACACGCTGATCGTCGACAAGGACATGTCCCTCTGGTCGCTGAGCCAGATGTTCTTCGCGATGAAGGGCGTCACGGGCGGCGACGGCACGTCGATGAACATCCCGATCTCCGGCAGCACGGGCGGGAACCTGGTCTGGGACAAGACCAAGGTGAAGAAGCTGGTGGAGCAGCTGAACAACGACGAGAAGGTCACGGTCACCTCCAACTGACACCGGGCGGACGGGTGGTCACCCTCGGACCTCGCCGCCGGTGATACGGCACGAATCTGATCATGCGCCGAAGGTAACAGCGCCCACCGACAACGCCCCTGGTTATCCACAGGCCGCCCCCGCCCGCCCGCCTCCTGGGTGGCGGGGGCCTGTGGAAGCCGGGCTACGGGAGGTTGCGGGCCATGACGATCCGCTGCACCTGGTTCGTGCCCTCGTAGATCTGGGGGCTTTACGGGTCATACGGCGCTGACCTGCACGGACACCCCTCTTGGCGGAACCCTCCCCAGCATTTCCCCATGATCGTCAGAAGTCTGCACAGGTCGGCGCCCTACTGGCGGCAGCTTCCCCGACCGGTCGGAAGAGCCGCAGGCTCCGGGGAGGTTACGCGGTTTCCCGTTGCGTCAACCGTGATCGCTTGACCCGTGCGCCCTGGCCTCGGGAGCATCAACCCAGATGCGGGGTACTGGCAGCACGGGAGACGGGAGCCCAGACCATGAAGGTCACCAAGCTGGTCAGCACGTGCGACATCAAGGACTGCCCGACGATCTACGCGACGGATCGCGGCACGCTCTTGGTTCAGGGGGAGACTCCGACCGACCACGGGCTTCAGATTCCCGCTCACGAAACCCTGGTCGAGATCCCGATGGAACTGATCCAGAAGGCGATCCGTGACAACCTCATCTAGGACCCTTGGCGACCTCTTCGACACGTTCCAGCGTGAGGCGTTCAGGCTCGAAACCCTCGACGACTACAGCAAGTCGGGAAACGTCGATGCCTATCGCGCGTTCCTGGCCGGGGAGCCGCAGCCGGACGACTACAACGCGGGCTGGGTTGAAGAACTCCGCTCACACACCGGAAAAGGGAAACGGGTCTACCGGGTTCACATTCTGCGCCGCCCGCTCACGGACTATCTCAGGTTCGAGCTCGGATGGGGGTACCGGAAGAACATGTCCGGGGGTGAAGAGTTCTTCATTCTGGACGTCACCGGCAGGCCGAACCCCCTACAGGGCGTACCTGACTTCTGGCTCTTCGACTCCGAGTCCGTGGCCGTGATGAACTACGACGGTGCCGGAAAGTACCTGGGCTTGGAAATTCTGTCATCGGAACGAACGGCGGAATTCAACGGGCACCGTGACGCGGCACTCACCCACGCGGAACCGTTCACGGAATGGTGGGCCAAGTACGGAGCGTGAACAGAGCACAGCTTGGGGCCGCGCTGCGGGCCCTGCGAGTAGCTTCCGGCAAGGAGGCCAAAGCGGTGGCCCGCAGCGCCCTCATGTCTCCGTCCAAGCTGTCCAAGATTGAAAACGCGAAGCTCGCGGCCGGCGCGACGGACGTAGAGCGCATCCTGACCGCCATCGGTGTCTCGGATGAGGTCAAGGCGGAGTACACCGAGGCTGCTCGGGCATCGGCAACGGAGGCAACGGCATGGCGCCTGTTGAAGCGCATCGGAGTCCACAAAGGCCAGCAAGCCGCCAAGGCCCTTGAAGCCCAGATGTCCACGCTCCGGCTGTTCCAACCAGCCCTGGTGCCGGGCTTGCTCCAGACGCCGGAGTACATCCGTGCCGTTCTCCAACGGCACAATCTGAGCGAGGACTCTCTCTCCCGGACAATCAATGGCAGGCTTGAACGTCAAGCGGTCCTCTACGACAACGCCAAGTCGCTGCGGTTCATAATCACGGAGCCTGTCCTGCGCTGGCGCATTGTCCCGCCACAGATGATGGTGGCACAGCTCGATCGAATCGTTTCCATTTCCCGTCTGTCTCATGTGGACATCCGCGTAGTCCCGTTGCGGATACAGCAACGCGACATTGCGAATCACGCGTTCGTCATTCGCGACGATCGAATGGTCACGGTTGAGACCGTCCACGCTGAGGTAGTCGTAACGGACCCAAGGGACGTTGGTCTCTACGTCGAGAAGTTCGAGGGATTCGAACGAGTGGCATTGTCGGGTGACCACATGCGGGGCCTGGTCGAAAGTATCCGCGACGACTTTTTGCGGGTACAGGAAACAGGCTAGAGCCGCATCCGTGGCCCGCCGAAGATGGTGCCATGGAGAGCGAAGAGAGAACTACCGACCCGGAAACCCACACGACAGCACGGACGTGTCTGTCGGAGCCACCTCGCGAGCCGTCGCCCAACCCCGGTAGCGCTGACTGCCTGTCCCTATCGGCGGCGGTCAGCCATGGCCGCGATCAGTTGAGCAGGAAGGTGCAGTGATGCTGAACGGAACCGACCTGTACGCGCTCGACATCGACGGGGCCTCGTTCGTGAAGGCGTGCGGCGGCCCCTGCACCGAGGGGTGCGTGACCCTGGCCCGCATCGGCGACGACGCATGGGCTCTGGGTGACAGCAAGCGGCCGGGCGCCGAGCCGCTGAGGTTCACCACGGAGGAGCTGGACGCGGCCGGGATTGACCCGGCGCGGTTCGGTCTGTCCGTCTGAACCACCCCTCTCCAGTCGGTCCCGGCCCATCCCTCCATCGGGTCGGGACCGGCTGGCCCTTCGCCCCTCAAGAGAAGTGAACGGGAACGACTGGTGCACCATCACGGCTATCTGTGGACCGGCCCGAAACAGCGTTTCGACCAGGAAGCGGTACGGCGGCCCCCACATCCCGAGCCGCCCCCGGCCGGAAGCAAACCGGAACTCATCCAGCGCTACCGGGAAGTGGCAGCGGAGTTCCCAACCGTTGATCTGCCTCCGCTGGAAACTGCGTATTGGCTGGTCAAGCCGCGTTCGTTAGTTCGTGCCACGTGGGATGAGGCAAAGGAAGGGGCGGCCTGGCTCGGGGAGCAGTTGGCGGAGTACACGCCCCGGTTCGCCTCGGAGATGGACAGTGACACCACCCGTCTGACCGCCCTGATCAACTCCGCTGCTGAGCAGTTGGGTTCGGGGGCTGATGTGTCGCTCGGGTTCTACCTCGAACGGCCCTCGTACCTGTCTCTGGCGATGGTGACGTGTTCCCCGAATCGCTCGAAGCCTGAACTGGCGTGCCCTGCCCGCTAGTCGAAGCAACAAAGAAGCCCCGGCCCGGGGCCGTCCTTTGCTCGGTCTCGGCGGTCGCTTCCTGCTGTTCCCACAGGTGGTTGACCATGCGCGCCGCCAGACGTGATCCCGGACGTGGTGTGTGCCCCCGGCAACACGCCGGGGGCTGTGTCTGTGCAGGTCAGTGGCGGCTGCCAGGCCGACATCCGCCCAGGATTCCCCCGGCGTGACCCAGGAACGGCCCTGATCAGGCCGCAACGGACGGAAACCCCAGGATACCCGTGCGGACCCTCGAAATCGCCTCTGACCTGCAAAAACCCTGCTAGGGAAGGTTGCGGGCCATGACGATCCGCTGCACCTGGTTCGTGCCCTCGTAGATCTGGGTGATCTTGGCGTCGCGCATCATCCGTTCCACCGGGTAGTCGCGCGTGTAGCCGTAGCCGCCGAGGAGTTGGACCGCGTCCGTCGTGATCTCCATCGCCACGTCGGAGGCGAAGCACTTGGCCGCCGCGCCGAAGAAGGTCAGGTGCTCCTTGTCGCCGCCGTCGGTGATGCGCTGGGAGCGGGCCGCCGCGGAGTAGGTGAGCTGACGGGCCGCCTCCAGCTTCATCGCCATGTCCGCGAGCATGAACTGGACGCCCTGGAAGTCGGCGATCGGCTTGCCGAACTGCTTGCGCTCCTTGACGTAGCCCGCCGCGTAGTCGAGCGCGCCCTGGGCGATGCCGAGAGCCTGGGCCGCGATGGTGATGCGGGTGTGGTCCAGGGTCTTCATGGCCGTCGCGAAGCCCGTGCCCTCGGCGCCGATCAGGCGGTCGGCCGGGATGCGGACGTTGTCGAGGTAGACCTCGCGGGTCGGGGAGCCCTTGATGCCGAGCTTCTTCTCCGGGGCGCCGAAGGAGACGCCCTCGTCGCCCTTCTCGACGACGAACGCCGAGATGCCCTTCGTACGGAGGTCGGGGTCGGTGACGGCCATCACCGTGTAGTACTCGGAGACGCCGGCGTTGGTGATCCAGCGCTTCACGCCGTTGAGCACGTAGCTGTCGCCGTCCCGTACGGCCTTGGTCTTCATGCCGCCGGCGTCCGAGCCCGCGTCCGGCTCGGAGAGGCAGTACGAGAACATCCCGTCGCCCTTGGCCAGCGGGCCGAGGTACTTCTTCTTGAGGTCCGCGCCGCCGGAGAGGATCACGGGCAGCGAGCCGAGCTTGTTCACGGCCGGGATCAGGGAGGACGAGGCGCAGACGCGGGCGACCTCCTCGATGACGATCACCGTGGCGAGGGCGTCGGCCCCGGCGCCGCCGTACTCCTCGGGGACATGGACCGCGTGCAGATCGGCGGCGACCAGCGCGTCGAGCGCCTCCTGCGGGAAGCGGGCCTCCTCGTCCACCTCGGCGGCGAACGGCGCGATCTTCGCCTCGGAGAGAGCGCGTACGGCGTCCCGGAGCATGTCGTGCTCCTCGGACGGGCGGTACAGGTCGAAATCAGCCGATCCGGCCACGGTCTTTCACTCCCCTGAATGCTAACTACCGTTAAGTAACCCTAATTTTAGAGGGCTGGAGCGCCGACGGCCTACGTGAGTTTGCCGACAGCTCCCGGGCCTTGCGGCACAGGCTCCCGAAAGGGCGTCCGGGGCGCGCGGCTATGCTCGGGCGCACTCTCGGCGCACTCGCGCGGAGAGTGCGCACCGCATCCCGACCGCGTCCCCCAGGAGCACCCATGGCCCTCAAGATCACCGTGATCGGCACCGGCTACCTCGGCGCCACCCACGCCGCGGCCATGGCTGAACTGGGCTTCGAGGTGCTGGGCCTCGACGTCGTCCCCGAGAAGATCGAGATGCTGACGGCGGGCAGGGCGCCGATGTACGAGCCCGGCCTCGAAGACCTGCTGCGCAAGCACGTCGCCGGCTTCGAGGGCTCGACCGGCCGGCTGCGCTTCACCTCCTCCTGGGAGGAGATCGGCGAGTTCGGCGACGTCCACTTCGTCTGCGTGAACACCCCGCAGAAGCACGGCGAGTACGCGTGCGACATGAGCTATGTGGACAGCGCCTTCGAGTCGCTGGCCCCGCAGCTGGGCCGGGCGGCGCTGGTGGTCGGCAAGTCGACCGTGCCCGTCGGCAGCGCGGAGCGCCTCGCGCGGCGGCTGACCGAGCTGGCGCCCGCGGGCGGGGACGTCGAGCTGGCCTGGAATCCGGAATTCCTGCGGGAGGGCTTCGCCGTACAGGACACGCTCCACCCGGACCGGATCGTCGTCGGTACGGAGAGCGAGCGTTCGGAGAAGCTGCTGCGCGAGGTGTACGCGACTCCTCTTGGGGAGGGGACACCGTTCGTCGTGACGGACTTCCCGACCGCCGAGCTGGTGAAGACGGCCGCGAACTCGTTCCTCGCCACCAAGATCTCCTTCATCAACGCGATGGCCGAGGTCTGCGAGGCGGCCGGCGGTGACGTCGTGAAGCTGGCGGAGGCCATCGGCTACGACGAGCGCATCGGGAAGAAGTTCCTGCGCGCCGGGATCGGCTTCGGCGGCGGCTGTCTGCCCAAGGACATCCGGGCGTTCATGGCGCGGGCGGGCGAGCTGGGCGCGGACCAGGCGCTGACCTTCCTGCGCGAGGTCGACTCGATCAACATGCGGCGGCGCGGGCACATGGTGGAGCTGGCGCGCGAGGCCGTCGGCGGCGACTCATCGTTCCTCGGCAAGCGGGTCGCGGTCCTGGGCGCGACGTTCAAGCCGGACTCGGACGACGTACGGGACTCCCCCGCGCTGAACGTCGCGGGCCAGATCCATCTCCAGGGCGGTCAGGTGACCGTGTACGACCCGAAGGGCATGGACAACGCGCGGCGGCTCTTCCCGACGCTCGGCTACGCGGAGTCCGCCCTGGAGGCGGTGCGCGGCGCCGACGTCGTCCTGCACCTCACCGAATGGCGCGAGTTCCGTGAGCTGGACCCGGCGGAGCTGGGCGCGGCCGTGACGCGGCGGCTGATCCTCGACGGGCGCAACGCGCTGGACCCGGCGGTGTGGCGCGGGGCGGGCTGGACGTACCGGGCGATGGGGCGGCCCAGGGCCTGACCCCCGGGCGCTCAACTACCGGCCGGCGCCGTCCAGTTCCTCGATCGTCGCCGTCGACGCGGCACGGCGCTGCTGGGCGGCGCGTGCGATGAACTCGGTGTCGCGCAGCACGCGGGCCGCGTTGCCCCAGGTGAGATCGGTGATCGCGGTGTCGTCCCAGCCCCGGTCGAGCAGCTCGGTGATCAACCGCGGGTAGCACGACGTGTCTTCGAGGCCGGTGGTGTGGGGGGCGTCGCTCTCGCGGCCGTACGTCCCCGACAGACCCACGCACTCCTGGCCCGCGACGTCCCGTACCCGCTCCACATGGTCCGCGACGGTGGACACGGACGGGGCGGCGCCGTCGCGGGTGGTCTGCTCGGGAGCGAAACTCACCATGCAGATACCGCTGTTGGCGCCGAGCAGGCTCAGGATCTCGTCGGGGACGTTGCCGTCGGCGGGGCGGTCGGTGAGGGCTCGGGCGGCGGAACGGGAGAACATCGCCGGGGCCTTGGTGACGGCGAAGGTGGCGCGCGCCGTCTCGTCGGACGCGCCGGACAGGTCGATGATCACGCCGAGGCGGTTCATCTCGCGTACGACCTCCTGACCGAAGCGGGTCAGACCGTCGTCGGCCCAGCGCGCGCCGGCGAGCGCGAGCGCGCGGACACCGAGGAAGTGGAACGCGCGGAGCGTGGCGAGCGAGTCGCCCATGGCGGGGCCCGAGACGGGCCCGAGGAGCGAGGCGACGCGCCCGCAGTTGCGGGCGTCGGCCAGGTCCCCGGCGCCGAGCGCCATGCGCAGATGCTCCGGGCTGGAGGCGACCAGATCCCTCGCCAGGTCGATCAGCTCCAGCGTGGTGCTCACCGCCCGGCCCTCGCGGACCGCGTCGGCATCCACATGGAGCGCCCAGAACTGCGCGCCGAGCGCGCCCGCCCTGATGCGCGGCATGTCGGTGTCGAGGAAGGTCTCGCCCTGGTCGAGATCGTGCGTGTGGTTGGCACCACGCCGGCGCAGCAGGGTGGGGGCAAGGCTGTTGTGGCCGTCGACGACGGGGTGCCCGGCCAGCAGCACACGGGCCCGCTCGGCGGACGACGCGGGGGGTTCGGCCACGGTGGGGACGGGTCCGGTGGCCGTCTCGGTGGCAGTGCGCGCGGGCGGCTCCGGCGGCGCGTCGAGATCGCCGACCGCGGCTGTCGAATCCGTGTCGTAGGGGTCGTCCTGAAGGTCGGCCATGACAAGGCTCCGTGGGGTGCGAAGGCAGTAGAGCCACCGTCCCACGGGCGCACGGAGGGGTCGCGGCGGGCGGGCCGTTCGGGGGTACGGGGGTATGGGCGACGGGGCAGCGGGGTGGCCCAAGGCCGGCGCCGCCTTTAGCCGCACGGCTCGCTCGACGTACGGCCGGGAACGGCCCAAAGCCGAGCCGATCAGCAGCGCCTCAGCCTTCGGCGCACCGCACGATCCACCCATGGCCGCGAACAGGCGAGCCACGCCGGGTACCCCGGCCGGTAGGCACGGGCATGCAGCCGAGAACAGGGCACCCCGCACCCGCTGGTGAGTGAGCGCCCCCGTACCCGCCCCTCCGACGACGCTCGCAAGCCCCTACCGGGCCAGGCCCCTCGCCCCGCGCCGACGGCCTCAGGCCTTGACGCCGTCCAGGTCCTCGATCGTCGCCGTCGACGGGCCACGCTCCGTGCGGAGTTCCCGGGCCACGTCCTCCGCCGCGCGCAGTGCCCGTACCGCGTTGTGCCACGTCAGCTTCGAGAGGTCCTCGGGGGACCAGCGGCGGGCGAAGAGTTCCGCGATCAGGTTCGGGTAGCCCGACACGTCGTCGAGGCCCTGCGGTGTGAACGCCGTGCCGTCGAAGTCGCCGCCGATGCCGATGTGGTCGATGCCCGCGACCTCGCGCATGTGGTCCAAGTGGTCGGCGACCGTCGCCGCCGTGGCCGCGGGGCGCGGGTTGGCCTCCTCGTACGCCCGCTGGATCCGCATCCCCGACTCGGTCGTGTCCAGCGGGTGCGCGCCGTGCGCGCGCATGTTCTCGTCGGCCGCCTTCGTCCAGGCGATCGCCTCGGGAAGGATGAACTTCGGTACGAAGGTGGCCATCGCCACACCGCCGTTGAGCGTCAGCAGCTCCAGCACGTCGTCCGGGACGTTGCGCGGGTGGTCGCAGACCGCACGCGCGGAGGAGTGCGAGAACAGGACCGGCGCCGCGCTCGTCGCGAGTGCGTCGCGCATCGTCGTGGCGGCGACGTGCGAGAGGTCGACCAGCATGCCGAGGCGGTTCATCTCGCGTACGACCTCGTGGCCGAAGGGCGACAGGCCGCCGACGCCCGGCTCGTCGGTCGCCGAGTCCGCCCACGCGAGGTTGTCGTTGTGCGTGAGTGTCATGTAGCGCACGCCGAGGGCGTACAGGGCGCGCAGCGTGGCGAGGGAGTTGTTGATGGAGTGGCCGCCCTCGGCGCCCATCAGCGAGGCGATCCGGCCCGTGCGGCGGGCGTTCTCCATGTCGTCGGCGGTGCGCGCGGCGGCGAGGTCGTCGGGGTAGCGGGTGATCATGCGCCCGACGACGTCGATCTGTTCCAGGGTCGCGCTGACGGCCGTGTCGCCGGCCATGTCGGAGCGTACGTACACCGACCAGAACTGCGCCCCCACACCACCCGCCCGCAGCCGCGGGATGTCGGTGTGCAGATGGGCCGACTGGTCGTCGGCGATGTCCCGGCGGTCGAGGTCGTAGCGGACCTGCTCGCGCAGCGCCCACGGGAGGTCGTTGTGCCCGTCGACCACGGGGAAGTCCTCGAGCAGCTCGCGGGCCTGCTCCAGATAGTCGTCGGCGCCCATGGTGGTCCCCCTCACTTTCCGAAGCCGAAGGAGTCGTGTCCGGCGACCTTCGTACGGAGGCGTTTGCCCTTGTCCGTGGCCTGTTCGTTGAGCTGCTGCTGGAAGTCCTTCATACGGACGAGCAGCTCCGGGTCGTGCAAGGCGAGGATCCGCGCGGCCAGCAGGCCGGCGTTCCGGGCTCCTCCTACGGAGACGGTGGCGACCGGCACGCCCGCGGGCATCTGGACGATCGACAGGAGCGAGTCCATGCCGTCCAGGTACTTCAGCGGTACGGGGACCCCGATGACCGGCAGCGGTGTGACGGAGGCCAGCATGCCCGGCAGGTGGGCCGCGCCGCCCGCGCCCGCGATGATCGCCCTGAGCCCGCGTCCGGCGGCCTGCTCGCCGTACGCGATCATCTCGCGCGGCATCCGGTGCGCGGAGACGACGTCGACCTCGTAGGCGATCTCGAACTCGTCCAGCGCCTGGGCGGCGGCCTCCATGACGGGCCAGTCGGAGTCCGAACCCATGACGACGCCGATGAGGGGAGAGCTCATGTGGTGATCGTTCCTCGGAGGTATCCGGCGGCGTGGCGGGCGCGCTCCAGCACGTCGGCCAGGTCGTCGCCGTAGGTGTTGACGTGGCCGACCTTACGGCCGGGCTTCACGTCCTTGCCGTACATGTGGATCTTGAGCTGCGGGTCGTGCGCCATGCAGTGCAGATACGCCGCGTACATGTCGGGGTAGTCGCCGCCCAGCACGTTGCACATGACCGTCCACGGGGCGCGCGGGCGCGGGTCGCCGAGCGGCAGGTCGAGCACGGCCCGCACATGGTTGGCGAACTGCGAGGTGATCGCGCCGTCCTGGGTCCAGTGGCCGGAGTTGTGCGGGCGCATGGCCAGCTCGTTGACGAGGATCCGGCCGTCGGCCGTCTCGAACAGCTCGACCGCGAGATGCCCCACGACGCCCAGCTCGGCGGCGATCCGCAGCGCGAGCTGCTGGGCCTGGCCGGACAGCTCCTCCGAGAGACCGGGCGCGGGCGCGATGACGGTGTCGCACACGCCGTCGACCTGGCGGGACTCCACGACGGGGTACGCGACGGCCTGGCCGTGCGGCGAGCGCACGATGTTCGCGGCCAGCTCCCGGACGAAGTCGACCTTCTCCTCGGCGAGGACGGGGACACCGGCGCGGAAGGGCTGCTCGGCGTCGTCCTCCGATCGGACGAACCAGACGCCCTTGCCGTCGTACCCGCCGCGCACCGTCTTGAGGATGACGGGGAAGCCGCCCACCTCGGCGGCGAAGGCCGACACGTCGGCCGCGTCGCTGACGATGCGGTGGCGCGGGGACGGCGCGCCCAGCTCGGTGAGCCTGGCGCGCATCACACCCTTGTCCTGCGCGTGCACGAGCGCGTCGGGGCCGGGGCGTACGGCGACACCGTCCGCCTCCAGCGCGCGCAGATGCTCGATCGGGACATGCTCGTGGTCGAAGGTGATCACGTCGCAGCCGCGTGCGAAGGCGCGCAGCGTCGCCAGATCGCGGTGGTCACCGACGACCACGTCGCCCACCACCTGCGCCGCGGAGTCCTGTGGGGTCTCGCTGAGGAGCTTGAATCTGAGGCCGAGGGGGATGCCCGCCTCGTGGGTCATACGGGCGAGCTGACCGCCGCCGACCATGCCGACTACCGGGAACGTCACACACCCAGGGTATCCGTCGCCGGGTCTGGGCCGGTCCGGTGGTTACAGTGGGTCGGTCGGCGCCGTCGTCGGGACGCCGGCCACTTCGGCGACGAGACTGCCTCGTCGACCGAGCACACCGCACTCCGACCGGACGGGGCTGAGCGACCAGATGACTGCCGCGCCTTCGCAGCGACAAGCCCTGCGGGAGCGGCTGTCCCTGCTCGCCCGTGAGATCGCCAAGTTCGGCGCGGTCGGCGGGGTGGGGCTGCTGGTCAATCTGTTGGTCTTCAACCTCGTACGGCACACCACCGAGCTGCCGGTGGTGCGGGCCAGCATCCTGGCGACCGTCGTCGCGATCGCCTGCAACTACGTGGGCTTCCGCTACTTCGCCTACCGGGACCGCGACAAGAGCCGCCGTACGAAGGAGCTGACGCTCTTCCTGCTGTTCAGCGCGGTCGGGCTGGTCATCGAGAATGGTGTGCTCTACACGGCGACGTACGGATTCGGCTGGGACGGGCCGCTCCAGAGCAACGTGTTCAAGTTCCTCGGGATCGGCGTGGCGACGCTCTTCCGCTTCTGGTCGTACCGCACCTGGGTGTTCCGCAGGCTTCAGCCCGAGGCGGTGCCCGCGCCCGAGCGGGTCCCGGAGCCCGGCCGGGTCAGCTGACGGTCTTCGTCAGCCGCCTGTCTTGATCCGCCGACCGCCTTCGTGAGCTGACGGCCTCGTCATCTGACCGTCTTCTTCGGCTCCTCGCGTACGCGCACCTCGCGGCTCAGGA
Organism: Streptomyces sp. NPDC006643; assembly: GCF_042870175.1. Classification (NCBI taxonomy): domain Bacteria; kingdom Bacillati; phylum Actinomycetota; class Actinomycetes; order Kitasatosporales; family Streptomycetaceae; genus Streptomyces; species Streptomyces sp. NPDC006643. The sequence continues at coordinate 272,744 of NZ_JBIAHA010000005.1, read as the reverse complement.
ACAGCGCGAACACCGGCGGCTGCTGCTGGAGCAGTTCGAGCCGCCCGCCGTCCGCCTCCGCCAGGTCGCGGGCGACCGCCAGGCCGATGCCCGTCGAGTTGTGCCCGCTGATGGCGCGCTCGAAGATCCGCGAACCGAGGTCCGCCGGTACGCCCGGCCCCTCGTCCGTCACCTCGATCACGGCCTGGTTCCCGGTGATACGGCTGCGCAGGGCGACCGTACCGCCGCCGTGCATCAGGGAGTTCTCGATCAGCGCGGCGAGGACCTGGGCGACGGCCCCGGGGGTGCCGACGGCCCGCATGTGCTGGGTGCCGGAGCAGACGATCGCGCGGCCGGCGCTGCGGTAGGCCGGGCGCCACTCCTCGATCTGCTGCTGCACGACGTCGTCGAGGTCGAAGACGATCGCCGAACCGGTGCGCGCGTCACGCGAGTTGGTGAGCAGCCGCTCCACCACGTCGGTCAGCCGCTCGACCTGCGTGAGCGCGATCGTGGCCTCCTCCTTGACGGTGTCCGGGTCGTCGGTGGTGGAGATCTCCTCCAGCCGCATGGAGAGCGCGGTGAGGGGCGTACGGAGCTGGTGCGACGCGTCGGCGGCCAGTCGGCGCTCGGCGGTCAGCATGCGCGCGATCCGTTCGGCGCTGGAGTCGAGCACGTCGGCGACCCGGTCCAGTTCGGGCACGCCGTACCGCCGGTGGCGGGGGCGCGGGTCACCGGAGCCGAGGCGTTCGGCGGTCTCGGCGAGGTCGGTGAGCGGGGAGGCGAGCTTGTCGGCCTGGCGTACGGCGAGCAGCACGGCGGCGATGACGGCGAGCAGCGCCACCGCGCCGATGATCATCAAGGTGTTGCCGAGTTCGCGGGTGACGGACGCGCGGGACTCCTCGATCGTGACCGTCTCGCCCTGTTCGCCCTCGGCCTTGCCCCGGAGGGCGCCGTCGTCGGGGCGGGTGCCGATCTCGACGGTCGGGCGGCCGGGGATCTCGACCTTGGCGTACCGCCCGTCGTCGATCTGCTCCCGCAGGATCGCCTCGGTGACGCGCTCGCCGCCGAGGAGCCGGCTGTCGACGATGCTGACCAGCCGTTGGGCCTCCAGGTCCACTCTCTCCTGGGCGCTGCTGGTGATCGTGCGGGTCTCGACGATGACGAGCGAGACCCCGAAGACGGCGATGACGACGAGCACCACGGCGAGCGTGGAGTTGATCAGACGACGGCGCACTGTGCCCTACTTCTGTTCGGCCGGACTTCTGTACGGCCGGCTCCGCTTCGCGCCGTTCAGCTCTTCTCGAAGCGGAAACCGACGCCCCGTACCGTCGCGATGTAGCGCGGGTTCGCCGCGTCGTCGCCCAGCTTCTTGCGCAGCCACGAGATGTGCATGTCCAGGGTCTTCGTGGAGGACCACCAGGTGGTGTCCCAGACCTCGCGCATCAGCTGGTCGCGGGTCACGACCCGGCCCGCGTCCCTGACCAGGACCCGCAGCAGGTCGAACTCCTTCGCGGTCAGCTGGAGCTCCTCCTCACCCATCCAGGCCCGGTGCGACTCGACGTCGATGCGGACGCCGTGGGTGGTGGGCGAGGCGGCCGGCTCGCTCGCGCCGCGCCGGAGCAGGGCCCGTACCCGGGCGAGCAGTTCGGCCAGCCGGAAGGGCTTGGTCACATAGTCGTCGGCGCCCGCGTCGAGGCCGACCACCGTGTCCACCTCGTCGGCGCGGGCCGTCAGCACGAGCAGCGGTACGGAGTGGCCCTCGGAGCGCAGCCTCCGGGCCACTTCGAGGCCGTCCATGCCGGGGAGTCCCAGGTCGAGTACGACCAGGTCCACGCCGCCCTGGAGGCCGGCTTCGAGCGCGGTGGGACCGTCTTCGCGTACCTCCACCTCGTAGCCCTCCCTGCGCAGGGCGCGGGCCAGCGGCTCCGAGATGGACGCGTCGTCCTCGGCGAGCAGTACACGGGTCATGAGGTGATGGTAGTCCGCGCGAGGGAGCGGCCGGGCAGTGATCGCCAATGCCTGTGGCTCTGGGATGCGATTGGGGCGACTGCCTTCGAATGTGGTCGGTGGTGTGGACACGAACCTGTGATTCACCCCTCACTTCCGTGCATATACCGCTCTGTCGTCCTCTATCTCACTCTGTCGTGCCGTAGGGTGGCGTCGCGCTTCGTAGGACCAATTGGGGATCTTTGGCAGCTTGAGGGCCGAAGGTCCCCTTTTCATGAACCCGACCGAGCAAGGATCCCCCCATGGCGTCCAGCCTCACCAAGGACTCCCCCGACCCGACCGGTGGCCGCCCCACAGGCCCCGGCCCCCACCACACCCCCGAGAAGACCTTCTTCGGCCACCCGCGCGGGCTGGCCACGCTCTTCATGACGGAGATGTGGGAGCGCTTCAGCTTCTACGGCATGAGGGCTCTGCTCACGATCTATCTGCTGTCCGGCGGGCCCGACGCCTCGAAGGGGCTCCAGGAGGGCGGTCTGGGGCTGACCCTGGCCACCACGACGGCGATCTACTCGATCTATCTGTCGATGGTCTATCTGCTGGCCATGCCCGGCGGCTGGCTCGGCGACCGGGTCTGGGGCCCGCGCAGGACCGTGACGATCGCCGCCTGCACGATCATGGTGGGCCATCTGACGCTCGCCCTGCCGGGCTCGGGCAGCTTCTTCGCCGGTCTGGCGCTCGTGGCGCTCGGCTCCGGTCTGCTGAAGTCCAACATCTCCACGATGGTCGGCCATCTCTACGACGGCCCCAACGACCCGCGCCGCGACGGCGGATTCACCATCTTCTACATGGGCATCAACATCGGTGCCTTCTTCGCGCCGCTGATCATCGGCACCGTCGGTGAGAAGTACAGCTGGCACCTCGGCTTCGCGCTCGCCGCCGTCGGCATGGGCATCGGACTGATCGTGTTCCTGCTCGGCACGAAGCATCTGTCGCCGCGGAGCAGCCGCGTCCCGACGCCGCTGTCGCGCGAGGAGCGGGCGAACTGGCTGACGAAGGGGCTGACCTGGCTGCTGATCGGCTCTGCCTTCTACGGAATCGTCGTCTTCACCGGTCATTTCACCCTGAACTGGGCGATGGTGCCGCTGACGCTCGCGGGCATCGTCATCCCCGCCGGGGTGCTGATCCGGATAAAGCGCGACAAGGATCTGACGGCGGCCGAGCAGACGAAGATGTCCGGGTACATCTGGTTCTTCGTCGCCGCCGCGGTGTTCTGGATGATCTACGACCAGGGCGGGTCGACGATCCAGGCGTTCGGTACGACGAAGGCCGCCGACCAGGTCTTCGGCATCGGCTTCCCGACGTCCTGGTACCAGTCGCTGAACCCCGTGTTCATCATGGCGCTGGCCCCGGTGATCGCCTGGCTCTGGCTCTGGCTGAACCGGCGCGGCAAGGAGCCGAGCACGGTGGTGAAGTTCGCCGCCGGCCTGGCCTTCGTCGGCGTCTCGTTCTTCTTCTTCCTGATCCCGCTGGTCCTGGCGGCGGACGGCACCCTGGTCAGTCCGGTGTGGCTGGTCGGCATCTATCTGATCCAGACCGTCGGCGAGCTGTGCGTCTCGCCGGTGGGACTGTCGGTGACGACGAAGATGGCGCCGACGAAGTACGCCAGTCAGATGATGGGCGTCTGGTTCCTCGCGGTCACGGCGGGCGACTCGGTGACGGGGATGCTCTCCATCGCCGGTGTCGATCTGAGCCGTACGGGGGTGGTCGCCCTGGAGGCGGCGCTGGCCACGCTCGCGGGCTTCGCGGTGTTCATGTACCGCAAGAAGGTGCGGGCTCTGATGGGCGACGTGCGCTGACAGGCGCGCCGTACGCCGGGGGGGCGGGCGTACGGCGAGGAGCGGGCGTACGCCGGGGGGCGTACGGCGAGGCGGGCGGGCGCCGACGGGGGGCGTGTCGGCGCGCGGCGCCCGGCCGGCTTACGCCGGAGGCGCCGCCAGGACCGCCCAGACCGTCTTGCCGGGCGCTCCCGGCGTACGGGACACGCCCCAGTCCAGGCAGAGCCGCTGCACGATGAACATCCCGTGCCCGCCGGGCCGGCCGGCGCGGTGCGGGGTGCGGGGCGCGGGCTGGCCGGTGCCCCGGTCGGTGACTTCGAGGCGCAGCGCCTTGGCGTCGGAGGAGACCCGCAACTGCTCGGGGCCCTCGGCGTGCAGACAGGCGTTGGTGACCAGTTCGGAGACGACGAGCAGGACGTCCTCGGCGGCGGCGCGGCGGTCCGCGCTCTCGGCCGGCAGCCAGCCCCAGTCGTAGAGCGCCTGACGGGTGAAGTCGCGTGCCATCGGAACGATGCCGCTGGCGTTGCCCAACGCCAGGGTGCGTACCCGGCTTTCAGGCCCGGCGTGGGTGGTACCCGCGCCGTCCGGCTCGGAGCCGAATTCGCCCGGCGGAAACTGCCGGGTGGTGCTCATCAGCGCTTCACCTCACCGATTCACCGCTTCGCCGTGTGGTCGATACGTCATACGTTGTGTCCTCGCGCGTCATGCCGCGCCACTTCTTCGATACAGAGAGTGCCCGGCCTGTCCCGAACGACCCGGGGTGTCTTCTGCCCGGCGTAATCGTGACAACACCCACAAGACCTACGCGGGTGACGTGACACTTGCAACATCTTGATCCCGCCGGGCCTTTTCGCAGGGCCCCCGGGGTCACTCGACAAGAGCCTCTTCCAGCGTTTCGTGCACGGTGAAGACCGCGTCGGCGCCGGTGATCTCGAAGACCCTGGCGACCACCGGGAGCATCGCGGCCAGATGGACCGCGCCACCCTCGGCCTCGGCCTTCAGCCGGGCTCCGAGCAGTACGTTCAGCCCGGTCGAGTCGCAGAACTCAAGCTGCGAGCAGTCGACCACGAGGCGTACCCGCCCCTGGTCGACCGCTTCTTCCAGCGGCACGCGCAACAGTTCGGCGGTGTGGTGATCCAGCTCACCCGCCACTGTCACGACCTCGCTTCGGCCCTCGGTCCGAACTTCGACCCGAAGCCGGCCCCGGTTCGCGCTGCCGACCGTCTGGCGGTCCATGCCCGTCTGTCCCTCTTCTGCCGTGTTGTGCGCCGTCATCAGATGATTCAGAACTTCCCGCCCGGGGCGCTGTGACCATGCCCGCGATGGCGTTCCTCGTCGCGTCACTCGCCGTTGACGTTCACCGAAACATTACGCCTTTCATGCGTTCTCCGGTAGCCAATCTCCCACGCAATACGGACATATGTACGAAATGACACTTGCACGTGTCCACGCTCAACCGATAGGGCTAGTACGGACACAACTCACCAGACCGAAAACGACCGGCCATGGAGGCGCCGCAAACCGCAGCAGCGCGTATTGGCATCGGCAGCCATATGCCGAGAACGTATGGAGGAGACCATGTCACCCCGGCTCGACGAACCGCGTACCCAGGACGCGGCGTCGACAATCCCGTCCCAACCTGACGAGACCGGCGCCACATCCGCGGCCGGTTTCCCGGGCCTCGATGACATGCCAGAGATCCCGCCCTTCGACGAGGTGGGCGCGGTGGATGCCCGGTCTCTGTCGAAGACCCTCTTCGGGCGCCTCGAGGGCCTGGAAGAAGGCACGCACGAGCATGCTTATGTACGGAACACCCTGGTCGAACTGAATCTCGCCCTGGTCAAGTTCGCCGCCTCCCGGTTCCGCTCCCGCAGCGAGCCGATGGAGGACATCATCCAGGTCGGCACGATCGGGCTGATCAAGGCGATCGACCGCTTCGAGCTCAGCAGGGGCGTCGAGTTTCCCACCTTCGCGATGCCGACGATCGTCGGCGAGATCAAGCGCTTCTTCCGCGACACGTCGTGGTCGGTGCGGGTGCCGCGCAGGCTTCAGGAACTCCGTCTCGAACTGGCCAAGGCCGGCGACGAGTTGTCCCAGCAGCTGGACCGCGCGCCGACGGTCGCCGAACTCGCCGACCGGCTCGGCATCACCAACGACGAGGTTGTCGAGGGGATGGCGGCGAGCAACGCGTACACGGCGAGTTCGCTGGACGCGCAGCCCGAGGACGACGACACCGAGGGGGCGCTGTCCGACCGCATCGGCTACGAGGACCACGGGCTCGAAGGCATCGAGTACGTCGAGTCGTTGAAGCCGCTGATCGCCGGGCTTCCGGCGCGGGACCGCACGATCCTGTCGCTGCGGTTCGTCGCCAACATGACGCAGTCGGAGATCGGTGAGGAACTCGGCATCTCGCAGATGCACGTGTCCCGGCTGCTGTCGCGCACGCTCGTCAGACTGCGGAAGGGCCTGACGCTGGAGGAGTGACGGCGACTCCTTCGAGGGCGCGTTCTCCGTCGCGGCCCGGTGACCGTTTCCGACGGTCACCGGGCCGTTGTCGTCGGTGGAATCCGCCGAGCAGCGGACTCCGGTCAGCGGCTGCGGAACGGCTCCACGGTGCTCAGCCGACGCGGCGCAGTGCCTTCTCGCGGCGTTCCGACACGCTCGAACCCGACTCGCGGCGGGCCATCCGGCGCAGTACGAGGGGGGCGAGCGCCAGGCCGAGTGCCGCCCAGAGACCGAGCACCCCGGCCGTCTCCCACGGCCGCCAGGACGCGCCGATCTCGACGGCGACCGCGGCGTCCGGGAGAAGGGCGGAGCGCATGCCCAGGCCGAGCCAGTAGATGGGGGTCGCCTGGCCAAGCCACTGCACCCACTCCGGCAGCGCGGTGAGCGGGTAGAAGATGCCGGAGATGGCGATCATGCCCAACACCGGGAGCTGGATGAGGCCTTGGCCGCGCGCGCTGGTGAAGACCGAGCCCAGGATCGCGCCGATGGGCAGGGTCGCCGCCATGCCGAGGAGCAGGACCCAGGTCACGGTGAGCCAGGAGCCGGCGCCGCCGGCGCGGAGGCCGTCGATGACGAGCAGGCCGGGGACCAGCAGGATCGCGAGGTCGGCGAGCAGGCCGCCACCGACGGTGACGACCTTGCCGATCAGATAGGCGGGCATGCCGTCGGGGGTCGCCTTGGCGCGCAGCAGGGTGCCGTCCTCGCGTTCGGCGGTGAGTGTCTGGCTCATGGCGACCATGCCCATCGCGGCGTTCATGCCGAGGATGCTCGGCAGGGCCAGGGTGCCGAGCATGAGCCCGCCGGAGCCGAAGGCCGTGTCCCGCAGGAAGTACATCACCGTGAGCATCAGGGTGGGCCAGAGCAGATGGGAGAGCAGTTCGGCGCGGTTGGTGAAGGACTGGCGCAGTTCGATCAGACCTCGGGAGCAGCCCACCCGTACCGTGCCGGGCGTCGGGGTCATGGTGGTGTTCATCGGGCCGCCGTCTCTTCCTGGCGTACGAGTGCCAGATAGGTGTCCTCCAACGAGGCCCGGCGGACCTCCAGTTGGCCTATCGCCGCCCCGTGCCGGGCGAAGAGTTCACGTACGAAGCCGGTCGAGTCGGCGGTCGTACGGGTGTGGTGATCCCCGTCGAGCGTCCAGCGCACCTCGTCCTCGCCGGCGACCTGGCGCGCCAGTTCGTCCTCCGTGCCGTCGGCGATGATCCGGCCGCCGACGAGGACCACGATGCGGTCGGCGAGCTTTCCGGCCTCGTCCAGGTCGTGGGTGGTGAGCAGGACGGTGGTCGCTTGGTCGCGGGCCAGCCGGTGGACGAGGTCGTGGAACTCGTTGCGGGCGCGCGGGTCGAAGCCGGCGGTCGGCTCGTCCAGGAAGAGGAGTTCGGGGCGGCCGACGATGCCGATCGCGACGTCGAGCCTGCGCCGCTGCCCGCCGGAGAGTGTCCTGATCTTCTTGGCCGCGTGCGCCGTGAGGCCGACCGCCTCGACCAACTCATCTGTTTCCCAGGGGCGTTGGATGTGGTCGGTCGTGTAGGGGGCGTAGTACGAGCCGAGATGGGCGAGCAGTTCGCGTACCCGCCAGTTGCCGTGGTCGCGCCAGGACTGGAGGACCACTCCGATCCTGGCCCGCCAGTGTTCGTCGCCGTGCGCCGGATCGGCGCCGAGTACGTCGACGCGGCCCGCCGACCGCATCCGGAAGCCCTCCAGGATCTCGATCGTGGTGGTCTTGCCCGCCCCGTTCGGCCCCAGCAGAGCCAGCACCTCCCCCTGGTGGGCCCGGAACCGCACATCGCGCAGGACGTCGTTCGCGCCGTACCGCATACGCAGTCCCTCGACGTCGAGCACGACTCCGCCGCTGGTCGTCACCTCGGACTCCCTTCGCCTTGGTTGTTCAACAATCTCGAAAGCTACGTTGCGTTTCATAAGTCGTCAAACACGATTGCAATGGTCATGACGGTGAATGCAACAGGAATCATCGACAGATCGTTGCAATGAGATGACGGTGAACGCATACTGGACCGACCATTCGCCAACGAGTTGTCAGGAGGCGGGCGCGGATGCCCGGAGGCAGGCTGACGCACGAGGAGCGCCGCAACATCGGCGCGGGGCTGGCCGAGGGGCTCGGATACGCGGAGATCGCCAGACGCCTCGGCAGGCCCACCTCCACCGTCAGCCGGGAGGTGGCGCGCAACGGCGGCAGCGACGGCTACCGGGCCGATCGCGCGCTGCGGGCCACCGAGCGCCGGGCCCGGCGGCGCGGGGCCGCACCCACGACGCCGCGCCCGGGGGACGGAGCCGACCGGGACGACGAACTCCGGCACTTCGCCGAGCAGTTCGTGGCGATGCTGGTGACGACCGGGCTGCCCCGCATGGCCTCCCGCGTCCTCGTCCGGCTGTTCCTCACCGACTCCGGCAGCCTCACCGCCGCCGACCTGGTGGGGCAGTTGCGCGTCAGCCCCGCGTCGGTCTCCAAGGCCGTCGGCTACCTCGAACGGCTGGAGGTGGTCCGGCGCGAGCGCGACCCCCGTGGGCGCCGCGAGCGGTACGTCGTGGACGACGACGTCTGGGTTCGGGCCTGGAAGCGCGACACGCGTTCCACCGAGAACTGGGCGGAGACCGCCCGGCGAGGCGCCGGTGTCGTCGGCGCCGAAAGTCCCGCCGGGGTCCGGCTGGAGCGCATGGGCGACTTCTTCGCGACCCTCGGCGCCGACATGGCGAGCGGACCCGCCGGTGTCGAGGACGCGCTGACGCTCCTCGCGGCGCTCGTGCACGCGAAGGCGCCGGCCGATGTGGAGCGGCTGGCCGCCGGGCTCGGCTGGTCCGTCGAGCGCGTCACCGGCGCCCTGCGGCACGCCGGGCCGGGACGGGTCACCCCGGCTCAACGGGCGGCCCTGGCACGGTGATCCGACGCGTCCGCCCGGCCCCGGGACCGTATTGACGGGAGCGTCCCCAAAGGCCACATTGATCCGGGGGCCGGGGGGAGACGGGATGGCTGTGGGGCAGGCTCTGGAGGCGGGCAGCCCGATGTCGTACGCCGCGCTGGAGTCGTTCATGGGGCGGCGTCTGGGCAGGGAGTGTCTGTACGTGCCGTCCTGCCGGCTCGGGCTCTATGTGGCGCTGCGCCACTGGTGCCCGCCCGGCGGCCGGGTGCTGATGTCGCCGGTCAACGACGACGTGATCATGTTCGTGGTGCTGGCGGCCGGACTGCGCCCCGTCCTGGCCCCGTTGAACGCGCTGGACGGCTCGATCGACCCGGCGGCCCTGCCCGAGTCCGACTGGCGGGGGCTGGCCGCCGTACTGACCACGAATCTGTACGGGAATCCCGATCCGGCGCCCGAACTGCGCGCCCGCTGCGACGCGTTGGGGATTCCGTTGATCGAGGACGCGGCCCACGCCATCGGCAGCGTGGTGGCGGGCCGGGCCGTCGGGACCTTCGGGGACGCCGCCGTGTTCAGCCTCTCCAAGCATGTGGGCGCCAGGACCGGCGGGTTCGTCGCCGTGGCCGACCCCGCGCTCCGTGACGAACTGGCGGCGGCCCGCGACGCGCTCCTCGCACCGGCCGGCCTCCGCGCCGAACTCGCCTACGCCCTGCGGCCGTACGCGGAGGCCGGGGTGCGCGGGCTGCGGCTGGTGCGCGCGGCGCGTGGTCTGCTGCGCGCGGTCGGCGCCGAGGAACGCCGGGGCATCCGGATGGAGTTGCGCCCGGGTGAGCTGAAGGAGGCGCTGGCCGACGGGCGGGGTCTGGACGGCTTCGACTCGTGGGTACGGGTGGACATGCACCCGTACCGCCGCACGCCCGGCCGGGTGCGGCTGCGCCGTACCGAACGGCTGCTGTCCGGGCTCGATCCGCTGCTCGCCGCCCACCGGGCGGGCACGGAACGGCTGTTGGCGAGCCCGTGGGCGGCGCCGGGGGGCGTGGTCCGGCCGCTGTTCCGGGTGCCGTTGCTGGTCGCCGACCGGGACGCCGCCGTCGCCGCGCTCGCCCGGCACCGGATCACCACCGGCTATCTGTACGACCCGCCGCTCGACGTGTACGCGGGCGATGTCTTCACCGACGCCTCGCCGCGCCCCGAGCCGGCCGCCTGGTTCGCGCGGCACGCCCTGCCCGCCGACCCGTTACGGGCCCGCCGAGTCATCGCCGTACTGGACGAGTCGGGGGCCGAGCCCGCCTTGCCTCCGGGGCACGGTGGTGACTGACACCGCGCGGCGTACGGCCACGAGAAAGGGTCGGCCGGACAGCGGCGAGTCGATGTTCCGCAACGCGTACGCGCTGATGCTCTCCACCGGCGTCTCCGCCGCCCTCGGACTCGGCTTCTGGCTGGTCGCCGCCCGCTACTACACCGAGGAGGCCGTCGGCCAGGGCTCCGCCGCCATCGCCGCCATGCGGCTGCTGGCCTCCCTCACCGCGACCACCATGATCGGCGCGGTGGTGCGCTACGTGCCCCGCGCCGGGCGGGCGACCGGAGCACTCGTCTGGCGCGCGTACGCGGTCAGTTCGGCCGTCGTGTGCGCCGCCTGTGTGGTCTTTCTGCTGACGCTCGACCTGTGGGGCCCCTCGTACGCGCCGCTCGACGGCGTCACCGCCGGGCTGCTCTTCACCGCCGCCTGCGTCGCCTGGGCGCTGCTCACCCTCCAGGACGGGGTGCTGACCGGGCTCCGCAGGGCCTTCTGGGTGCCGGTCGGCAACGCCGTCTTCTCGCTCGGCAAGCTGCTGCTGCTCGTCGTGTTCGCCACCGTCCTGCCGGTCCTCGGCGTCTTCGTGTCCTGGGCGGCGGCCATCGCGCTGTCCGTACTGCCGCTGGGCTGGCTGGTGTTCCGCCGGCTCATCCCCCGGCAGGCCGCCGACGACCGGGACCGTGAGCCGCCGCGTCCGGCCGACATCGGGCGGTTCCTGGCCGGTGACTCGGTGGGCGCGCTGTTCAGCCTGGCGATGATCAACCTGCTGCCGGTGATGGTCGCCGTCCGCTTCGACGCCGCGCACAACGCGTTCTTCTACACCGCCTACACCGTCGGCGGGACGATGGAGTTCATGGCCATCAACATGGCCTCCTCGCTGACCGCGCACGCCTCCCACTCCCCCGAGCGGCTGGCCGAGGGCGTACGCGGGGCGCTGCGCCGGATGACGGTGCTGCTGGTGCCCGTGGTGCTGGTGCTGGTGGTCTTCGCCCCGCAGCTCCTCGCCCCCTTCGGCGCCGACTACGCCGAGCACGGCTCGACGGTGCTGCGCCTGCTGGCCGCCGCCGCGCTGCCGCGCGTGGTCGTGGAGCTGTACATCGGGGTGCTGCGCGTCCAGGGACGTACGGGCATGCTCGCCGCCCTCCAGGGCGCCATGTGCGTGTCGGTCCTCGGCAGCGCGGTGTTTCTGCTCGGGCCCGCCGGGATCTCCGGCGCCGGGCTGGCGATGCTGCTGTCCATGACGCTGATCGCGCTGGTGGCGGCGCCGGGGCTGCGGTCGGCGCTGCGCAGGCACGGCGGCGGGGCGGCGGAGGGGTACGGGACGACCTGGGCGCGCGAGGCCGCCGAGCGGCGGCGGCTCGGGGGAGGCGGCCCGCTCGACGCGGCGGAGGAGGCCGCGTACCGGGCGGCGTGGGCGCGGCAGACCACCTATCCGCAGGGCGGGTACGACACGGCGACCCCGGCCTTCGGGCTGCCCGTGCACGTACCGAGGCCCGCGCCGCCCCGCAGGGCCGAGCCGGCGCCGCCACCGCCGCGCCCCCCGCGGGGGAATCTGTCGGCCACGGTGCTGTGGCTGCTGCTGGCCGGTGCCACCGGGCTGTTCTGGCTGCCGCTGCGGGACGCGGCCGGGTTCGGCACCGGCTCCGCGTCGGGGACCCAACTCCTCGCCGCGCTGCCGCCGTTGACCCTCGGCGCCGGAATCCTGCTGGTCGTCGTCCAGTGCGCGGCCGTGGCGCTCGTACGGTCGCGTCCGCTCCTGCTCACGGCGGGCGTGCTGGCCCTGTTCGGCGCGCTGCACGGCGTGCCGCCGCTCCTCGGGGTCCGGCCCGAGGCGGCGGCCGGCCCCTGGCACCGGCCGCTCGTCGACGCGACCGCCCGGCTGATGGACCTGGAACGGGCCGCGCAGATCCTGCCCGTCGCCCTGCAACTGCTCTGTCTGGGGCTGGCCGCCGTGGCGCTGCGCGCGTCGCGCGCGAACGGGTGGCTGGACGGGCGGATCGTCGCCGCGGCGGTCTGGGTGCTGGCGGTGGCGGGCTGGGCGGCGCAGCGCGTCTTCGCGGAGTTCGCGGTCCCGGTGTCCGGGGTGCTGCTGGCGATCTCGGTATTGGCCGTACTGGTGCGTACGGCCCGCCGTAGAGCCGATCGCGCGGCCCGCGCCTCCGGGGAAACACCCCGGTCAGGACGCTGAGCGTTTGCGGGTGTCCGATATGTACGTTCCACTGAGTGGGTACGTGGAATCAGTTTCCTTCTGAGGGGATGATGGTATGTCCAACGAGACCAACATCACGAGGGACTTGGACGTCGACATCGACGCGGTCCTGAGCCCGAGCGAGGCCGAAGGCACCTACCGCGACAGCCGCGAGTGCGCGTCGCTCGCCCTGATCGGTGGCGCGGGAGGGCTTCTGCTCTCGCCGCCGACCCCGCGCCCGAAGAAGGGCTGACGGGAGAATCGAATGGAGCAGTCAGGTACCCCTCCCCGCCTGGCGGGTGTGGTGCATGACCTCGCTTCAGAGGTGGTCTCCGTCCTTCGGGACGGAGGCCATTCCTCTGTTGTGGGCGGCACCGTCGGCGCACTCGCCGACGACCGGCTGGGCCTGGCCGCGGTGCGCGTGCTGGGCGCCGACGTGCTGCTGCCGAGCGTCCTCACCCGCCGCCGCCCGCTGCCGGACGACCTCGCGGTCTTCCAGCGCGCCGTCGTCGCCTTCGCCCCCGGCGCCACGTCGTCCGAGACGACGGTCTGGAGCCACTGGGCGATGACCCAGACACTGCACCGCCTCGACGCGCCCGCGACCGGCGCGGACTCCGGGCCCGACGCGTCGTGGCTCGACGCGCTGGACTGGCCGCGGCTGACCCATCAACTGTCCCTGCTCGGGGCGCTCGCCGTGCCCGGCGCCGATTCGGGGGTCGCCCGGGTGGCGGCCCGCCGCCCGGTGGACGTGGCACGGGGCTTCGTACGCGCCGTACGCCGCCGGGACTGGCTCCAGGCGGCCGGGGCCGGTCGCTGGCTGACCGTCATCGACGGCGTCCCCGACACGCTGGGGCTGGAGGCCGGTCTCGACTTCGTCGGGCAGATGGCCGGGGCCGACGCGCGGGTCGGTCTGCATCTGCACGCCGCGCGCCACATCCGCGCCGGGGTCATGGCATGAGCACGCCCCGGACCGCCGAGGTGCGGGAGACACCGGCCCCGGCGCGGGCGGCGCGTGAGTCATGGGCGTCCCATGTCTCACGCACCACCCTGGAGTGGGTGCGCGACCACCAGGACTCCTTCCGGCTGCCGGACGATGTGCTGGCCCCGCACACGAACGTCAACCTGACCCTGAAGCCGCTCGGCGAACTGGCCCAGCTCACCCACTCCGTACGGGAGCGGAGCAGCCCCGGGACGGAGCGCCACCGGCACGCCTCGGCACTGCTCGACTTCGCGTGGGAGCAGACCGGGCGGGGCCGGCTCTTCCTCGAACTGCTGCGCGGTGAGCCCTTCACCACGTATCCGCTGGAGATCTACGCGGCCTTCGCGTCGGCGGATCTGCGGCACCCGGGCTTCGAGGAGCTGGCGGCGACGGTGTGCGGCACCCGCGGCTGGGCGCGGATCGAGCAGGAGCCGAACCGGCGTCTCGGTGTGCTCAACTCCGAGCGCCGGGTGGGCTTCCCGCCGTCCGGGGAGCCGCCGACGGCGCTGGCGCGGACCTGGCTGGGCGGTCTGCCGGAGCCGTGGACGTTCGAGCGGACGGCGGGCTACGGGCTGACGCACGTCGTCTTCCATCTCACCGACTGGGGCAACGCCCCGCACCGGATGCCCGCCGAACTGGGCGGCTATCTGGCGGCCTGGCTGCCCGCCTGGCTGGACACCTGTCTGGAGGCGGAGCAGTGGGACCTGAGCTGCGAACTGCTCGCCGTCGCCGCGAGCATTCCCGACGCGGCGTCGTACGACGGGCTGCCCGGCGCCGCCGAGGCCGCCTTCGCCCGGATCGCCGAAGTCCAGGACGCGGGCGGCGGGTTCCCGGAGACCGGGACCGGGCGGCCGGGCGAGCCCGCGAGGGACTTCGCGCACTGCTACCACTCCACGCTGGTGGGCGCTTTCGCCGCCACGCTGGCCGACGTACGTCTGGCCGCCGCACAGGGAGGCGTCGCATGACGACCGACGACACCGGGACCGACGACACCGAGACCGGCCGCACCGGTACGGACACTGCCGGCACCGGCGGCACGACCGCCGACCGCACCCGGCTGATCCACCAGGTCGGCGCGCAGGCCATCGAGTGGCTGCACGCCAACCGCGCCGGATTCCGGCTCGAACCCGACGCGGACCCCGAAGTGGGCTATATGGAGCGGTTCAAGCCGATCGGCGAGGCCGCCATGATCTGCAAGATCCTCTTCCGGGAGGGGGTGGCGGGCTCACGGCAGGCGTCCCTCGCGCGGGGCCTGATGGACCATCTGTGGCGCGAGGCCCTCGACGGCGGCCGGAGTCTGGCACGCGGCCAGCGCCAGGAGCCGCTGTCCCCCATCCCCTTCGAGGTCTATCTGCCGTTCAAGGAGCTGGGCTACCAGGAGCCGGAGACCGAGCGCGCCGTCCACCTCAACCACCGGCTCGGCAGCTGGGCCGCCCTGGAGCTGCTGCCCGTCCGGCGCCTGGGCATCTCCGCGTACGAGCAGCGCTTCGGGCTGATGCCGAGCACACCCGTCGAGGACGCGACCGAGCGCACCTGGCTCGCCCGCACGCCCGAGCCGTGGACCGTGGAGGGCCACATCGGGTACGACATCACCCACACGGTCTTCCATCTCACCGACTGGGGCCAGCGACCGGCCGGGCTGCCGAAGCCCATCGCCGACTATCTCGCCCTGTGGCTGCCGGTCTGGCTGGACGACTGGCTGGACCTCCGGCGCTGGGACCTGCTCGCCGAACTGCTCGTCGTGGACGCCTGTCTGCCCGAGCCGACACTGGACGAGCGGGCGTGGCGCGGCCTCGCGGCGGCGCAGCAGCCCGACGGCGCGATGCCCGCCGTGCGCGAGATGCCGGAGGGGAGCTGGGACCAGATGTTCGACATCGTCTACCACTCGACGCTGGCCGCCGCCCTCGCCTCCGTACTCGCCACCTCGCGCGCGTTGGCTGGTCTGGCCGCGCCCGTGGCGTCATGAGCGAGCACGAGATCATGACGGTACGGGCGGACAGCGCGCGCGCCGCCCTCGCCGGTACGCCGCTCAGACGGCTCGACGCGGCCGTACGCGCGGTCGACGCCCCCGACGTCGTCTTCGCCATGTCGGTGCGGGGCCACCGCACGGTACGGGCATCGCCCGGCGCGGAGGGGCTGCGTTACGAGGCGGGCTCGGCGTCCAAGCCGTACACCGGTCTGCTGCTGGCCCAGCTCGCGCGGACCGGTCATGTCGCGTACGACGACTCGGCGGCGGCCTGCTTCGGAACCGCGCCGCCGCCGCTCGTCGCGCCGATCACCCTGCGGCATCTGATCACCCACACGTCCGGACTGCCGGCCCTGCCGCTCGACTTCTACCCGCAGGCGCTGTCCCGCTGGCGGACCAACCCGTTCGCCGGATATCCCGCGCACCGGGTGGTCGACGCGTTCCTGCGGGCGCGTCCGCGCCACCGGCCCGGCACCCGCTGGTCCTACTCCAACTTCGGTGTCTCCACGCTCGGGCACGCGCTGTCCGCCGCCACCCGCACCAGTTGGGAGACGCTGCTGGCGGAGCGGGTCCTGGGGCCGCTGGGGCTGTCCGCCACGACGACGCTCCCCGCCACCGGGACGGGCGACGCCGTCGGACACGGCGCGGACGGGGTGGGCGAGGTACCTCCGCTGCGTATCGGCGGTTTCGCGCCGGCCGGCGCGATCCGGGCGACCCCGCACGACATGCTCACCTTCCTGGAGGCGCATCTGTGGCCGGAGCGCACTCCGGCGCTGGCGGACGCGCTGCACGCGGTGCGGCGCCCCGTACTGCGCCGGGGGCTCGGCAAGGCCCACACGCACACCCTGACCTGGTTCCAGCATCCGACCGACCACGGGCCCGCGTATTTCCACTGCGGGGCGACGAGCGGACAGCAGGCTTTTCTCGGCTTCTGCCCGGGGACGGGGACGGCGGTGGCGGCGGTCTCCACGCGGCGCTTCCGGCGTGCGGACGCGTTCGTGCCGACGGCGTACGAGGTGCTGTTCGGCGCCTGAGACCGGGCACTTGAGGGCGGGCTCCTGAGGGCGGGCTACCTCGGGAGTGGCTGCCGGAAGTAGTCGTCGCGGCCCGCCTCGCGGTAACCGGTAAGCCCCGGGCCCTCGTTGACGGTCAGGTCGCAGTTCTCGCCGGGCACCGGCCTGTTCCACTGCACCAGCGCCTTCACTTGCGGCATCGTCCGCACGGCGGCGGGAATCCCGGTGTACCAGTCGCGCTGTCTGTCGCTGTCCGCCGGATCGGGAACGGTGCCGAACTCGGCCAGCATCAAGGGCTTGTCGGCCGACACATTGGCCCGCAGCCAGTCGTAGGTGGGGCGCTGGCTGCGGTCGAAGTCCTTCCAGTCGGTGGTGTCGTGGCAGAGGAAGTAGTTGTACTGGTCCATGCCGATCCAGTCGACATAGTCGTCACCCGGATACAGCGCCTTCATCTCGTCGGCGCTGCCCAGATAGCCGGAGACGGTCCACACCCACACCACGTTGTCGACGCCCAACTCTTCGAAGCGCTCGTGGAGATGGCGGTACGCGGCGACGTACTCGGCCGGGGTGCCCGCGCCCTCCTTGATCCGGGCGTCGACCTCCTGGTCGAAGGAGAGGAAGATCCGTTTGCCGGTCTCCTCGCCGTACTCCTTGATGCGGCGCGCCTGCGGATCGATGATCTCCTCGTCGTGGCGTCCGGAGGCGATGTTCGCCCAGCCCAGTTGGTCCTCGGTCCAGTTCTCGTGGTGCGGTTCGCGCCAGACCGTGGACTCCCAGGCCAGCATCAGCATCCGGTCCTCGCCCAACTCCCGCTCGTCGGGGGTGAGAAGCTGTCCGTCGAGTTCGGTGTCCGACATGTCGTGGTAGTTGTAGACGAGATCGAGCCTGCGGCCGATCTTCTTCTCGAAGGCGTACACGGCCCTGGTGAGCGAGCCCTCGGCCGGACCGTCCGTCGCGTACGGGACATACGCCCCCCACCAGGCCCCGCAGGGCGGCTCCAGCAGGTCGCTCGCCGCGCACCCGGCGTCGGGGCCGTCGGACTCGTCGGCCCGGACCCCGAGCCCGGCGATCAGCAGCAGCCCGACGGCGACCAGGGCGACCACGGTGTACACCTGCTTCTCCAACTGGCTGAGCCGCGCCGTCATCAGCGGCCACTCCGGCCGACCGCGCCGCGCGTCGCGGCGGGCAGCGGCAGTCCCGGCAGGGCGGCGGCGACGGTCGTCAGGGCCGCGAGAGTCACCAGGAAGGCCGTCGCCGAGAAGCCGCGCACGAGAAAGAGCGCGGTGGTGACGGTGACCGCGAGGGAGAGGCTGAGCGGCGCGGCGAGTGCGACCGCCTCGATCCGGGCGGCGGGGCGCAGTGTGCCGCGCTGCGGGTGGAGCAGCGCGAGGCCGGGTCCGAAGCAGACGAACAGCACCACCGGGATCCAGCGCAGTGGTGAACCACCGGGCAGCGCGGTCGCGGCGACCGCGCCCCAGCCGGCGAGGGCCAGCGGTACTCGGAGCCGTAAATGATCCAACGTCATGGACGGTCGCCTTCCATGGCGGGCCGGTAGTGCAGGACGATGCCGTACGGGTGCTCCTCCACGGTCCTGAACAGCGGCGACTCGGTCAGACGCGTGCGCAGGGTGGCGAAGCCGCCGGGTGGCAGGAGTCCTTCGCCGGCCGCGTAGACGTCCTGCGTGCGGGTGAGGACCACATACGCGTCGGTGCCCGGCGGGATGCCGTCGGCGAGATAGCGGGCGGGGTCGGCCAGCATCCGCTGGTTCTCGGGGAGTTCCTGCTCGGCGAAGAACCAGTGCTCGACCTGGTCGTAGCGGTGCAGCGCCTGCGGGAAGGAGCCGGTGGTGGCGAGGATCAGCGCGCCCTCGGGCGCCCGGTCGATCGCGCGGGTGACCAGCGCCGTCTCGGCGGGCGGGGTGTAGTACATCTTCTCCTTGCCGTAGTACGAGGGCAGGAAGCCGGCCAGCAGCACGAGGAGCGCGACGGGCAGTGCGCCGTGCAGCGTGAGAGCGGCGGCGCGTCTTCGCACTCCCCGCCGGGCGCTGCCCGCCGCCGGCACGAGCGTCGCCGCCGCGAAGAACGCGGCGCCCGGCAGCCCGAACAGATAGACGCGGAAGAGCATTTCGCCGCCGTAGTCGTTGACGACGAACAGCGGCACCGGGGCGAGCGACACCAGCAGCAGCGGCAGGGCCGCCCTGACCAGTCTGCGCCGCAGGAGCAGCGCGACGCCCGCCAGGGCGGCGACGGCGAGCACCATCAACACGTTGGCGCGTCCGGCGAGTTCGGGTCCGGGGCCGGTGAGTTCACCGGCGTATCCGGCGCGCGAGTTCCGCGTCAGCTGACCGAGCGAGTCGCGCAGCGTGCCCAGGGTCTCCAGGAAGAGCGGGCGGCCCATCGTCAGGTCCCACGCCAGCATGATCAGCGCGGCGACGGCCAGCAGCCCGTAGTTGCGGTAGCGGCGGGTGAGGGTCAGGGCGAACAGCGAGACGCAGAGCATCACCGGCGTCAGCTGGTGCGAGGCGTTGACGGCCAGGATCAGCGGCGCGAGGACGGCGACACCCACGGCCCGCTGCCGGGTCCCGGTGGGCGGTGGCACGGCGGCGGACGCCGGGTCCAGGAACGACCGGTCGCGCAGTCTGCCCGCCGATCCCGGCCGGACGAAGTGCCGCAGCACGACGGCGATCACGGACAGATGCAGCACATACGCGAAGCCCTGCGGCGACAGATAGTCCTGGCCCACCCAGTTGGCGAGCTGGAAGATCCAGACGGCCGTCCACACCAGCCGCCAGTCCTCGGTGAAGGTGCGGTAGATCAGCACGAGCACCGGCATCAGCAGCAGACCGAGCGCGATCGGGGCCCAGTTGAGGAACACGGCGGCGCTCTCCACGCCGAAGGCCCGCACCAGCCCGGCGGTGAGGGTGAAGAAGCCGGGCCACTGGTCGTAGGCGGACATGTTGCCCGACAGGGCGGCGTTCGGGCGCAGTTCGCCGCCGAGGAGGAGCTGGTTGACGACGGCGTCGTGCTTGGAGGCCCAGGGGTAGCGCACGGAGTCGTACAGCACGGCGGGTGGCGCCTTGAGCGCGACGAGAAGCGCGACGCAGTAGGTGGCGGGCCACCACGGCGCGGTTCCGGCGCGGCGGAGGGCGACGAGGAATCCACAGCTGAGGAGGGCGAGCGCCGCGTAGAACGGGGCGGGGAAGCGGTCGAGAAGCCCGTAGTCGCCCATGGAGCGGTAGCCGACGCGCGGCAGCGCGTACGTCCAGAGGGCGGCTGCGGTCAGCAAAGGCAGCCAGGAGAGCAGAAGTTGGGGCCGTACGAAGCGCGGGGCCGTGCGCCGTCGCGGGGGCGGGCGCGTCGGAGGCGGGGTCCGGGTCTCGGCCAGGTCCAGCGCGGGCGCGCGTGGTTGCACGGTGCGACTCCCCCCACCCCTGTGGTCGCGGCCGTCACGCCGCTGTCCCCGTCAGGGAATTATAGGAACTCTCTGCGCTTATGTGTGGCTCTCGTACATCTCTGTCGCTTCTTCGCCGGTCGGCCGGGCTATCGGTCTGTCGGTCTGTCGGTCGGCCGGGCTATCGGTCAGCCGGCGAATCGTGGTCCGCGCGCCGCCGCGCGGGCCTTGCGGTAGAGGCGCCAGCCCACCGTCGCCGCCGAGTCGGGGAACGGCGCGACCCGCGCGCCCTCCCCCGCCAGCCAAGCCGTCACGTCCGCCACCGTGTGGCTCCGGCGCAGGATGAGCCGCGCGATGCGGTACGGCTCGTCCGTCCCGGAGCTGAGGGCGTGGCGTACGGCGACGGCGGAGGCGTATCCGGCGCGGCGGGCGGCCCGGCGTACGGCGCGGTTGTTGTAGCCGTGCGGATAGGCGAGATGCGCCACCTCGTGGCCGAGTACGTCCTCCAGCGCCGCCTTCGACTCCCGTAGCTCACGGTCGAGTTGGGGCGCGCGGAGGGTGTCGAGCTGCGGGTGTGTGACGGTGTGCGCGCCGATCTCCACCCCGAGCCGCTCCAGCGCCGGGGCCTGCGCGAGCGTCATCATCGGGGCGGGCGGCAGCAGACTGCCGAGGCCCGGGGTGATGGCGCCGGTCGTGAGATAGGCGGTGGCGGGCAGACCACGTTCGGCGAGCGCTTCGGCGGTCGGGCCCGGCAGATCGGCGAATCCGTCGTCGAAGGTCAGGACCACGGGGCGCGGTGGCAGCGGAGCCCCGCCCGTCAGCCGCGCGGCGAGCGCGCCGACCGGGACCGCGGTCCGCCCGGCGGCCGTGACCGCGTCGAGTTGGGCGGTGAACTGCCTTGGTGTGACGGTGAATTCGGCGATCCAGGCGGGCGGGTCGTCCATCACCGCGTGGTAGAGCAGCACGGGGATACGGGCGGACTTCGGCAGGCGCGTCATCGCCGCCCCCAGCGGGCCCTGGCGTAACCCAGCGGGCCGTACAGCATCCCTCGGCGCTCCAGCCGGGACAGGGTGCGCGGCCACGGGTGGCGATACGTCCCGTGCGCGCCGGGCACTCCGGCCGCGTCGGCCTCCCGGTGGGCGGTGATGGCGCGGGCGTGGGCGAGGCCGCGCGGGAGCTTCGCGAGCAGCGCGGGCAGGAGGGCGGGGTGGCGGCAGAGGAGGGCGGTGAGATACGCGGTGAGGCCGGCGCCGTAGCCGTACGCCTGGTTCCGCAGGTCCTGCCAGGTTTCGCGGTGGTGGTGCCAGACGAGCGCGTCGGGTGTGTAGCGCAGCCGGTGCCCGGCGGCCAGGATCCGGACGAACGCGTAGAGGTCGTCGCCGCCCCTTGCCGCTGTGCCGGTGCCGGTGGCGGGGTCGAAGCCGCCGACGGCGCGCAGGGCGGACACCCGGAACGCCATGTTGGCGCCGGAGCCGAAACTGCCCGCCGTGAACGGGAAGAGCGGCTGGTCGGAGGGGGGCGCCGCCGGGTCGTACAGCCGTGGGGCGAAGCCCTTCGCGAAGCCGCCGTGGCTCTCCAGGAGGACCTGGGCGGGGGTGGTGAGGCGGGCCGGGAGGATCAGGCCCGTGACGCAGCCGGTGCGGGGGTCGGCCGCGAACGGCGCGGTGAGCGCGGAGAGCCAGTGCGGGTCGGCGATGACGTCGTCGTCCGTGAAGGCGACGACGGGGGTGTCGGCGGCGGCGACGCCTCGGTTGTGGGCGGTGGCCAGTCCGGGGACCGGCTCGTGGAGGTAGGTGACGCCGTCCGCGTAGTGGTGGGCGATCAGGTCGCGGGTGGCGGTCGTGACGGGCGCGTTGTCGACGACCACGACGCGGAAGTCCGGGTGGTCCTGTGCGAGGAGCGAGTCGAGCGCCCGGCCGAGCCGGTCCGCCCGCTCGCGGGTGGCGACGACGACGGTCGTACGGGGCGGCGGTGCGCCACCGCTCACGCGCACGCTCACGGAGGGCTCATGCGCGGCGTACTGGGCGCGGAAGGCCGTGGTGAGTACGCGGGCGGGGTCGGCGCCGTCCGGGACCGTGGTGAGGACGGTGGCGACGGGGCGGCCCCGGAGCCGTACGAGTGCGTAGACGGCGCCCGCGCGGACGGGCGGGCCGCCGGGGGCGGGGGTCAGCGACAGCACGGCCCCGTCCGTCCCGTCCTCGCCGACACCGTCCTGATCGAGGTCCAGGTCCTGGTGGAGGTCCAGGTCCAGGTCGGCGACGGCGACGTCACGCAGCGGGGATCGCGACGCCGGCCCTGATCCCGGCCCTGATTCCGGCCCTGATCCCGGCCGCGCGGGCGTGCCCGAAGCGGGCGTGTTCACGATCCGCGTCATCATGCCTCCGCTCGTACGGCGTTGGGCCGGATCACCGGTCCCGCAGCCGGCCCACCTGGTTGAGTGCGCGTTGCGCGTATCCGGCGAGCTTGGGCCGGTTCCGTACGAAGCTGTGCGCGCGGCGGGCGGGCTCCCGGCCGAGCCGGTACACGGCCGCCCGTGGCCCGCGCCGTACCGACGCCCCCTCGTACACGCGCAGTTCACCGGTCTTCAGCGCGTCCTTGTACTCGGCGGCGCCCCGGCCCAGATCGAGCAGGCCGATCCCGGCGCCCGCCGCCGCCTCGGCCATCCGCAGATGGAGGATGAGGCCGGGTGAGTACTTGGCGAAGTCGGTGTCGTACGCGGGGAACCAGCAGGACAGGACCGTGCGCGAGCGGAGGCCGAAGTGCGCGGCGACCGGGCGGTCCGCGACGTACAGCACGGACAGGACACCGGAGCAGCCGGGCGCGTTGTCGGGCCGGTCGGCCGCCAACTGCCGTACCAGCGCGCTGATCCACTTCTTGGCGAACCGGTCGCGGCGGCCCGTTCTGCGGTACTGCGCCGACTTCCACTCCATGAGCGTGCGCAGCGCGGCGGGATCGCGCTCGTCGAAGACGAACCGGACCTCGCCGGCCTGCCGGGCGAGCCTGCGTTCCTTGGCCGTCGTCGTACGGAAGAACTTGGGCGATCCGGCGCGCAGGACCGCCTCGTACGCCTCGTAGCCCTGTCCGACGTCGATGACCGGGGAGTCGAACCCCTCGGCGGCGTCGGAGCTGAACAGCCCCTGTCCCGCTTCGAGGTTGTCGAACTCCCAGCTGGTGAGCGAGCAGCCGCGCAGCAACTCCCCTGCCGTGAGGGTGTGTTCGGGGCCGAGCACCGGCCCCTGACTGTCGGACACCCCGAACCCGATCGCGCGTCCCTGCCCCAACGGGCCTCTCTCGTACGGGAAGAAGCCGGCGGGCGCGCCGCTCCCGCCTCCGACGACGGCCACGCGCGCGCCCGGCCGGACGCGGCCGACGGCCAGGGTGAACTCCGGCTCCATGAACGGATTCGCGGGCGCGCCGGACCGCGCCCGTAACTCCCGCCAGCGCTCGATCTCCCCCGCGCCCAGCTCCCCCGGCCGCATCACACGGATGCGGGCGGCGGCGGCAGCACCCCGTACGCGTACGTCGCTCAACTCGACCCCCCGGTCGCTCGCCCCGCGCCGAACAGGACGGTACCGGCCCAAATCCCTCCGGTACAGGGCCAGTCGGCCATGTCATGACGGATACGGAACGCGACCGACACGGCAGGTGAACCTGTACATGGGTCTGTTGGTGACGGGGGTGAAGGTGTGCGGGGTGGGTTCATGCGGTGCGGCCAGCCCGTATGTCCCGCGACCCGCCGCGTACACGTGTGCGGATGGTGCGCGACCGGTGCCGCCGAGTGACCGGAGTTGGCCAACTCCCGCCCGAATCCCTTGCATTACTCGTAGGATCTGCATGCTCGCGATCACCCCATCGGGAGCCCGACGTGTCCGACGAGTTCTGGAAGGAACCCGGTCTCCGTGTTGAGCCGTCCGGTGAACAGACCTCGTGTACGGGCGGTGTGGTGGCTCGGGGTCCTCGTGGTCGCCGCCGTCGTCGCCCTGCTGATCGGCCAGGTGTCCGCCGCGGAGTGGCGGCAGGCACTCGCGGCCGGCTGCGCGGCCCTGGTGGTGCTGCTCACCGCCTGCGTGCTGGCCCTGCGCCGGCGGCTGGGCGTGGAGCGCGCCGAACACGACCGGGAGCGGCGGACGGCCGCCGCACGCGGCGCCGAGGTGGCCCATCTGGCCACCGTACGTGTCCCCGCCATCGCCGAACGGGTGCGCGCGGGACGGCGGTTGGACGGTGTCCCGGGTCCGGTCGCAGCCGAGAGCGACACCGGTGAGGACTTCGCACAGGCGCTGGCCGCCGTGGTCACGGCCCTCGGCTCGGACGAGGCGGTACGGCGCGAGCGCGGGCTGCGCGACTCGGTCCAGACGGCCTTCGAGTCGGTCGCCCGCAACATGCACGCGATGGCGACGGTGCAGCAGCAGGTACTCGACCACGTGGAGCGCGCCATCGACGACCCGCGCCTGATGGCGGACGTGATGAAGGCCGACCACGCGGCCTCGCAGATGACCCGTAAGGCCCAGACGCTGCTGGTGATGTGCGGGATCTGGCCGGCCAGGCGCGAGTCGCAGCCGGTCTCGCTGTACGACTGCGTGCGCGGCGCGCAGTCGCGCATCGTGGAGTTCGGGCGGGTGGAGGTGCACGGCGGTCAGACGCTGTACGTGGTGCCGCCGGCCGTCGAAGGGCTGATGCACGCCATCGCCGAACTCCTGGAGAACGCGACCGTGTTCTCGCCCTCCCGCACCCAGGTCGTCGTGACGATCCGGGAGGTGGGCGCGGGAGCCGTCGTGGAGATCGACGACGCGGGGCTCGGGATGCCGCCGGACGTGCTGCACCTGGCGATGTCGCAGCTCAGGGACGAGCTGGATCTGACCCGGCTCGGGGCCGTGCCCCGGCTGGGGCTGGCGTGCGTGGGGCGCTGGAGCCGGGAGATGGGCTTCAACGTGGAGCTGACGGGGGCGTCGGCGTACGGCGGGACCCGGGCCGTCACCTTCGTACCGCACCGTCTGCTGACCGAACCGCTGTCGCACTTTCCGTCGGACTCGGCGCCGGAGCCGGTGGCGGTACCGGAGCCGGTGGCGGCGCGGGAGCACGAGCGGCCGGCCGCCGACGCCGCCGCACACCCACGGGACACACCCGCCACTCCCCCCGACACGCTGCCGCGCCGCCGCAGCCGTCGACGGGACCCCGCCACGGCGACGGGCCGGGACCAGGCACGGGACCGGGACCGGGCACGAGGACAGGAACCGGATCAGGAACAGGCACCACAGGTGTCGCAGCCCCCGCAGCACGCGCAGCCCGACCCGGCCTGGACCCCCGAGGCGGCACGCGCGTCGATCACCAGCGTGGTGTCCGGCTCGCGTCGTGGCCGCGCGGCGGCCGTCCAGGACACCGAAGTGCCCGACCAACACGACGGAGGCCGGCAGTGACCGGAAGAGTGACCGGAACGATCTCCCGACTTCCCGATCTCGGGTGGATGCTCCGCCCGCTGACCGACATCCCGGGCGTCCGGCACGCCGTGGTCGTCTCGGAGGACGGCCTGCGGCTCGGCCACGCGTCCGCCGAGAACCTGAAGGGCCCGGTGGCCGAACTGAGCGTGGCCGAGGCCGAATCGCTCGCCGCCGCGTCCGCCGCGCTGACCATGACGGGCCGGTCCACGGCGGGGCTGCTGTTCGGCGGCGCCGCCGGCGTACGGCAGTTGATGCTGGAGTCCGACCAGGGCTTCATCCTCTTCACCTCGGCCGGTGTGGGCGCCCAGTTGGGCGCGGCGACCGAGACCGACGCCGATGTGGGCCTGGTGGCCCAGCAGATGCAGCTGCTGGTCGTGAAGATCGGCAGCCACCTGAGCAGCCACCCCCGGGATCCGGTGAGCCCGTCGTCATGACGGAACGCCCCGACGACCGGACCACGTCGGCGGTACGCCCGTACGTGATCACCGGTGGGAGGGCGGACGCCGGAGTCGAACCGCTCTCCTGGGAATCGCTCGTGATGGCCGCGGAAACGGTCCCGCCGGCGACCCTCCAGCCGGAGCACCGCGCCATTCTGACGCACTGTCAGGGACTGCTGTCGGTGGCCGAGGTGTCGGCCCATCTCGGCCAACCGCCCTCCGTGGTGCAGGTGTTGCTCGCCGATCTGATCGGCTGGGGACTGATCGTGACCCGCCCACCCATACCGCCGGCCGAACGAGCCGATGTGACCATGCTGAGAAAGGTCCTCCATGGCCTCGAAAGCCGCCTCTGAGGCCGCGCCCGCCGGCAAGTACGTCAGGTCCAGCGTCGCCGGCGCGGCGAAGATCATGGTCGTGGGGCCGCTGGGCGTCGGCAAGACGACGTTCATCGGTACGGTCTCCGAGATCAAGCCGCTCAGCACCGAGGCCGTGATGACCCAAGCCGGCGCCTCGGTCGACGTCACCGTCGACCGGGCCAAGGCCACCACCACCGTCGCCCTGGACTTCGGCCGGATGACGCTCGACGGCGAGCTGGTCCTCTATCTCTTCGGTACGCCGGGGCAGCAGCGCTTCCTCCCCGCCTGGCGCGATCTGGCCCGGGGCGCGCTCGGCGCGCTCGCCCTGGTGGACACCCGCGACCTGACCTCGTCCTTCGACGCGCTCGGCCATCTGGAGGACCTGGGGCTGCCGTTCGCCGTCGCCGTCAACGTCTTCCCGGGCAGCCCCGTGCACAGCGACGGCGAGCTGCGCGCGGCGCTCGACCTGCTGCCCGAGACACCGCTGGTGTCCTGCGACGCGCGGGACGAACGGTCCTCCGTCCGGGCTCTGATCGCCCTCGTACGCCATCTCCTCCTCGCCGCCGAGTCCTCATGACGCCGGAGTCCACGACATGACCACACCCACCCCCGCGCCCGCCACGGCCCCCACGCCCGCGACACCCATCTACGGGGAACAGCTCGACGGCGACCGGATGCCGCTCCTGTACGAGCAACTGCGCGCCGAGCACGGGCCGGTGGCCCGGGTCAGCGTCGCGCCCGGTATCAGCGCCTGGCTGGTCCTCGGCCACCGCGAACTGCTGCGGCTGGCCCGTGAGGAGCAGGACTTCTCCCACGACCCGCGCCGCTGGGGCCAGTTGCGCGAGGGCCGGGTGCCCGCGGACTCGCCGATCCTGCCGATGGTGGGCTGGCGGCCCGCGCTGCTGTTCGCCGACGGGCAGCAGCACCGCCGGATGCGCGCGGCCGTGTCGGACGCGCTCGCCCGGATCAACGGGCACGAACTGCGGCGCGGCGTACGGGCGACGGCCGAGCGGCTGATCGCCGAGTTCGCCGACGGCAAGCGGGCGGACCTGGTGTCGGACTACGCGCGCAAGCTGCCGCTGATGGTGATCACCGGCCTCCTCGGGCTCGACGAGCCGACGGGGCGTGAGCTGGTGACGGCCATCGCGGGGCTGGTCGTGGCGAACGCCGACTCCGCCGACGCGAGCAGGCGGATGGGCGCGATCCTGCTCGCCCTGATCGAGGAGAAACGGCACCGGCCCGGCAACGACGTCACCTCCGCGCTGCTGCACCACCCGGCGGGGCTGACGGACGAGGAAGTGCTGCACAACCTGGTGGTGATGTTCGTCGCCGGCAACCAGACCACGGTGAACTGGATCGCCACCACGCTGCGCATCCTGCTCTGCGACCCGGCCTTCCGCTCCTCGCTCAGCGGCGGTCATCTGAGCGTGGACGACGCGCTGGACCTGGTGCTGTGGCGCTTCCCGCCGACGCAGAACTTCCCCGCCCGGTACGCCACTCGTGACCTGCGGTTCGGCGGCCAGGAGATCCGGGCCGGGGACATGCTGATCCTCGGTCTGGCGGCGGCGAACGCCGACCCCGACATCCTGCCGGCGGACGGAGTCCCCGTCGTCGGCAACCGCTCACACCTGGCGTTCGGGGCCGGGCCGCACACCTGCCCGGCCCAGGACCCGGCCAGGCTGATCACCCGTACCGCGGTCGACACGATCAGGCACCGGCTGCCGGACCTCGAACTGGCCGTGCCGGAGACCGAGTTGGCCTGGATCAAGTCGCCCTGGAGCAAGGGCCTGGCGGCCCTTCCCGTCCGCTTCACCGAACCGCAGTTGCCGCGCGGAGCGCGCGCGACGCGGAGTTGAGGAGAGCCCTGTTGAGCCCCGAGCCGAACACACCCGTCAGCCCGACCGCTTCCGTCGACCCGTCGACCCCCGACGGCACGTCCGCGACCGACGGCACGTCCGCGCCCGCCCCGCACCGGATGGATCCGGCCGGCGGCTGCCCGCACGCCGCCAACGCGCGCATGCTCGCGCGGGGCGCGGTGGCCCCCGTCGTACTCCCCGGTGAGGTCGAGGCGATGGCGGTCCTCGGGCACGACGCGCTGAAGGAGTTCCTGTCGCATCCCGATGTCGCGAAGGGCGCCGCGCACTTCACGGCGCTGCGGGAGGGGCGGATCCCCGACGGGTGGCCGCTGAAGACGTTCGCGACCGTGCAGGGCATGACGACGGCGGACGGCGACGACCACCGGCGGCTGCGCTCGCTGGTGAGCAAGGCGTTCACGACACGGCGGGTGGAGGCGCTGCGCGGGCGGGTGGAGGAGGTGACGGTGGAGCTGCTGGACAATCTGGCGGCGGCCGGCCGGCCGGGCCCGGACGGGCGCCACGTCGTCGATCTCCGCGCGCACTTCGCGCTGCCGCTGCCGATGGGTGTCATCTGTGAACTGCTGGGCGTGGACCCGGAGTTCCACGACCAGCTGCATCACCTTTCGAACCAGATCGTCGCGACGGACATCGCCCCCGAGGACGCGATGGCCGCCAACCGGGACATCGTGGCCGTACTGGGCGCGGTGGCCGCCTCCCGTACCGAGAACCCCGGGGAGGATCTGACCAGCGCGCTGATCGCGGCGCGCGAGGAGGACGGCGACCGGCTGAGCGGGCACGAACTCATCGGCACGCTGCTGCTGATGATCATCGCCGGGCACGAGACGACGCTGAATCTGATCACCAACGCGGTGCGCGCGCTGTGCCGTCACCGCGATCAGCTCGAACTCGCCCAGATGGGCAAGGCGAGCTGGTCGGACGTGGTGGACGAGACGCTGCGCTGGGACAGTCCGGTGAGTTTCTTCCCGTTCCGCTACCCGACCCGGGATCTGACGGTGGACGGCACGGTGATCCCACGGGGTACGCCGGTCCTGGCGGGCTACTCGGCGGCGGGCCGCGACAAGGCCGCGCACGGCGAGGACGCGGATGTCTTCGACCTCACCCGGTACGCCACGGGCTCGGCGACCCGTCATCTCTCGCTCGGGCACGGCGCGCACTTCTGTCTGGGGTCGTCGCTGGCGCGGCTGGAGGCGACGATCGCGCTGGAGAGGCTGTTCACCCGCTTCCCGGACCTGGACGTAGCGGTCACGGAGGCGGAACTGCCTCGCCACGCGAGCTTCGTGGGGAACAGCGTGCAGCAACTGCCGGTGACCTTGGGCTAGTTGGACAGACCGGCGCGGTGGTGGGCCGGGTGACGGGTCGTCAAGAACTTTGGTCCATACCAACTCCTTGACGGCCCCTCCCGCCCTCCCTTAAATCAAGTATTGAAATAACTGCTCCCCTTCTCCGCCGCACCATCGCTCCACCGCCCCGTATGTCATGTGCATGCCTCCACGAGAAGTGAAGTGATGACCTGTGCGAACCCCCCTGCGGCGTCGAGTGACGCTGTACGCCCTGGCTCTTCTCACCTGTACGACCATGGCGACGGCCGTGCCCGCCACAGCGGCGACGCCCTCCCCGGAGCCCCGTGTCGAGGCCGCGAGCGCCGCGCCCATGGCCGTGACGTTCGACGAGAACTTCGACGGACCCGCCGGATCGGCCGTCAACGGCGGCAGATGGCAGATCGAGACCGGCGACAACGTCAACAACCATGAACGGCAGTACTACACGGCGGGCAACAACAACGCCGCCCTCGACGGCCAGGGCAACCTCGTCATCACCGCCCGCAGGGACAACCCCGGCAACTACCAGTGCTGGTACGGCAGGTGCGAGTACACCTCCGCCCGGCTGAACACGGCCGGCAAGTTCACCGCGCAGTACGGCCGGGTCGAGGCCCGGATGAAGATCCCGCGCGGACAGGGCATGTGGCCCGCGTTCTGGATGCTCGGCAACGACATGGGCCAGGTGGGCTGGCCCAACAGCGGCGAGATCGACATCATGGAGAACGTCGGCTTCGAGCCCGGCACCGTGCACGGCACGCTGCACGGCCCCGGCTACTCGGGCTCGGGCGGCATCGGCGCCGGCTACAGCCTCCCCGGCGGCCAGGCGTTCGCCGACGCCTTCCACACCTTCGCGATCGACTGGTCGCCCAACTCCATCCGCTGGTCCGTCGACGGCAACGTCTTCCAGACCCGTACGCCCGCCGATCTCGGCGGCCGGCAGTGGGTGTTCAACAAGCCGTTCTTCCTGATCCTCAACCTCGCGGTCGGCGGCTACTGGCCCGGCGACCCCAACGGCAGCACGCCGTTCCCGAGCACGCTGACCGTCGACTACGTACGGGTCACCACCGACGGCGGCGGAGGCACCGGCGGTTCGATCACCGGTGTCGGCGGCAAGTGCCTGGACGTGGCGGGCGCGAGTTCCGCCAACGGGACGCCTGTTCAGCTCTACGACTGCAACGGCTCCGGCGCGCAGCAGTGGAGCCGGGGCGCCAACGACTCGCTGCGGGCGCTCGGCAAGTGCCTGGACGTGAAGGACAACAGCACCGCCGACGGCGCGCAGCTCCAGCTCTGGGACTGCGCCGGTTCGGGCAATCAGCGCTGGGCCGTGTCGGGCGCGAACGACGTCGTGAACATCCAGGCGAACAAGTGCATGGATGTGACCGGCGGCGCGTCGGTCAACGGGGCACGGGCGCAGATCTGGACGTGTACGGGCGCGGCCAACCAGAAGTGGTCGGTGAACGCGTAGCACCGTCGCTCAGTGCTCCACGGACCCCGGCGGCGTGGCAAGTCCCTTGCCCGCCACCGGGGTTCGTCGTTTCCCCCTCGGCTCAGTGCAGGCGTGTCCCGGAGCGCCAGACCGCCCAGGTCAGCGGCACCCCCGGCCGGTAGGCGAGATGCACATGGCTCGGGGCGTCGAGCAGGACGAGGTCGGCGCGGGCACCGGGCGTGAGGCGACCGACGTCCGTACGGCGCAGAGCGGCGGCGCCGCCCGCCGTGGCCGACCAGATCGCCTCGTCGGGCGTCATCCCCATGTCACGTACGGCGAGGGCGACGCAGAACGCCATCGACGAGGTGAAGGACGAGCCGGGGTTGCAGTCGGTGGACAGCGCGACGGTGGCGCCCGCGTCCAGCAGGCGCCGGGCGTCCGGCCAGGTGGCGCGGGTGGAGAACTCGGCGCCGGGCAGCAGGGTCGCGACCGTACGCGAGTGGGCGAGCGCGTCGACGTCCGCGTCGGTGAGGTGGGTGCAGTGGTCGGCGGACGCCGCGTCCAGCTCGACGGCGAGCCGCACACCGGAGCCGTACGACAACTGGTTGGCGTGGACGCGGGGTTGGAGGCCCTTCGCCATGCCCGCGGTGAGGATCGCGCGCGCCTGGTCGCCGTCGAAGGCGCCCTTCTCGCAGAAGACGTCGATCCAACGGGCATGCGGGGCACAGGCGTCGAGCATGGCGCCGGTGACGAGATCGACGTACGCGGCGGGATCGTCGGCGAGTTCGGGCGCGACGATATGGGCGCCGAGGTAGGTGACCTCGTCGGTGTGCTCGGCCGCGACGCGCAGCGCGCGTGCCTCGTCGGCGACGGTGAGGCCGTAGCCGGACTTGGTCTCCTGGGTGGTGGTGCCCTGGCGGAGTCCTTCGGCGAGATACTTCGCGACGTTGGCGCTCAGCTCGGCGTCGGTGGCGGCGCGGGTGGCGGCGACGGTGGTGCGGATGCCGCCGGCGGAGTAGGGGCGGCCCGACATGCGGGCGTTGAACTCCTGGGTGCGGTCGCCGGCGAAGACGAGGTGGGAGTGGGAGTCGACGAAGCCGGGGACGGCGGCCCGGCCGCCGGCGTCGACCACATTGTCAGTGGCGGGTGCTTTGCTTGATTCACCGACCCAGACGACGCGGTCGCCGTCCATGACGACGGCCGCGTGCTGGATCAGACCGATGGGGGATCCGTCACCGAGGGAGGGATCGTTGGTGACCAGAGCGGCGATGTTGGTGACGGCAGTGGTGGTGACGGCGTTGGTGGCGGTGGTAGCGGTGGCGTCGGCGGCGGTGGCGTCGGTGGCGGTGGCGTCGGCGGTATCGGGTGCCGGGGTCCGGGCGTTCATGGGGGCGCTCTCCTTCAGCCGCGTACGGCCGCGATCGACCGGGCAAGGGCTTCGGGCACATCGGGGATCAGGGTGTGCGCGCCGTCGCGTACGAGATGGCGACCGCCCACGATCGTGTGGCGCACATCGGCGGCTGTCGCGGCGAATACGGCGATCTCGGCGCCCAGTCTTGGTACCTGCCCCACTGTTCTGACCGAGTCCAGGGCGATCGTGACGAGGTCGGCGAGCGCGCCCCGCTCGATCCGGCCCGCCTCGGGCCTGCCGAGGGCCGCGTGGCCGTCGGCCGTGGCGGCGGTGATGAGCGCGGCGGCCGTCCAGTGGCCCCGGGTGCGGGTGCGCAGCCGCTCGTTCAGTTCCAGGGCGCGGGCCTCTTCGAGGATGTCGATCACGGCGTGGCTGTCGCTGCCCAGGGACAGGGGCGAGCCGGCGTGCTGGAGCCGCGCGGCGGGGCCGATGCCGTCGGCGAGGTCGCGCTCGGTGGTGGGACACATGCAGGTGCCGGTGCGGGTGGAGCCCAGCAGGGCGATGTCGTCGTCCGTGAGATGGGTGCTGTGGACGGCGGTGGTACGGGGGCCGAGGACGCCGTGGTCGGCGAGCAGACGGGCGGGGGTGCGGTCGTGGGTGGCGAGGCAGGCGTCGTTCTCGGCGGTCTGTTCGGAGAGATGGACATGGAGCGGGGCCTGCCGGGCCTCCGCCCATTCGGCGACGGTCGACAGCTGCTCGGCGGGCACGGCGCGTACGGAGTGGATGGCGGCGCCGATCCGTACGTGCTCGTCGTCCTTGGCGTAGCGGGCCGCGAGGGCGGTCACGCGCTCCGCCCAGGCGTGCGCGGTGCCGTCGGAGAAGCGGACCTGGTGGCGGTCCGGGGGCTTGCCGCCACGGCGCTTGGAGATGCCGGAGGAGAGATAGGCGGTGTCCAGGAGGGTGATGCGGATTCCCGCGTCGTCGGCGGCGGCGATCAGCGCCTCGCCCATCGCGTTGGGATTGTCGTAGGGCGTTCCGCCAGGAGCGTGGTGCATGTAGTGGAACTCACCGACGGAGGTGATGCCGGCCAGCGCCATCTCGGCGTACACGGCGCGGGCGAGCGCGTGGTAGTTGTCCGGGGTGAGCCGGGCGGCGGCCCGGTACATCATCTCGCGCCAGGTCCAGAAGGTGCCGGAGCCGACCTGGACCTTGCCGCGCAGGGCGCGGTGGAAGGCGTGCGAGTGGGTGTTGGCCAGGCCGGGGAGCGTGAGCCCGCGCAGCACCGTGGCGCCGGGCGGTGGGGTGTCGGCCTCGGTACGGACGTCGGTGATGCGGCCGTCGGCGACGGTCACGGTCACCCCCGGTTCGACGTGGGTGTCGAGCCAGGCGTGCTCCAGCCAGTACATGGTCACGTGCACGCCAGCCCTTCCAGTACGTCGGCGAGTGCGAGGACCCCGGCCACGCAGTCGTCCTCGGCGGCGAACTCGGCCGGGGAGTGCGAGACGCCGGTGGGGTTCCGTACGAACAGCATGGCGGTCGGAATGGATCCGGACAAAATACCCGCGTCGTGCCCGGCGCCCGTGCCGAGCACCGGGAGCCGGCCACCGAGGATCCGGCCGACCTCGTCGCGCAGGGTGTGGGCGAACTCGACCACGGGTGTGAAGGACTCCCGTACGACCCGCAGATCGATGCCCGCGCGCTCGGCATGCTCGTGGGCCGCCGCCTCGATCGCGGTGACGACGGTGTCCAGGGTGGCCTGGTCGGCGGCGCGGGAGTCGAGCCAGCCGCGTACGAGGGAGGGGATGGCGTTGACGCCGT
This sequence comes from Streptomyces sp. NPDC006643, assembly GCF_042870175.1. NCBI lineage: Bacteria > Bacillati > Actinomycetota > Actinomycetes > Kitasatosporales > Streptomycetaceae > Streptomyces > Streptomyces sp. NPDC006643. The sequence goes on along the minus strand of NZ_JBIAHA010000005.1, from coordinate 238,750 downwards.
TGGGCTCGACGGCGACCTTGCCGAAGGTGGCGAGCGCGCCGGCGAGTGCCGCCTCGCGGCGGGCGGCGAGGACGGTCTCGGCGTAGCTGAGCATCGGGTCGCGGCGGTCGGCGAGGCGGGTGGTGCCCGCGTGGTTGGCCTCGCCGTGGAAGTCGAAGCGCCAGCGGCCGTGCGGCCAGATGGAGGAGGCGATACCGACGGGGTCACCGGTCAGGTCGAGCGCGCGGCCCTGCTCGACGTGCAGCTCGACGAACGCGCCGATCCGGGCGAGGCGTTCGGGGTCGGCGCCGATGGTGTCCGGGTCGTACCCGGCCGTCTCCATGGCGCGCGGCAGCGGGATGCCGTCCCCGTCGCGCAGGGCGTGCGCCTGCTCGACGGAGAGCTGCCCGGCGGCGAGCCGGGACCCGACACAGGCGAGCCCGAACCGGGCGCCCTCCTCGTCACCGAAGTTGGTGACGGCGACCGGCCGGGTGAACTCCGCTCCCCTGCGCCGGAGTTCGTCGAGCGCGGCGAAGGACGACACGACACCGAGCGGCCCGTCGAAGGCGCCGCCGTCGGGCACGGAGTCCAGATGCGACCCGACGACGACGGCGTCCCCGGCGCCCGGATCCCCGTCCCACGCCCACTGGTTCCCGTTCCGGTCGACCTCGTACACCAACCCACGCGCCCCGACCTGCGCCCGGAACCAGTCCCGGCACTCCAGATCGGCGGCACTCCAGGCGTACCGCCGGTATCCCCGACTGCCTGCGTCCCGCCCGATGGGCGCGAGGTCACGCCACATCTCCTGGAAAGACGCCGCGGGGTCGCCTGCCCCGACACCCGGCCGCGTCCGCGCGCCCGCCCGGGACACGGCCCGCCCGACGGCGCCGCCGTCCCCGGCGGGGGCTTCGCGCGAACCGCCACCCGCGCTCGGGCGGGCTTCCGCGCCGGAACGCGGCGTGAGGGGCCCGGTGGGCTCCCGCACCCCGTCGGTCCCACGCGGCGCGGCGGCGGGAGTCCGCCCCGAACCACCACCCGCGCTCGGGCGCGACTCCGCACCCGAACGCGGCGCCGCCGACCCCGCCGACTCCCGCACACCGTCGGCCTCACCCGCCGCAGCGGCGGGAGTCCGCCCCGAACCGCCACCCGCGCTCGGGCGCGACTCCGCACCCGAACGCGGCGCCGCCGACCCCGCCGGCTCCCGCACACCGTCGGCCTCACCCGCCGCAGCGGCGGGAGTCCGCCCCGAACCGCCACCCGCGCTCGGGCGCGACTCCGCGCCCGAACGCGGCGCCGCCGACCCCGCCGGCTCCCGCGCCCCGCCGGTGCCACCCGGCGCGGCGGGAGGCCGGCCCGAAGCGCCGTCCGTGGCCGAGGGCGCGTTCCGTCCGTCTTCCGGGGCGGGGGCCGCCGGTGTCACTCGCTCTCCCGCATCGGGATGCGCACGTCGCGTTCCGTGGCGATCGCGTCCGCCGTCTCGTAACCCGCGTCGACATGGCGGATGACGCCCATGCCCGGGTCGTTCGTCAGGACGCGGCGGATCTTCTCGCCCGCCAGTTCCGTGCCGTCGGCGACCGTCACCTGGCCCGCGTGGATCGAGCGGCCCATGCCGACGCCGCCGCCGTGGTGGATGGAGACCCAGGTCGCGCCGGAGGCGACGTTCACCATGGCGTTCAGCAGCGGCCAGTCGGCGATCGCGTCGGAGCCGTCGAGCATCGCCTCGGTCTCGCGGTACGGGGACGCGACCGAGCCGGCGTCCAGGTGGTCGCGGCCGATGACGACCGGCGCGGCGAGTTCACCGCTCGCGACCATGTCGTTGAAGCGCTCGCCCGCCCTGTCGCGCTCGCCGTAGCCGAGCCAGCAGATACGCGCGGGCAGACCCTGGAAGTGGACGCGTTCGCCCGCCATCTTGATCCAGCGGTGCAGCGACGCGTTGTGCGCCGACTCGTCCTCGGGGAACAGCTCCAGGATCGCCTTGTCCGTCTTGTGGATGTCCGACGCCTCGCCGGACAGCGCCGCCCACCGGAACGGACCCCGGCCCTCGCAGAACAGCGGCCTGATGTACGCCGGCACGAAGCCGGGGAAGGCGAACGCCCGTTCGTAGCCCGCCAGTTGGGCCTCGCCCCGGATCGAGTTGCCGTAGTCGAAGACCTCCGCGCCCGCGTCCATGAAGCCGACCATCGCCTCCACGTGCCGCGCCATCGACTCGCGGGCGCGCAGCGTGAAGTCGGCCGGCTTCTCGGCGGCGTACGACGCCATGTCGTCGAAGTCGACGCCGATCGGCAGATAAGCCAGCGGGTCGTGCGCCGACGTCTGGTCGGTGACGATGTCGATCGGCGCGCCTTCGGCGAGCATCCGGGGCAGCAGCTCCGCCGCGTTGCCGAGCAGCCCGATCGACAGGGGCCGGCGCGCGTCACGGGCCTCGGTGGCGAGCTGGAGCGCGTGCTCCAGGGAGTCGGCGCGGACGTCCAGATAGCGGTGCTCGATCCGGCGGTCGATGGCGCGCGGGTCGCAGTCGACACAGATCACGACCCCATCGTTCATGGTCACGGCCAGCGGCTGCGCGCCGCCCATCCCGCCGAGTCCGGCGGTGAGGGTGATCGTCCCGGCGAGCGTGCCGCCGAACCTCTTCGCGGCGACGGCGGCGAACGTCTCGTACGTGCCCTGGAGGATGCCCTGGGTGCCGATGTAGATCCAGGAGCCGGCGGTCATCTGGCCGTACATGGTGAGCCCGAGCTGCTCCAGCCGGCGGAACTCCTCCCAGTTGGCCCAGTCGCCGACCAGGTTGGAGTTGGCGATCAGTACGCGCGGCGCCCACTCGTGGGTCCGCATGACGCCCACCGGCCGGCCGGACTGGACGAGCATCGTCTCGTCCTGCTTGAGCGTGCGCAGGGTGCGCGTCATCGCGTCGAACGAGCGCCAGTCGCGGGCCGCCTTGCCCGTGCCGCCGTAGACGACGAGCTGGTCGGGGTGTTCGGCGACCTCGGGGTCGAGGTTGTTCTGGAGCATGCGGAGGGCGGCTTCCTGCTGCCATCCCAGGGCGCTCAGTTCCGTACCGCGCGGTGACCGTACGGGTCGGGGTCCTGACATGGCGGGTGCCTCCTCCGTCACTGCTCCACTGTTGGTCAAACTATTCACATACTCTCCAGCTGAATAGTTGTAGTCAACAGTGGAGCGACCGGCGGCCGGATGATTGGCTGACACGCATGGTCGAGGACACCGGAACGGTCAACAAGACAGACACCGAGGCACGGGACAGCGCCGACCGGCGCGATCTCGCCGTACGCGCCGCCGTCGGACAGGGACTGCTCACCGAGGCGGACCCCGTCGTCGCCCTGCTCGACGTGGCGGGCATCCGCGCCTCCGCCGCCGCGCTGCACGCGGCGTTCGACGCCGTCACCACCCCGGACACCCGCGTACTGCACGCCTTCGCCGTGAAGGCCGCCCCCCTCGTACCCGTCCTGCGTCTGCTGCGCGACGCGGGCGTCGGCGCCGAGGTCGCGAGCCCCGGCGAGCTGGGCCTGGCGCGCGCCGCCGGGATCGCGCCGGACCGCACCGTCCTCGACTCCCCCGCCAAGACCCCCGCCGAACTGCGCGAGGCCCTGGCCCTCGGCATCGCCGTCAACGCCGACAACCCGCAGGAGCTGACCCGCCTCGACGCCCTCCTGCGCTCGGCGCCCACCCACTCCCCGATCGGCCTACGGGTCAACCCGCAGACCGGCGGCGGCTCCATCGGCGCCCTCTCCACGGCGACGGCGACGTCCAAGTTCGGCGTCGCGCTGCGCGACGAGGGCGCCCGCGCCTGGGTGGTGCGGGCCTTCCTGGACCGGCCCTGGCTGACCCGGCTGCACACCCACTCCGGCTCCCAGGGTGTGCCGCTCGCCCTGATGGCGGAGGGCGTACGGACGGTCCACGAACTGGCCGAGGAGATCAACGCGGCGGCCGGGCGGCAGCAGATCGACACCATCGACATCGGCGGCGGCCTGCCGGTCAACTTCTCCTCCGACGAGCAGACCCCGACCTACGCCGAGTACGCGCGGCTGCTGAAGAGCACCGTCCCGGGGCTGTTCGACGGCGGCTACGGGCTGGTCACCGAGTTCGGCCGTTCGCTGCTGGCCAAGCACGGCACGGTCCTGGCCCGGGTCGAGTACGCGAAGTCCGCCGGCGGCCGGCCCATCGCCGTGACCCACGCGGGCGTCCAGATCGCCACCCGTACCGTCTACAACCCCGAGTCGTGGCCGCTGCGCATCGCCGCGTACGACGCCGACGGCCGGCCCAAGCAGGGACCGGACGTCGCGCAGGACATCGCGGGCCCGGCCTGCTTCGCGGGCGACCTCCTGGCCACCGGACGGCCCCTGCCGCTACTGGCGCAGGGCGACGTCGTCGCGGCGCTGGACACCGGCGCGTACTACTTCGCCAACCACTACGCGTACAACAGCCTGGCCCGGCCGGGCGTCTACGGCTTCACCCGGTCGGGGGACTCGACACGCTTCGCCACCGTGCGCGCGCCGCAGACCGTCGCGGAGATCGTCGCCGAGTCGGGCGGCGGTGACCCGGACGCGCTCGTCCGGGACTGACGACCGGAACCGGACGCGACCGGCAGGAATCAGCGGCGTCGCACCGGGCAGAACACCTCCCACCATCGAACCGGGGGAGGCCATCTCATGCCCGCGTCCCACACACCGACAGCGACGGACACACCGGGACCGCCCGACGGCGCGCCCGAACTCAAACGCGCGCTCGGCCCCAAACTGCTGATCCTCTTCGTCATCGGCGACATCCTGGGCACCGGCATCTACGCCACCACGGGCCAGGTCGCGGGCCGGGTCGGCGGCGCGCTCTGGGTGCCGTTCGCGATCGGCTTCGTCGTCGCGATCCTGACGGCCGCCTCGTACGTCGAACTCGTCGGCAAGTACCCGAAGGCGGCCGGCGCGGCGCTCTACACCCAGAAGGCGTTCAAGGTCCCGTTCCTGACCTTCATCGTCGCCTTCATGGTGATGTGCTCGGGCCTGTCGTCGGCGAGCGCGGCGGCGCGCGCGTTCAGCGGCGACTACCTGGCGGAGTTCACGGACGCCGTGCCGCCGACCCTGGTCGCGATCCTGTTCATCGTCGCGCTCGCCACGCTGAATCTGCGCGGCGTCTCGGAGTCCGTGAAGACCAACGTGGTCCTGACCCTGGTCGAGTTGAGCGGTCTGGCGATCATCCTCGGCATCGGCGCGTACGCGGTCCTCACCGGCGACGGCGAGCCCTCGCGCCTCACCGACTTCGAGGCGAGCGGCACCGGCTTCTCCCTGATGACCGGTGTGCTGGGCGCGACGGCGCTCGCGTTCTTCGCCTTCGTCGGCTTCGAGGACTCGGTCAACATGGCGGAGGAGACCAAGGATCCGAGCCGGACCTTCCCGCGCGCGATCTTCATCGGCGTCGCGGTCACCGGCACCATCTACATCCTGGTCGCGCTCGTCTCGTCACTCCTGGTGGACTACAAGACCCTGGAGGGCTCCAGTGGCCCGCTGCTGGAGGTCGTGAAGGCCGGCGGTGTCGACTTCCCGCCGAAGCTCTTCGCCCTGATCGCGCTCTTCGCCGTCACCAACTCCGCGCTGATCAACATCATGATGGCCTCGCGGCTCTGCTACGGCATGGCCAACGAACGCATCCTGCCCAAGGCCATGGGCCGGGTGCTCCCCACCCGCCGTACACCGGTCGTGGGCATCGTCTTCGTGTCGCTGCTCGCCATCGGACTGGTGTCGACCGGCGAGATCCAGGGGCTCGGCGACACCACGGCGTTCCTGCTGCTGTGCGTGTTCTTCGTGGTCAACGTCGCCGTGCTCGTCCTGCGCCGCGACGCCGTCGGGCACCAGCACTTCCGCGCGCCGACGATCGTGCCCGTGCTGGGCGCGATCACCGCGCTGATCCTGGCCAGTCCGCTCGCCGACCGGGCCGCCGACGTGTACATCCGGGCCGGGGTGCTGGTGGCGATCGGGATCGCGCTGTGGGCCGTCAACAAGCTGGTGATGAAGGCGCGTTCGGAGGAGCACGCGAAGACCGGCGGTGACGTGTCGAAGTAGCACGCGGCACGGAGCGCCCGGGCGGAGCGCCGGACCTGGGCGAAGTGCCGGACCTCGGCGGAGCGTAGAAACCCCCGGCGGGGCGCAGAACCTCGCACGGGACGCCGGGACGCCGGGACGCCGGGACGGCACGGGACGGCACGGCACGGCACGGGGCGACCACGGGAGGGCCCCGGGCCGTTCCGTGCGCCGACCCTATCCCCGCTGGGCATGTTCCGATGGAAAATGCCCGAAACCCCTTCCCCCGTACGTACGTTGCGTAATCTCACCGTCACTGCCGCACGACGGTGCCTACGCACGACCGGCTGGGAGGGAAGTCCGCGTGCCCGGAATCGACGCATGTCTGCACGAGATCATGGCCCTGCCCGGCGCCCGTGGAGCGGCGATCGTCGACTGGACGAGCGGTCTCGCGCTCGGTACGGCGGGCGAGTCGCCGAACGGTGACCACGAGACGACCGCGACCGAGACCGCCGAACTGGCGCGGGCCGCCGCCGAGTACCCCGCCTTCGCGCCGGCCGCCGGGCAGCCGAAGGGCCCGCCCGTCGAGGACGTGATCGTCACCACCCGTACCGGCTACCACGTTCTGCGTTTCGTCGAGACGACCTTCGACAGCAGCGTCTTCCTCCATCTGTGGCTCGACCGCGACACCGGGAATCTCGCCCTCGCCCGGCTGCGGCTCCAACAGCTCGCCGAACGGCTGGTACTGGCATGAACGCCACCACAGCGATATCCGCGGCCTCGCCCGGCTCCCCCGTCTCGTCTGTCTCCCCCGTCTCGCCCATGCTCGTCCGGCTGGCGGACGAGCGTGCCACCGGCGCACTCCTGCGCGACCACGGCACGCTCTATCTCTCCGAAGGCCGTGTCGTGCACGCCGAGAGCCCCGTCGCGCCCGGTATCGACACCCTCCTGACCACCGGCGGCCGGCTGCCGCGCGACGGCTGGCAGCGCGCCGTCGACGAGGCCGGAGCGCGCCGCGAGGTCGGGCGCTTCCTCGTCGACAGCGGCCGAATAGGCGGCGGGGAACTGGAGATCTGCCATCTGGGCGCGCTGTACGACGCCGCGTTCTTCGCCCTGGCGCCGGGCAGCGGCCCCACCCGGTTCCGGTACGGCGTCGCGCACTGGATCGGCCCGGTGCGCCCCGTCTCGGCGGCAGCCGTGGAACGCGAGACGCTGCGGCGCCGGGAACTGCTCGACCAGGTCTGGCCGTACCCCGCCGTCGACACCGCGCCGGTGACGCCCCGCGCCCCGGCGCCCGGCCAGTCGGTCACCCGCCGCCAGCGCGCGCTGCTTGAGCTGGCCGACGGCGTACGGACCCCGGCGGCCATCGCCTGGGCGCTGGGCCGTCCCGCGTTCCACACCCTCCTTGAGGTACGTCGCCTGGCGGCGGCCGGACTGGTCGACACCCCTCCCGAACCACCGCCGGGCACCGGCACGGCCCGCCCGGTCCTCCCCGCCTGGATCGGGGAGATCGCGGCCGACCCCGACATCGCACTGCTCCGCCGGCTCCGTGACGCGTTGGAGGCAAGCCTGTGAGACGCGCCCTGCGGCTGCGCGGCGAGAGGAGACAGCTGATGACGGTGGAGGCCGAAGTCCTCGGGGAGCTACGGCGCCTGCGGGTGCGGGTCCCCCAGCTCACCGGCGCGCTGGCCGCGAGCACCGACGGTCTCGTCCTCGCCGACGAGCTGTCGGGAGGCGCCGCGGACGTCGAGCCGGAGGGCATCGCCGCCCTGACCGCCGCCGCGCTCGGAGTCTCCCTGCGGCTGACGGACAGCACCGGCCGGGGCGGTTTCCGCGAACTGCTGATCAGGGGCGAGCACGGCTACGTCGCCACGTACGCCGCCGGCGGCTCCGCCGTCCTCACCGTGCTCGCCGAGCCGCGCATCAATGTCGGCCGGCTCCATCTGGAGGCCCGCCGCTCCGGCGCCCGGATCGGCGAACTCGTGGACGCCGCCCTCGAACGACCGGAGAACGCCTGACCCATGACCTCAAGCAGAACACCGTCAGCCCCAACGACCCAGCGACGTAAAGGAAGTGCGACCTCCATGGCCAACACCGAAGCGGCCCTCAAAGAAGCCACCACCTCCATCGAGGGCGCCATCGGGGCCGCCCTCGTCGACTACGGCAGCGGCATGGCCCTCGGCACCCTGGGCGGCGGCAAGGACCTCGATCTGACGGTCGCCGCCGCCGGGAACACCGACGTGGTGCGGGCCAAGGTGCGCACGATGGAGATGCTGGGCCTCAAGGACGAGATCGAGGACATCCTGATCACCCTCGGCGGCCAGTACCACCTGATCCGGCTGCTCAAGGGCCGGGGCACCGGCGGACTGTTCCTCTATGTGGCGCTGGACAAGCAGCGGGCGAATCTGGCGATGGCCAGACACCAGCTCAAGAAGATCGAGAACGAACTGGAGGTGTGACCGCGGCCCGCTCCCCCTTGGCCCTCGTGGCCGCCGCGGTCTTCCTGGCGCGGGGGCGCCGCGCCCCACCGGGCGCGGCGTCCCCGGCTTCGAGCCCGGTCGTACGGAAGCCTTTGACCTTCTTGCCGACGGGGCTGCCGCGCCCGGCCCAGTCGGTACGTACCCACAGCAACTCCTCGCCCGCGCGCTCACCGCGGCCCAGCAGCACGGCCTTGAGCCACAGCCCGGCGCCGGCCCCGGCGAGCGCCGCGCCGCCCGCGATCGGTACGGCGAACGAGACGCCCACCGCCGCCACGAACGCGCCCACCAGCCACCACACATGGGCCCGCCGCCAGACCCGCAGCGTCACCGCGCGGTCCTGGAGGTAGTCGAACTTCCCCGCGCGTGAGGCGGCTTCGGCCCACCCGCCGTACCGCCGTCGCCGTACGAGCGCGACGGCCGCCGCGCACAGGACGAACAACGCCGCCCCGGCGTACAGCCCGACCCAGCGGCCGGTCAGTCCGGGGATCAGCACCCCGATCGCGGCGGCCAGGACGCCGAGCCACCACATCGGGGCCGCACCGGCCCTTACGATCACCGTCACCCGCGCCAGCGACTGCTGCCCTCCGCGCCCCACGGCCACCGCCTCCTCTTCCCCTGCACCGGATTCACCGAAGTTTTGGCGGGCAGATTAATGCGGTTTCCTGAGCTTTTCCTGAGAACGGCGAAGCCGGTGGCGGCCGGATCACGCCAGAGCCGCCAGAGCCCGCCGAGTCCCTACTCGGCGAACAGACCCCGGGCCGCGGCCCGCCCGTCGAACTCCTCCAGGCGTGCCTGCGCGTCCGGCAGGTTGTCGCACATCGCCTCCAGCAGCACCCGCCCCAGGAGCATCGGGGCGCACGCCGTGTCGAAGGCGAGGCCGGTGCCGACGGCCGCCGGGATCAGCAGATCGCTGTGGGCGGCGACGGGCGCGAAGGCCGAGTCGGCGACCGTGACCACGAACAGCCCGGCCTCGCGCGCGTGGTCGAGCGCCTCCACGACCTCCTTGGGATGGCGCGGCAGCGCGAAGCAGAGCAGCGCGCTCGCGCCCGCGCGCCGTGCCGCGTCGACCCGGTCGACGAGCATCGTGCCGCCCTCGTCGAGGAGCCGGATGTCGGGGTGGACCTTGGCGGCGAAGTAGGCGAAGCCCTTGGCCTGGGCGGACGCGGCTCGCAGTCCGAGGACGAGGAGCGGGGTGGAGGCGGCGAGTACGCGGCCCGCGCGCTCGACCGGGGCGGGGTCGGCGAGCAGATCGGCCAGCTGCCGCAGATTCTCCAACTCGGCGTGCACGGCCTGCTGGTACTCGTTGTACTCGGACGTGCCCGTGTCCTGGCCGGTGGGCGCGACCTCGCGCAGGTGCTTGCGCAGCGCGGGGTAGCCGTCGAAGCCGAGCGCGACGGCGAAGCGGGTCACCGACGGCTGGCTGACCCCGGCGAGTTCCGCCAGCTCCACGCTGGACAGGAACGGCGCGTCGACGGCCCGGCGCACCATGCTGTGCGCGATACGCCGCTGGGTGGGGGTGAGCCGGTGGCCCTCGAAGAGCTGCTGAAGCCGGGCGGCCGGGCTGTCGCTCACGCGATCCCTCTCGTCGTACCTGTCATGCCGGTCATGCCAGTCGTCTCGGTCCGGCCGGTCCTGCCGGTCCCGCCGGTCCGGTCCATGTCGTCGGCCGCGGAGGCGAGTTGGTCGAGCAGCCGCGCCGCCGCCGTCACATCGTCGGTCAGCGGCCGGTCGGCGACCTCCGGGGCGAGTACGGACTCGGCCAGGGCGAAGGCCCGGCCCACGGGCAGTCCCGCCTCGGGCCGGAGATCCCGCTGGCGCAACGCCCGTACGGCGGCGACGAGTTCGCAGCCGACGACCAGACGGTACGCCGCGCAGGCGCGCAGCGTCTGGCGCGCGGCCAGCGAGGCGAAGCTGGCCTGTTCCTCCACGCCACGGGACAGTACCGCGTGGCCGAGCGAGGCCGGCGCCGAGAAGGCGCGCAGGTCACCGAGGGCGGCCCCGGCCGCGTACTCCAGGATCATCACGCCGGAGCTGGCGGGCTCGGCGTCGGCGAGGAAGGGCCGCAGCCGGGTGAAGCCGGGTTCGTTCAGGGCGGAGAGACGGGAACTGGAAAGGCGTGCGGTCTGGACGACGGCGAGCCTGAAGTGGTCCAGCGCCAGGGCGAGTTGGGCGAGGTAGAAACCGCCGTGGTGGTACGCGGCGGGCGCCAGGTCGTCGTCCGAGCCCGGACAGATCAGCGGGTTCTCGGCGGCGGAGTTGATCTCGACGGCGAGCGCCCGCTCCAGCGCGTCGGCGGCGTCCCGCGCCGGTCCGTGGACCTGCGGCAGACAGCGGAAGCCGTACGGGTCCTGGATACGGCCGAGCGGCGGGGTGGGGCGTTCGGGGGCGCCGAGTATGTGCCGCATCCGGGTGGCCACGGCGTACGAGCCGGGGTGCGGGCGCGCGGCGTGGACCGGTTCGGCGTACGCCTCGTAGCTGCCGTCGACGGCGAGCAGCGAGAGCCCGGCGACGAGTTCGGTGGCGGCGATGAGCCGGCCCAACTCGTCCAGCGCGAGCGCGGCCTGACCGAGCGTCAGGGCGTTGCTGCTGATGAGGGCGAGGGCGTCGTTGTTGTCCAGGGGCTGCGCCTCGGGCGGCCGGCCGCCCTGCCAAGGGTGTTCGCCGACGAGGGCGAGGCCCAGCTGGGAGAGGGCGGCGATGTCGCCGGTGCCGACCGAGCCGAACTCGTTGACGACCGGGTGGGCGCCGGCGGTCAGGGCGTCGCAGAGCGCGGTGACGACGGTGGGGCGCAGTCCGGCGCCGCCGGCGAGGAGCTGGTTGGCCCGGACGGCGAGCATGGCGCGGACCTCGCGGGCGGGCAGCGGGTGGCCCACCGCGCCGGCGTGGCTGCGCAGCAGGCGCAGTCCGTGATCGGCGGCGGTGCCGGAGGGAACGGCCTCGGTACGGTTGGCGCCGACGCCGGTGGAGCGGCCGTATACGCGCCCGGAGGCGGCGAGTTCACGGGCGGTGTGCCAGGACCGCTCGACACGCCTCATGGCATCGGTGCCGGGCACGGGGCGGGCGGTCCCGTCGGCCAGCCGGACGATGTCGGCGACGGGGAGGCTCTGACCGTCGAGAACGACGAGGGCGGGGCGTACGGGGGCTGCGGGGTGCGCCGGGTCTGCGGAGGTCAAGGGGGCGGGGCTTACGGGGGCGGGGTGTACGGGGGCGGCTCGACCGTCCGGCACAGGGGGCACCGCCCTTCGGGGCATTCGGCGATCTATTCAGTCAACGAGCACTCTGCATGACTATATGCAGCCCCGGCAAGGAGCGCGCGGCCCCCGCATCGGGCGGGCCGACCGGCGGCCCTGAGGTACCCCGCAGGTAAAGAGGGGGGATAGCCCCACTGTTCCGGGGGCCTCCGGCTTCGTACCGTTGTGGCCATGGAAGCCCGCGACCCTGAGCTCAAGAAGGAGCTCGACGCCACCCTTCAGGCCCGCCGAGAGCTGGGGCCCGAGTACGAGTCCGCGCTCATCGAGTCGTTCCTGGAGAAACTCGATCAGCGCCTCGACAGCACGACCGACCGTCGTGTCCGGCGTCAGCTCGCCGAACAGCAGATGGTCGTCGCCCGCGGCACCCGGCCGCCCAGCACCGGGGATTCGTTCGGTGACCGCTACGGCTTCGCCATCATCTCGCTGGTGCTGGCCATCCCGCTCTCGGCGATAGCCGTGGTGCAGGCGGACTTCGCCGGGCTCTGTGTGGCCTGGCTCGGCATCGTCGGGGTGAACGCGGCGCACGCGGCCGGGGGTGTGCCCTGGGCTCGCCGCCCCAAGGGTGAGTCGAAGCAGTCGTCCGACTGGGAGGACTGACGCCCCCTCGGGTGAACGGCCGGCGCACGGGGGGCCGGCCGCTCCGACGACCGAAGGCCAGGCACCGGAAACGGGAATGTCGCGGGGACCGCCGCACCCCCGTTTCCGGAGGGCGGGACGACGGCGGTCCCCGCGAGGGACAGGGAGCCGGGTCAGTACCGGCACCGTGTCCAGGTGGCGTCCATGGGTCCGGGAGCCGCTCCGGAGATCATTGACGCCGACAACAACTACTGTGGCCGAGCCGTGTTAAGTGCGTGCTGCGCGTAGATGTCGCGCTGGTACCACTTTCACGAAGCCGGGGACCCTGCCCCGCTCGACCCCGCCACGGGGCCCCGACCCGGGCCTACTTGACGTCCTTCGCGTCCTTCGCGAGGAACGCCAGCAGGTCCTGCCGGCTGACCACACCCGTCGGCTTGCCCTCCACCAGCACGATCGCGGCGGTGGCGTTGTTGCCGCTGAGCGCCGCCATCAGGTCGGCCACCGGCTCGCCCGAGCCGACCTGCGGGAGCGGTCCCGACATGTGCTTCTCCAGCGGGTCGTTGAGCGAGGCGCGACGCCCGAAGAGGGCGTCGAGCAGTTCGCGCTCCACGACCGAGCCGATCACCTCGGCCGCCATGACGTCCGGGTGGCCGGCGCCGGGCTTCACGATCGGCATCTGCGAGACGCCGTACTCGCGCAGGACCTCGATCGCGTCCCCGACCGTCTCCTCGGGGTGCATGTGAACGAGCGAGGGAAGGGCGCCGCCCTCCTTGTACCGCAGCACGTCACCGACCCGGGGGGTGTCTCCGCCCTGCTCCAGGAAGCCGTAGTCGTTCATCCACTCGTCGTTGAAGATCTTGCTGAGGTAGCCCCGGCCGCTGTCGGGGAGCAGCACCACCACCACGTCGTCCGGGCCGAGCCGCTCGGCGACCCGCAGCGCCGCCACGACCGCCATGCCGCAGGAGCCGCCGACCAGCAGGCCCTCCTCCTTGGCGAGGCGTCGCGTCATCTGGAAGGAGTCCTTGTCGGACACGGCGACGATCTCGTCCGTGACGGTCCGGTCGTACGCGCTCGGCCAGAAGTCCTCGCCGACGCCCTCGACCAGATACGGGCGGCCGGAGCCGCCGGAGTAGACGGACCCCTCGGGGTCGGCGCCGACGACCTTGACGCGCCCGTCGCTGACCTCCTTCAGATAGCGGCCGGTGCCGGTGATCGTGCCGCCGGTGCCGATGCCGGTGACGAAGTGGGTGATGCGCCCGTCCGTCTGGTCCCACAGCTCGGGGCCGGTGGTCTCGTAGTGCGAGCGCGGGTTGTTCGGGTTGCTGTACTGGTCGGGCTTCCAGGCGCCCGGCGTCTCGTTCACCAGCCGGTCCGAGACGTTGTAGTACGAGTCCGGGTGGTCCGGGTCGACGGCCGTGGGGCAGACGACGACGTCGGCGCCGTACGCCCGCAGCACATTGATCTTGTCCGTGGAGACTTTGTCGGGGCACACGAAAATGCAGTGGTAGCCCTTCTGCTGGGCCACGATCGCCAGTCCGACGCCGGTGTTGCCGCTCGTGGGTTCGACGATCGTGCCGCCGGGCTTGAGCTCGCCGCTCTCCTCCGCCGCCTCGATCATGCGCAGGGCGATCCGGTCCTTCACCGAACCGCCGGGATTGAAGTATTCGACCTTGGCCAGGACGGTCGCCTGAATGCCCGAGGTCACATTGCCCAGCTTCAGCAGCGGGGTATTGCCAACCAGACTGATCATCGAGTCGTGGAATTGCACCGTAGTCTCCGGGGTCTCCGTGATGGTCCGGCCAGCGTATGCGTAGGCGTAAGCGATTGGGCCACGGCCGTTACGGGGCAATTACCTCTTGCTGGTCTTATGGGCAGTGTCTGAACAGCTACAGGGCGCGTACGGCTACAGGGAGGTGACCCGGACTGTGTCGAGAGCGAGGGTGGCACGGCGGATCGCGGCGGGCGCCGCCTTCGGCGGCGGGAGTGTCGGTCTGATCGGAGCGGCCGGGGTGGGACTCCTGCTGGCCGAGGTCCAGCTGGCGAAGCGGTCGGTCGGGGGTGGTACGGCGCCGATCCCGCCCAAGGGCAACGGCTGGTACGGGCTGGCGTACGGCCATACCGAGCCCCTGCGGATGGGCATCCTCGGCGACTCCACGGCGGCCGGCCAGGGCGTGCGGCGGGCGGGCCAGACACCGGGGGCGCTGCTCGCCTCGGGCCTCGCGGCGGTGGCGGAGCGCCCGGTGGACCTGCGGAACGTGGCGCAGCCGGGCGCGCAGTCCGACGATCTGGAACGCCAGGTGACGCTGCTGCTCGCGGACGCGTTCCGGACCCCGGACGTCTGCGTGATCATGATCGGCGCGAACGATGTCACGCACCGGATGTCGGCCACCGCCTCGGTGCGGTATCTCGCGGCGGCGGTACGGCGGCTGCGGACGGCGGGCGCGGAGGTCGTCGTCGGCACCTGCCCGGACCTGGGGACGATCGAGCCGGTCTACCAGCCGCTGCGCTGGCTGGCCCGCCGGGTGAGCAGACAGCTGGCGGCGGCCCAGACGATCGTGGCGGTCGAGCAGGGCAGCCGTACGGTCTCGCTCGGCGACCTGCTGGGGCCGGAGTTCGAGGCCAACCCCCGCGAGATGTTCGGCGCCGACAACTACCACCCGTCGGCGGAGGGGTACGCGACGGCCGCGATGGCCGTCCTGCCCACGCTCTGCGCGGTGCTCGGCCTGTGGCCCGAGACGGACCATCTGGACTCCGCCCGCGACGAGGACATGCTGACGGTGGCGAAGGCCGCGTCGGCGGCTGCGGCCGAGGCGGGCACCGAGGTCACTGGCGCGCGGGCGCCCTGGGCCCTGCTCAAGCACCGCCGCCGCCGTCGTCTCCCGGCCCCGGAACCCACCCAGACGGAGCCGGCCCCGCCGCCGCCCCCGAAGGAGGAGGCCAACCGCACCTGACCCGGCCGGGGCCGGCCGGCACCCCGCACCCCGCACCCCCGGCGGGAGCCCCACTGCGGTCCGCGTCACACGTCCGGCCCGGTGACCCGAGCCGTACGTGCGGGTAACTTCGCAGGACGGCACTCCCGCCGTACCGCACTCGCCCCTCTGGAGCCGTGATGCCCGAAGCCGTGATCGTCTCTGCCGCCCGCTCCCCCATCGGCCGGGCCTTCAAGGGCTCCCTCAAGGAGCTGCGGCCCGACGACCTGACCGCCACCATCATCGGGGCCGCGCTCGCGAAGATTCCCGAGCTGGACCCGCGCGACATCGACGACCTGATGCTCGGCTGCGGGCTCCCCGGCGGCGAGCAGGGCCACAATCTGGGGCGGATCGTCGCCGTGCAGATGGGGATGGACCATCTCCCCGGCTGCACGATCACCCGTTACTGTTCGTCGTCGCTCCAGACCTCGCGGATGGCGCTGCACGCCATCAAGGCCGGCGAGGGCGACGTCTTCATCTCGGCCGGTGTCGAGATGGTGTCCCGCTCCGTCAACGGCTCCAGCGACGGCATGCCCGGCACCCACAACCCGGTCTTCGCCGACGCGGAGGCCCGTACCGCCACCGTCGCGGCCTCCGAGGGCGCCGACTGGCACGACCCCCGCGAGGACGGCCTGCTGCCCGACGCGTACATCGCGATGGGCCAGACCGCCGAGAATCTGGCCCGGCTCAAGGGCATCACGCGGCGCGACATGGACGAGTTCGGCGTGCGGTCGCAGAATCTCGCCGAGGAAGCCATCAAGAACGGCTTCTGGGAGCGCGAGATCACCCCCGTCACCACCCCCGACGGCACCGTGGTCGCCAAGGACGACGGCCCCCGTGCCGGCGTCACCCTGGAGGGCACCCAGGGCCTCAAGCCCGTCTTCCGCCCGGACGGACTGGTCACGGCCGGCAACTGCTGCCCGCTCAACGACGGCGCCGCCGCCCTCGTGATCATGTCGGACACCAAGGCGCGTGAGCTGGGCCTGACCCCGCTGGCCCGGATCGTCTCCACCGGCGTCTCCGCGCTCTCGCCGGAGATCATGGGGTACGGCCCGGTCGAGGCCAGCAAGCAGGCCCTGCGCCGCGCGGGCCTGGGCATCGGCGACATCGACCTGGTGGAGATCAACGAGGCGTTCGCCGCCCAGGTCATCCCCTCCTACCGGGACCTCGGCGTCGACCTCGACAAGCTGAACGTGAACGGCGGCGCGATCGCCGTCGGCCACCCCTTCGGCATGACGGGCGCCCGTATCACCGGCACGCTCATCAACGGGCTCCAGTTCCACGACAAGCAGTTCGGCCTGGAGACCATGTGCGTCGGCGGCGGCCAGGGCATGGCCATGGTCGTCGAGCGCCTGAGCTGAGCCGGAGCACAGGGCGGCCGAGCGAGGAGGCGGAGGAGGCCGCACGGCCGAACCGCTTCGAGCCCCAGTCGTGACTCAATCTCCCCCAGGATGTGACCTCACTCCTGGGGGAGCCCCATTTACCCTGGTCACGGCAGTAATGGGGCCGGCCGTAAGGCCGAAAGACCTGTCCAATTCATGACGTAATGCACTGCCGACGTGTGCGCCCCCCGAGACAAGCTGATGTAGGAAGTCGGGGGACCATTGAAGACCGGGAGTAAGTCAGTGAGCGCCATGTCTATTGCCCTGCTGCTCACCACGGCCGCCGCCACGGCCGTGGGCGTCGCCGCTCTGCACGCCGCTCATGGGCTGCGGCGCGAGGTCACGGCCCTGCGCGGCGAACTGTCCCTGGCGAATCCGGGCGGCCACGCCGCCGTACCGCACGCACGTGTCCCCGGTGCCGCGCCGGCCCCTGCCACGTCCACCGAGGACATACGTCTCGCGGTGGCCGAGGCCCTGGCCGAGGAGCGCGAGCGGGAGCTGGCCGAGGCGCGTGCCTTCTGGGCCGCGCAGGAGGCCCGCGACGCCGGCGACGCGCCGTCGCTGCTGGGCGGCTTCGGCGGTCCCGGCACCGAGGACGGCCCGTTCTACGTGCCGCGCCAGGCCGACTTCGTGGGTCTGGAGGCGCTGGACCTCGACGCGCTCGACCGCGCCGACCGCGCCCGCCGTGCCACCCAGGACGAGTACGACGACCTCGCGGAGCTGGCGGAACTCGCCGAGCTGCGCGACCGGCCGGACACCGCCGATCCCGCCGAGTTCGACGAACTGGGCAGCCTCGCGGAGTACGACGACTTCGACGGGCTGCCCGAGCTGAGCGAGGTCAGTGAGGTCAGCGAGATCGGTGAGTTCGCCGAGGACTCCCCGGAGCTGGCCGCCGCCCGCCGCAGGCACCCCTCGCACCCCGACTTCGTCCCGGTCCGTACGCCGGTCGTCACCGACCACGAGCGCACGGTCGCGCGGCTCGAAGAGCTGGCCGACGCCCGTACGGCGCTCGCCGACGTCCGCCCCGGCCCGCTGGGCACGCTCGACGTGTACGTCTTCACGGACGGTACGACGCTCTGCATGACGCCCGGCCACCGCGAGACCGCGGAACGCCTCGCGGGCGCGCTGCGCGACGGTGGTACGCCGTTCCTGCTGGGCGGCTCGGGTGTCTCGGGGGCGTACGCCCTCACGTTCTCCTGCGGCGCGTCCGCCGGCGCGGCCGACAGCGGCACTGGCACCGGCGCCCCGGGGAACACGGGTACGACGGGTGAGAACGCCTCCGCCGAGGACCACATCTACATCCTCGCGGACCGGGTCATAGCTTCGCTCTAGCCACGGCCCGCTCCACCGCCCGCACGGCCTCGTCCAGCTCCGCCACGGACGGGGCCGTTCGCAGTGCCTCGGCCAAGTCACCCGCCGCGACGGTCAGTTGATCGGCGACGACGAAGACACCGACGTCCGGCATGATTCTCGGCGGCGTCGGCGGGGCGCCGTCCCGGGCTTCGAGGCGCTGGGCGGTCGCGGACAATTCCCTGGCCAGGGCCAGCCCTTCGGCCGCGGCCCCGCGCTGCAACCTGCTCTGCGGGGCTGCCCGCAGCCGGTCGGCGAATCGGTCCACGGCGGCGGTCAGGCGCGTCGTATCAAGCACGCCGCGACCCTACGCGCCCCGGGGAGCGTCCGGTGGATCAGGCCCCCGCACTGTTGCCAACCGGCGAACGCTCAGGCACGGTGACGTGAAGGACCAGTAAGCGTGAAGCAGCGTCCGGAGGCGCCGATGTCCCTTGTTTTCTCCGAAGAGACCCATCGCAACCTGCTGTCCCGTATTCCCCACTGCACCGGCCGCGAGATCTCCGACTGGCTCCGCACGGTCGACGACGGTCCCGCCCTCGTCCGGTTCGACGAGAAGGTCGCCTGGCTCCGCGGCGAGTACGACCTCGCGTACGGGCACGCCAAGGCCATCATCCACGAGTACGACCTGAGGCGGGCCGCCCGCCGGCTGGGCTGACCGGCGCGGGCCCCCAAACCCCACAGACCCCCGTACACGACGACAGAAGGGGTCCCCGGGCTGCTGCCCGGGGACCCCTTCGTCACGCCGCCGTCGCCGGCGCCGCTACCGTCGGCCGTTGCCGCTAGTCGTTACCGCTCAGGATCGAGAAGAGCCGCAGCATCTCCAGGTAGATCCAGACGAGCGTCATGGTGAGGCCGAAGGCCGCCATCCAGGACTCCTCGCGCGGCGCGCCGTACGTGACGCCGTCCTCGACCTGCTTGAAGTCGAGCGCCAGGAAGCAGGCGCCGAGGATGATGCCGATGACACCGAAGAGGATGCCGAGGCCGCCGCTGCGGAAGCCGAGGCCGTCACCGCCGCCGAAGACGCTGAACAGCAGGTTGGCGACCATGAGGAGCACGAAGCCCATCGCGGCGGCCATCACGAAGCCGTAGAAGCGGCGCGTGACGCGGATCCAGCGCATCTTGTAGGCGAACAGCACACCGGCGAAGACCGCCATCGTGCCCATCACCGCCTGGACGACCACACCCGGCGAGAGGTAGGTGCTGACCGCGCTGCTGATGACGCCCAGGAAGACGCCCTCGAACGCCGCGTACGCCAGGATCAGCGCCGGGACGGGCTTGCGCTTGAAGGACTGCACCAGGGCCAGCACGAGGGCCACCAGGGCCGCGCCGATGGCGATGCCGTACGACTTGCCGAGGTTGTCCTGGTCCACCGGGAGCAGGACCCAGGCGAGGACCGCGGTGAGCACGACCGTGCCGAGCGTGGACGCGGTGCGCGTCACGACGTCGTCGATCGTCATGACCCCGGAGCGGGCGGGCGCCTGCGGTCCGGCGCCGCCGTGCTGGGGGTCCGTCTGGGCGTAAGGGTTGGTGGCGTACGGGTTCGTCGCGTACGGGTTCTGCGTTCCGACGGCGGGGCCCCCGGCCTGCGGCGCCGCGTTGAAGCCCGCTTGGCCGTTGTCGCGACTGAAGCCCCGTCGCGAGAAGACCGGGTTGCTGCTCCTCATCTCACTCCTCCATGGCGGCCACCCTGCGCGGCCTTGGCACAAGAGTAATAGGGGAGCAAAGGGAACACCCTAGTGCCCTGGGAGGATCTTTCCTCGATCGTGACGCGTCGGGTTCCGGCCCTGGGTCGCCGGGCCGTCCGGGAGGGCCCTCCGAGGGCGCTCCCGCACCCCTCCCGGGGCCCTTCGGCCCCCTCGCTCCGGAGCCGGGGAAAATCGCGGATTGACGCGCACTCGACAAGATGATCAAGGCCCCTGAGCTGCGGGTTCGTCGACCCGTGTAGCTGACTCTGCGTCAAGAGCTTTACATTTCAATCGAGTTGGCCGATCGTAGCGATCCGCAGGCACGTTTCAGCAGCGCTGTGCCTCAGAGGCAAAATTTCGGGGGTGGAGCGATCTTCGCAGGTCAGCACACGTTCAGAGAGTGTGCCCGGAACCGGACTTGAACCGGTACGCCCCATTTGGGGCAGCGAGGTTTAAGCTCGCCGTGTCTGCATTCCACCATCCGGGCGTACGCGGCTCCGCGTTGGCTCACGAGCCTATCCGGGAGGACCCCTCGGACAGCCGAGTACTTGGGCGATCCTGTCTGATTTTATTGGCACCTGAGGGTGTGTCAGCCCTGGTAACACGCCATCGGCACATGCCGGAAGCAGGACGAAGGTCTTGATACGGACCTCGGGATATGACGGAAACTCGCCGCTCTCTGTCTACTATTCGCCACTCCCCGCACACGGATTGCACACAGGCGTCGCCTGCATGACAAGACGGTGACGAGGTGACGGAGTCAGGGTCCGTGTCATACCGGAGGGGCGGGGTGGGCGTCATCCCCGAGGAGGACGGAGGCCTCTCCCGGTCCGACCCGAGAAGGCCACAGGAACGGGCATGAGGGGTGACGACCCGGGGCCGGACGGCGGAGAGGATGAAGTCAATCCGCCAGAACCCCTGAAGGAGTCCCACCCGTGACGACCATGCCTCTCCTCCACCGCGCCAGCGCCGTGGCCGCCCACGCCTCCGGCTTGTCCAAGGTCTACGGGCAGGGCGAGACGCAGGTGGTCGCCCTCGACCAGGTCACCGTCGACTTCCGGCAGGGTGAGTTCACCGCGATCATGGGCCCGTCCGGGTCCGGCAAGTCGACCCTGATGCACTGCGTGGCCGGCCTCGACAGCTTCAGCAGCGGTTCGGTACGGATCGGGGACACCGAGCTGGGATCGCTGAAGGACAAGCAGCTCACCCAGCTCCGCCGGGACAAGATCGGCTTCATCTTCCAGGCGTTCAACCTGCTGCCGACGCTGACGGCCCTGGAGAACATCACCCTCCCGATGGACATCGCCGGCCGTAAGCCCGACAAGCAGTGGCTGGACAACGTGATCACGATGATCGGTCTCAAGGACCGGCTCAACCACCGTCCCACCGCGCTCTCCGGCGGCCAGCAGCAGCGCGTGGCCGTCGCCCGCGCGCTGGCCTCCCGCCCGGAGATCATCTTCGGTGACGAGCCGACCGGAAACCTGGACTCACGGGCCGGCGCCGAGGTGCTGGGCTTCATGCGCAACTCCGTGCGGGAGCTGGGCCAGACCGTCGTCATGGTGACCCACGACCCGGTGGCCGCCTCCTACGCGGACCGGGTGATCTTCCTCGCCGACGGCCGGATCGTCGACGAGATGCTGCACCCCTCCGCCGACGGTGTGCTCGACCGGATGAAGGCGTTCGACTCCAAGGGCCGTACGAGCTGACGCCCCGCCACCCCGGCGCCGCCGAGTGATCCGCCCGGCGTACGCCGCCCGGCGACTCTGAGCCATCCGCCGGCGCACGCCGCCCCGCGCCGCCGAGCCACCCGCCGGCGCACGCCGGTCGGCGCCCACACCGAGACCCGGCCGCGCGGCCGACCTCCCTCCGGCCGCGCGGCCATTCCGCCCTGCCCACTTCACCTGGACTGCCACCATGTTCCGTACCGCCCTGCGCACCGTGCTCGCGCACAAGGCCAGGCTGTTGATGACCGTGCTCGCCGTGATGCTCGGCGTGGCGTTCGTCTCCGGCACGCTGGTCTTCACCGACACCCTCGGCAACGCCTTCAACAAGCAGTCGGCCAAGAGCTACAAGGACGTCGCCGTCTCCGTCACCACCTATGCCTCCGACGAGAGGGGGCCCGACGGGAAGGAGCAGGAGCCCGGACTCAGCTCCGAGGTCCTCGACAAGATGGCCGCCGTCGACGGTGTCGCCACCGTCACCCCCCGGGTCGACGGCTTCGCGGGGGTGGCCGACCCCGACGGCAAGCTGATCGGCAACGGCTGGTCCAACACCGGTACCAACTTCGCCCCCGGCGAGAACGGCCAGGACCCCGCGTACGACTTCACCAAGGGCAGCGGCCCCGCCGAGCCCGGCCAGATCGCGCTCGACAAGTCCACCGCTTCGAGGGGTGAGTACAAGGTCGGCGGGCCGGTACGGGTCGCCACCAACGGGCCGGTGAAGGAGTACACGCTCTCCGGCATCTTCACCACCGAGGACGGCGCCGTGAACGCGGGCGGCAGCCTGGTCCTCTTCGACACCTCGGTCGCCCAGAAGCTCTATCTGAAGCCGGGCTACTTCCAGATGGCGAACGTCACCGCGTCGCCGGGCGCCTCCGACACGAAGATCCGCGGCGAGATCGAATCGCTGCTGCCCGACGACGCCGAGGTCCAGACCGGCAAGCAGCTGGCCGACCAGCAGGCCGCGGACATCGAGAGGGAGCTGAGCGGTATCAACCAGATGCTGCTCGCCTTCGCCGCCATCGCGCTCTTCGTCGGAATCTTCCTGATCTCCAACACCTTCACCATGCTGGTCGCCCAGCGCACCAAGGAGCTGGCGCTGCTGCGCGCCGTCGGCGCCTCGCGCCGCCAGGTCAAGCGCTCGGTGATGGCCGAGGCGCTGATCGTGGGCCTCGTCGCCTCCGCCGTCGGCTTCGTCCTCGGTGTCGGTCTCGCCGTCGGACTGCGGGCGGCCATGGGCTCGTTCGGCGCGAAGGTGCCCGCCGGCCCGCTGATGATCACGCCGGTCGCCGTCGCCGCCGCCTTCGGTGTCGGCGTGGTGATCACCCTGATCGCCGCCTGGCTGCCCGCCCGCCGGGCCGCGAAGATCCCGCCGGTCGCCGCGATGAGCAGTGTGCACGCCGTGGCCACCGTCAAGTCGCTCGTCCTGCGCAACTCCATCGGCGCCGTACTCACACTCATCGGCGCCGCGGGCATCGTCGCGGGCGCCGGGGTCGGGAAGGACGGCAAGCTGCTCATCGGCGCCGGTGCCTTCTTCGCGCTCGTCGGCGTCATCGTGCTCATCCCGCTGCTGTCGCGCCCGATCATCGCGCTCGTCCAGCCGCTGCTGAACCGGCTTTACGGCGTCGCGGGCAAGCTGGCCGGGCAGAACGCGGTGCGCAACCCGCGCCGTACGGGCGCCACCGCGTCCGCGCTCGCCATCGGCCTCACCCTGGTCACCGGTCTCACGACCGTCGGCGTCACGCTGGGCACCGCCATCGACAAGATGACGACGGACAACATCAAGGCCGACTACATGATCACGATGGCCGGCGGTGGCGGCGGTCTCGACGACTCGGCGGTCGAGGCGCTGGAGAAGGCACCGGGCGTCAGCGCGGTCTCCCCGCAGCGGTCCGCGTACCTGGAGATCAAGGGCAAGCACACCTCCGCGTCGGGCGTGACTCCGGGGGACGTCCAGCGGCTCCTCGCGCTGAAGACGGAGAGCGGTTCGCTGGACTCGCTGAAGGGCGACGCCATCGCGATGGCCTCGGACACCGCGAAGTCCCGGGGTCTGAAGACCGGCGACACCGTCACGGTGAAGTACCAGGACGACAAGACCACGCGGCTGACGATCGGTGCCACGTACGAGTCCAACGAGTTCGTCTCACCGGTCCTGATCTCGACGGATCTGGTGACGCCGCACGAGGAGGACGCGTACACGCCCGAGGTGTACGTGGCGATGGACGGCGGTGCGACCGAGGCCAACGAGCTGGCCCTGGTGGACGCGCTGGGCGACAACCCCGCGATCAGCGTCGCCGACCGCCAGGACATCAGGAACCAGTTCGGCGGCCTGATCAACACCGCGCTGAACATCATGTACGGCCTGCTGGCGATGGCCCTGATCATCGCGGTGCTCGGCGTCGTCAACACCCTCGCGATGTCCGTCTTCGAGCGTCAGCAGGAGATCGGCATGCTGCGGGCGATCGGTCTGGACCGCCGCAGGGTCAAGCGCATGATCCGGCTTGAGGCCGTCGTCATCTCGGTCTTCGGCGCGCTGGTCGGTGTCGGGCTCGGTACGTTCCTGGCCTGGGCGATCGGCGAGGCGATCCGCGGCTCGATCCCCGGCTATGTGCTGGTCCTGCCGTGGGAGCGGATCGGGATCTTCCTCGTCCTCGCGGGGCTGGTGGGTGTGCTGGCGGCGCTCTGGCCGGCGCGCAGCGCGGCGAAGCTCAACATGCTGACGGCCATCAAGACCGAGTGACATCCGTCCCTCACCGGCCGAAGGGCCCCGCATCCCCCCGGGTGCGGGGCCCTTCGCCGTGCCGATGCCGCCCGTGCGACCACCGGGACGGCTGTGACTCGTGTCAGTGCCAGGTACGGGCGCGCAGCGGGAGGGACGAGTCGCCCGACTCCCTCGGCCGCACGGCCAGGATCTGGTTGACGCCGATCCTGTTGTGCTCGAAGGAGAGCGCGGAGGCGGCCATGTAGAGGCGCCAGACGCGGGCCCGGCCGGGTGAGGTGGCCCGTACCGCCTCCGGCCAGTGCTTCTCCAGATTCCGCACCCAGTGACGGAGCGTCAGTGCGTAGTGCTCACGCAGGGATTCGACGTCCCGGGCTTCGAAGCCGGCTTCCTCCAGGGTGGCGAGCGTGCGGCCGAGCGGGGCCAGTTCGCCGTCGGGGAAGACGTACGCGTCGATGAAGTCGTCGATGTGGTACTGGGACTCGTCCTTCTCGGGGCGGCGCGCGATCTGGTGGTTGAGCAGCCGGCCGCCCGGCTTGAGGAGGGCGAAGAGGTCGTCGGCGTACTCGCGGTAGCGGACCGAGCCGACGTGTTCGGCCATCCCGATGGACGAGATGGCGTCGTACGGACCGTCCCTGACGTCCCGGTAGTCCTGCACCCGGATCTCGATCCGGTCGGTGAGGCCGGCCTCGGCGATGCGCTTGCGCGCATAGGCGGCCTGTTCGCGGGAGAGCGTGACTCCGGTGACCTGGGCGCCGTACTCACGCGCCGCGTGTATGGCCATCGAGCCCCAGCCGCAGCCGACGTCGAGCAGCCGCTCGCCCTCCTTGAGGCCGAGCTTGCGGCAGACGAGGTCGAGCTTGTCGCGCTGCGCGTCCTCCAGCGTGGCGCCGGGCTCCTCGAAGTAGGCGCACGAGTAGACCATGGACGGTCCGAGGACCATCGCGTAGAAGTCGTTGCCCACGTCGTAGTGGTGGCTGATCGCGGCTCTGTCCCGGTGCTTGGTGTGCAGCGCCCCGGTCCGGCGCCGGACCTCCTCGGCGGGCGGCGGGGGCGGCGGCCAGGGGCCGGCGATCTCCACAAGGCCCTTCGCGGCGGCGCGCATCCGGGGGTCGCGCAGCGGATGGACCGGGTCCTTGGCGTCGGCGCCGCGCTCCCAGAGGAGCCCGGCAACCTGGTCGAGGGCGGCGTACAGATCACCGTCGATGTCGATCTCGCCGGCCACCCAGGCGCGGGCGAGTCCCAGCTCGCCCGGCTTCCAGAGCAGTCGGCGCAGGGCCCGGCGGTGCCGGACGACGAATGTCGGCGTGCCGGGGGGACCCGACTCGCTGCCGTCCCAGGCGCGGATACGTACGGGGAGCGGGGCTCCCAGCAGTTCCTCGGCAAGAGTGCTCAGCCGCAGTGCGGCGTCGGCCATGGCGCACACCTCCGTGATGGTGGATCCCAGGAATGCTCAACACATACGTAAACACCGCCGGGATGGTGTGGCAGTCCCGACAGCACGCAATGGGCGGGCAAAAATAGCTGCACCAGCCACATAATTTGTGACCAAATCTGCCGATGCGCACCCTTGCCTGCCATGTCGTACCCAACTTCGGCGCCGGGCGCACGCGAAAGGGCCGCCCGCACCACGGATGGCGGGCGGCCCTTTCGGGTCGTCACAAGCGCTGCGCGCGCGTCGGCGCGAGGGTCAGGAAGCCTTGACCCTGGTCGCGCCGGCCTCGGCCTTGACCTGCTCCGAGTCCTGCTCCGAGCCGGACTCCGGCTTCGGGGCGGTGGTCTGGCGCGCCGGGGCGGGCTTGGCCGCCTCGTAGAACTCCTCGCGCGGTGTCTCCATCGCGCCGAGCGAGACGACCTCGCGCTTGAGGAACGCCGAGAGCGTCCAGTCGGCGAAGACGCGGATCTTGCGGTTCCAGGTCGGCATCGCCATGCCGTGATAGCCGCGGTGCATGTACCAGGCAAGCCGGCCACGGAACTTGATCTTCATCTTGCCGACGACGATCATCGCGACACCCTTGTGCATGCCGAGACCCGCGACCGCGCCCTTGTTGGCGTGGCTGTACTCCTTCTGCGGGAAGCCCCGCAGCGCGGAGATCACGTTGTCGCCGAGGACCTTCGACTGACGCAGCGCGTGCTGGGCGTTCGGCGGGCACCAGGCGTTCTCGACACCGGCCTTGCGGGCGGCCATGTCCGGGACCTGGGCGTTGTCGCCGGCGGCCCAGATGTAGTCGGTGCCCTGCACCTGGAGCTTGGCGTCGGTGTCGACGTGACCACGCGGGCCGAGCGGCAGACCGTAACGGGCCAGCGCCGGGTTGGGCTTGACGCCCGCGGTCCACACGATCGTGTTGGAGTCGACCTCAAGGCCGTTGCCCAGCACGACGCGGCCGTCGACGCAGGACTCCATGCCGGTCTTGAGATAGACCTCGACGCCGCGGCTCTCCAGGTGCTCCTTGCCCCAACTGCCCAGCTTGGGGCCGACCTCGGGCAGGATCTTGTCGGCGACGTCGACCAGCAGGAAGCGCATGTCCTCGCGCTTGACGCTGGTGTAGTACTTCGCGGCGTCGCGCGCCAGGTCCTCGACCTCACCGACGGTCTCGGCACCGGCGAAGCCCCCGCCGACGAAGACGAAGGTCAACGCCTTGCGGCGGACGTCCTCGTCGGTCGTCGAGTCGGCCTTGTCGAGCTGTTCGAGCACGTGGTTACGGAGACCGATCGCTTCCTCGATGCCCTTCATACCGATGCCCTGCTCGGCGAGGCCAGGGATCGGGAAGGTGCGGGAGACGGCGCCGAGCGCGACGATCAGGTAGTCGAAGGGCAGCTCGTAGGCCTCACCGACGAGCGGCGAGACCGTGGCGACCTTGCGGTCCTGGTCGATGGTCGTGACTCGGCCGGTGAGCACCTCAGCCTTGGGCAGCACGCGTCGCAGCGGTACGACGACGTGTCGAGGCGAGATGTTCCCGGCGGCGGCTTCGGGGAGGAAGGGCTGGTACGTCATGTACGAGCGGGGGTCGACGACAGTGACCGTCGCCTCCCCGTAGCGCATCTTCTTCAGAATGCGACGAGCTGCGTACAGGCCTACGTACCCTCCGCCTACAACAAGGATCCTGGGACGCTCCGTGGTGCTCATGCCATCGAGTATCCACCTGCCTCGGAGGGGGTGCTCGTGAGCCCCTTCACAAGCACCCCCCACACCTCTGCTACACTTCGCGGCCCTCGTGATCCACTTCATCCGGGGGCGGTGGAACCACCCGGTCCCCGTGGACGTTCCGCACCCCTCGTGAGCTGGCCCTTGAGACCTTTCCCCGGGGTGGACCACCGGATGGTTCACACGCCCGCAATGCCGTCGGAACGGTCCGTTGACCGGCTGTACAGAGGCGCCGGGGCGGCGCCGGGGGTCCCCGGGGAGTGATGTGCGCCCAACCCGGCGGTTTCTCTTGTGAAGAACTTCACGAACTTCGTTCCGGGGCGGTGCGCAGAGACCCCGTAAGACCCCCGTAAAGGCGCTCGATCCGGCTCAGGCGATCGACCAGCCGATGCCGTCGAGGATGTCGTGCTCGCTCACGACGACCTCCTCCGCACCGGTCCGCTCCATGATCGTGAGCAGGATCAGCGCGCCCGTCACGATCACGTCGACCCGTCCCGGATGCATCACCGGGATCGTCGCGCGTTCGGCGTGGGTGGAGGCCAGCAGCGTCGTGGTGATCTCCCGGACCATCTCGAAGGGGATGCGCGAGTGGTGGATGGCCGCCGAGTCGTACGTCGTCAGACCCAGCGCGATGGCCGCGACCGTGGTGACGGAGCCGGCCAGTCCGACGAGGGTGCGGGCCTCACCGAGCGGGACGTCCCGCGCCGCCGTGTCGAGCGCGGCGGAGATGTCCGCGCGCAGGGCGGTGATGTCGGCGTGGGTGGCCGGGTCGGCCGGGCGGTGCCGTTCGGTCAGCCGTACGCAGCCGATGTCCACCGACCGTGCCGCGGTGACCCGTTCACCGCCGACGACGAACTCGGTGGAGCCGCCGCCGATGTCCACGACCAGGTACGGCTTCGCCAGGTCGGTCCGGCCGGTCAGCTCCTTGGTGGCGCCGGTGAAGGAGAACTCCGCCTCCTGGTCGCCGGTGATCACCTCGGGTTCGACGCCCAGGATGTCGAGGACACCGGTGACGAACTCGTCCCGGTTCGCCGCGTCGCGGGAGGCGGAGGTGGCCACGAAACGGGTCCGGTCCACGCCGTGTTCCTTGATGACCCCGGCGTACTCGCGGCAGGCCGCGAAGGTGCGCGCCAGCGCCTCGGGCGCGAGCCGGCCCGTCCGGTCGACGTCCTGGCCGAGCCGCACGATCGTCATCCGCCGGTCGAGGTCGACGAGTTGGCCGGTGGCGGGGTCGGCGTCGGCGACGAGCAGCCGGATGGAGTTCGTACCGCAGTCGACGGCGGCGATCCTGGTCATACGGTGTCTCCCTCGACGGGCCCATCGTTTGTGAACGGGATCACACAAGGTCCCTTGCGCCACCACTCGGGCAGCATCGCCAGCGCCTCGTCCCCCAGCGGGTTCACGCCCGGTCCCGCCGCGAGTGAGTGGCCGACCAGCACGTGCAGGCACTTCACCCGGTCCGGCATACCGCCCGCGCTCGGGAAGCCCGCCAGCACCTCGACGGCGTCGCGGCGCGTGAGGTAGTCCTCGTGCGCCTTGCGGTACGCGGCGGCCAACTCCGGGTCGGTGGCGAGGCGTTCGGTCATCTCCTTCATGACGCCGTTCGCCTCCAGCGTGCCGATGGCCGAGGCCGCGCGCGGGCAAGTCAGGTAGTAGAGCGTCGGGAACGGCGTACCGTCCGGGAGGCGCGGGGCGGTCTCCACCACATCGGGCTGCCCGCAGGGGCAGCGGTGCGCGATGGCGCGCAGACCGCGCGGGGGCCGGCCGAGCTGCTGCCTGAACGCGTCGACGTCCGCCTCGGTGGGTTCGGTGCGCGGCGTCTGCGGAGGGGGCGTTTGCATACCTGCGTCGGTTTCCTTGATGTCTATCTGTCCGTCCGGTCGGCGGTGTCGACGCCGTCCAGGAGATTGGAGTACCAGGGCCGGTCGGCCGCGCCCTGGTCGGTGCGGCGCTCCTCGGCCGCCCGGGGGTCGGTCATGATGTAGCCGGTCTCCCCCGGCATCACGTAGTGCAGATGCTCGCGCGCCAGACGCTGGACGTACGCGTCGTCCTGGAGGCGGGCCCGCTCGTCCCGCAGCTCCTCGACCCGCTTCGCGGCCTCGCGCGTCAACTGCTCCTGCTCCGCGATGTCACCGCGCTGCGCCACGTACTGCCGCATCGGGTAGGCGAGCGCCACGATCAGCGAGCAGACGACGAGCACCAGGAAGGCCGCGCGGCCGGTGAGCCGGGAGCGGCGGGCCTGCCTGCGGGTCTGCGAGCGGTAGACGCGCGCGGCCGTCTGCTCGCCCAGGATCCTGATCTTGGTCGCGGTGGAGAACCGGTCCCTGTTCGCGGCCATGGTCCCGCCTCCCTCAGAGGTCGAACTCAGAGGTTGAGCCGGTCTCGTACCTCTGTGCTGCCGTACAGCCTCTGTACGCGCGTACGTCCCCGGACACGGTACGGGACCGTGGCCGGGGACGGCCGTAGGACGGGCGCTGCGATCGGTGGTCGAAGCCGTCAGTCCTTGAAGCGGGGGAACGCGCTGCGGCCCGCGTACACCGCCGCGTCGTCGAGGATCTCCTCGATACGCAGCAGCTGGTTGTACTTGGCGACGCGCTCGGAGCGGGCCGGGGCACCGGTCTTGATCTGGCCGCAGTTGGTGGCGACGGCCAGGTCGGCGATGGTGACGTCCTCGGTCTCGCCCGAGCGGTGCGACATCATGCACTTGAAGCCGCTGCGCTGCGCCAGCTCGACGGCGTCCAGGGTCTCGGTCAGCGAACCGATCTGGTTGACCTTGACGAGCAGGGCGTTGGCCGAGCCCTCCTCGATACCGCGGGCGAGGCGCTCGGGGTTGGTGACGAAGAGGTCGTCGCCGACGATCTGGACCTTGGTGCCCAGCTTGTCGTTGAGGACCTTCCAGCCGGCCCAGTCGTCCTCGAAGAGCGGGTCCTCGATGGAGACCAGCGGGTACGAGGCCACCAGCTCCTCGTAGTACTCGGTCATCTCGGCGGCCGAGCGGGACTTGCCCTCGAACGCGTAACTGCCGTCCTTGTAGAACTCGGAGGCCGCCACGTCGAGCGCGAGCGCGATGTCCTTGCCCGGGACGTAGCCGGCTTCCTTGATGGCCACGAGGATCAGGTCGAGCGCGGCGCGGTTGGACTCCAGGTTCGGCGCGAAGCCGCCCTCGTCGCCGAGGCCCGTGGAGAGCCCCTTCTCCTTCAGGACCTGCTTCAGCGTGTGGTAGACCTCGGCGCCCCAGCGCAGCGCCTCGGAGAACGACTCGGCGCCGATCGGCGCGATCATGAACTCCTGGATGTCCACGTTGGAGTCGGCGTGCGAACCGCCGTTGAGGATGTTCATCATCGGCACGGGCAGCAGGTGCGCGTTCGGGCCGCCGAGGTAGCGGAACAGCGGCAGGTCCGAGGCCTCGGACGCGGCGTGCGCCACGGCCAGGGAGACACCGAGGATGGCGTTGGCGCCGAGCGAGGACTTGTCGGGCGTGGCGTCCAGGTCGAACATCGCCTGGTCGATCAGACGCTGCTCGGTGGCGTCGTAGCCCACCAGCTCCGGGCCGATCTGCTCGATGACGGCGAGGACCGCCTTCTCGACACCCTTGCCCTGGTAGCGGTTCTGGTCACCGTCGCGGAGCTCAAGGGCCTCGAACGCACCGGTGGAGGCACCGGAGGGGACAGCAGCACGGCCGGTGCTGCCGTCGTCGAGGCCGACCTCGACCTCGACCGTGGGGTTGCCTCGGGAGTCAAGGATTTCCCGGGCTACGACGACGTCGATGGACGGCACGAGCATCTCCTTCTGGGATGTGACGCGTGGAGTGCAGGGCCTCATTGGCCTTGCGGCAAGAGCCTAACCGGCTCCCGGTCGGCGGTCGGCAGATGCCCGCCCGCTGGGACGAAAAGAGTCCTCAATGCCCGTTCGGCCACGAATGTCCTGAGGTCACCGGTGAGCGGAGGGACCTGCGGGACACCGGAGGCCGGACGGGCCCGGGCCCCGGCCCGGCGCGTCCGGGGGGAGTGAGACGCGCCGGACCGGGGCCCGGTGGGGGGTGAGCCCGGGGAGAGGGTCAGCTCAGGTGGAGCTGCTGACCCGGGAAGATCTCGTCGGCGTTCTCGACGATGTCCTTGTTCAGGTCGAAGAGCTTCGCCCAGCCGCCGTCGACCTTCTTGGCCTCGGCGATCTTGGAGAGCGTGTCGCCGGCCTTGACCTTGTACTCGCCGTCGCCCTTCTTGACCGGACCGCGCGTCTCACTACGCGAGGCGGGCTGCTCCTGCGCGGCGCGCGGCGCGGACTCCTGCTTCGGGGCGGCCTTCGGGGCCTGCTGCTTCGGCGCCTGCTGCTGGGTGGAGCCGGCGTCGTTCTTGGCGTTGGACAGGCCCACGCCACAGCTCGGCCAGGCACCCTTGCCCTGGCCCGCCAGGACCTTCTCGGCGATCTGTATCTGCTGGGCCTTCGACGCCTGGTCGGCGCTGGACGCGAAGGCGGTGCCGCCGTACGCGGCCCAGGTGGAGGGCGAGAACTGGAGGCCGCCGGAGTAGCCGTTACCGGTGTTGATCGACCAGTTGCCGCCGGACTCGCACTGGGCGACGGCGTCCCACTCGGAGGTGGTCGCGGCGGAGGCTGAGGTGGTGGCGATCAGCGGGGCCGCGACAGCGGCACCGGTGACACCGGCGAGCGTGGCGTAGCGGACGGCCTTGGACGGACGGCGGTGCTTGCCCTTGCCGGACTTGCTGGAAAACAGCATGCGAGATCTCCTCACCGACGCCTACGAGGTGAGCTGTCGGGTTCGGGCCAAGTGAGTTGCCCGGCCGTGCGGCGCGGGAACGTCTTCACGTCCCCTCGCACACGGCTGCACCCCGAGCCGGCCGTACTGACCGGCACTTACCTGGGTCCCCCGCTCCTGCCTTCGGCGCTTGACGCGACGAGTACTCCCCCCGACCGACGGCAGGATTCGGCGTGACGGTCGACGGTGCCCGCGGTGCGAGCGGTTCAGACCGTAAACACAGACATCCCGGATGTTCAAAGAAGGAACATCCGGGATGATTCGCCCATCCCGCCCCAGGGAAACCTCTGTTTACGCAGGTCGGGCGGGAAGCGAGGGGACTTTCCGGTCAGCTCGCGTCAGTTGGGGCGAAGAGACCCTTGTCTCACTTGCGCAGATCCGGACATAGCCCGCTTAACTGCCCCTACTTCGCGGTCAGATCGAGGCTCTGGCCGGGCAGGATGAGGTCGGCGTCGGAGCCCACGACCTCGCGGTTCGCCTCGTAGAGCGCGGGCCAGCCGCCCTCCACCCGCTGCTCCTCGGCGATGGCCCACAGGTTGTCGCCGGCGCGGACGGTGTACGAGCCGTCGGCGGCGGCGTCGCGTGCCGAACCGTCACCCCGCGAGGCATGACGGCCGCTTTCGCGCTTGTCGCCCGGCTTGCCCGCTTCGGTCGATCCGGCCTCGGGGCCCGCCGACGTGCCGGGCTCGGCGGTCGGGTCCTCCTCGGGGGCCGCCTCGCCGCGGTGCTTGCCCTGGCCGCTGCCGGGCTTCGCGCTCGGTTCCGTGCTCGCCTCCGTACGCGCGTCCGTGCCCGGCTCCTCGCCGCCGGCGGCGGAGTCACGGCCGAACTGCCCGGACGAGGGCGTCGACTCCGGAGCGGGAGGCAGCTCGGCCTCCTCGCTCGCATCGGGCGCGGGCTCGGTGGACTCCTTCGGCGTCTTCGGCGTCTCGGTGGCGTCGCCGGAGGGCTCGCCGTCGGGAGCCGCGTCGTCGTCCGCCGTGAGTCCGGCGACCAGCGCGCAGGTCGGCCACGCGCTCGGCCCCTGCCCGGCGAGGATCTTCTCCGCCACGGCTATCTGCTGGCTGCGGCTGGCCTGGTCGGGGGTGGGCGCGTACGCCGTACCGCCGAAGTCGGCCCAGGTCTCCTGGGTGATCTGGAGCCCGCCGAAAGCCCTGTTGCCGAGATCGGCACTCCACATGCCGCCGCTCTCGCACTCGGCGACGCGGTCCCAGGTGGCGGCGTCGGCCGCACTGGCCCCGCTCGCGCCGAGCAGCGGGATGGCGATCGCCGAGCCTGTCACCCCTGCCGCGACGACGAGGGCGGGGGCTTGACGGGGCCGACGGTGCCGGCCGTTCCCGGAGCGCATGCGGTTGCCTTCCGTGAGACTGCTGAAACGTGAATCCCGGACACGTGACTGCTGAGACGGTCGTGAACGTAGCCGTACTCCAAGGGCTGTCACAAGTCGATGCAGCGGAGATCACGTGAAAGTCACAGTGTTGAGGTTCCGTCAGTCACGCACCGCTGTGAACTGCACCGGGAGCGTGCGCAGTCCACGCATGATGAGGCCGCCACGCCACCGCAAATCGGATGGATCGACCGCAAGTCGCAAGTCGGGCAAGCGGGTCAGCAGCGTGCCGATCGCGGCCCGCCCCTCCAGCCGGGCGAGCGGTGCGCCGAGACAGTAGTGGATGCCGTGGCCGTAGCCGAGGTGTTTGTTGTCACTTCGCGAGAGGTCGAGCCGGTCCGGGTCGTCGAACCGCTCGGGGTCGCGGTCGGCGGCGGCGAGTACGACCAGAACGGGGTCGCCCACCGCGACGCTCTGCCCGCCGAGCCGGACGGGCTCGGTGGCGTAACGCCAGGTGGCCAGCTCCACCGGCCCGTCGTAGCGCAGCAGTTCCTCGACCCCGGTCGCGAGGAGCCCGCTCTCGCCCGCGTCGAGGGAGCGTTGCAGCCGTGCCCGCTGCTCGGGGTGCCGAAGCAGGGCGTACACCCCGTTGCCGACCAGATTCACGGTGGTCTCGAACCCCGCGAACAGCAGGATGAAGGCCATCGCGGCGGCCTCGTTCTCGGTGAGGTGTTCGCCGTCGTCGCTGGCCCGGATCAGACCGGAGATCAGGTCGTCGCCGAGGTCGTCCCGCTTGCGGTGGATGAGTTCGGCGAGATACCCGCGCATCTTCTTCACCGACCGGCCGACCCCGCCCCGCGGCCCGCCGCCGTGCCGGATCATCATCCCGGCCCAGTCCCGGAAGTCGTCCTGGTCCTCGCGCGGGACGCCGAGCAGATCGCAGATCGCGTAGATGGGCAGCGGGAAGGCGAAGTCATGGATCAGATCGGCCTCCCCGTCCGCCGCGAAGGCGTCGATCAGCCCGTCCGTCAACTCCTGCACGCGCGGCGCGAATTCGGCCACCCGCCGGGGCGTGAACGCCTGCGACACCAGCCGGCGCAGCCGGGTGTGGTCGGGCGGATCGATGTTCAGCAGATGCGTCATCAACTCCGCGCCGCGCTCCCCCGGAATCCCCGTCCTGCCCTTCGCGTGCGCATGCGCGGCGTGGTGCACGGGATTCTTGGAGAGCCGGGGGTCGGCGAGGGCCCGCTTGGCATCCGCGTACCGGGTGACGAGCCACGCCTCGACCCCGCTCGGCAGCGTGGTCCGGTGCACGGGCGCGTGCTCGCGGAGCCAGGCGTAGGCGGGGTAGGGGTCGGTGGCGAACTCCCAGGTGAAGAGTTCGGGAGCGGGGGGTGTGCTGGACGGCAGGTCGCGCATGGCCCCGACAGTAACGGCCGCGTACGGGCCGCCCGGCGTCGGCGGTCGCGAGGGCGTACGGAGCGGGAGCGGGTGCGGGTGCCGGGCCTGCGGGTGCGGGTGCCGGTGCCGGTGTCGGTGTCGGGCCCCGTCGGCTCAGACCGCGGTGCCCCCGGCGTCGTCCTCGGCCTCGCGCAGGGCGGCGCGCAGCACGGACGCGCCCGTGGGGGTGAGGGTGTGCAGCACGGAAGGGCCGTTGCGGACCGTGGTGGTCAGTCCGGCGTCACGTAACACGGTGGCGTGTCTGCTGGCGGCGGAGGCCGAGACTCCGGCGGCGCGGGCGATCTCGCCGGTCGTGGCGCCGCTGGACGCGGTGTGCAGGGCGATCGCGCGGGCGCGGCCGAGCAGTTGGGTCAGTGACCGCCCGGGGTCGTCGCCCAGGGGGCGGGCTTCGGGCTCGTGCAGCAGGGAGTACCAGACCACGGGCGGCAGTCCCGGGTCGGCGAAGGCGACCGACTCGCCCCAGTTGAAGTAGGAGGGGACGAGGGTCAGTCCACGGCCGTCCAGATGGAGGTCCCGGTCCGCCGCCTGTCTGGGGTAGGCGACCTCCAGTACGGGCGGGCGCCAGCGCAGCATGGGCCCGAGTCCCGCGAGCATGCCCTCCACCCCGCCGTCGAGGAGCCCGCGGCAGCGCGCCGCCCGTTCGGCCTCGATACGCGCCCGCACCTGTTCCCGGTGGGGGACGACGACGGCGTTGTAGTACGCGCGCAGGATCCCCGCGAACTCCTCGCGCGTGTCCCGTCCGGCCAGTTGGCGTGCCCACGGGGGCGCTCCGAGGACCCGGTCGAGGGTGGATATCTCGGCCGTGACCCGTTTCGGAGGCGTCGCCAGAATCGACTCCAGTCCGGCGTCGAGGCCCTCCACCGCGTCGACCGGGGTGAGAAAGTCCGGGAAGTACGCGGCTCTTGGGTACAGGGGCAGCAGAACGCTCCGCAGGGCCCGCTCCAGCCCCGCCGCGCGCAACTCCTCGCGTGCGCTGCGGTACCAGCCGGCGTACGCCCACCGTCCCCTGCGTGACTGGAACCGGTGCAGACTCGCGGCGATCTCGAAAAGCGGATCGGGAGCGGAGGCGAGTCGGGTCCTGGCGAGATCCACGTCGGTGAAGTGAATGCGGAGCATGTCGTCCCCCCGTTGAGAGCCCGGATCTCGCTCTCGCTCTACAGCGCGCCGGGATGCCGGTCCGGCGCGGGTCCGTCGAACGACCCTAGAAAGCCGCGATCAGGATGCGATAAACGGGGGTTGAACGGACATGCGGTGCGGACGGCCGGCGGACGGGGCCGCCTCCGTCCTGCCCGGTCGGACGGAGGCGGCGGCCGGTCGCGGTCAGACTGCCGGCGGTGAGCAGTCGATGTCGGTGACCGGCGCGGGCGTGGCGACGGGGCGTTCCTCGGGCGCGCGGGCGCTGTGGATGCGGAGCAGTCCGTCGATGCCGCGCAGCAGGGTCTCACCGGCGAGGACGGGGTCGCCGAGGTAGCCGGCGCTCATCGCGCCGTCGCGGAGCATGACGAAGTGACGTCCGGCGTGCTCGGCCTGGTCGGTGGTGATCTCGGCGAACAGGCCGGTGATCGTCCGCAGGAACCAGTCGCGGTGCCGCACGACGGCACGGTGGACCGGGTGGTCGGGGTCGGGGAATTCCGCCGCCGCGTTGAGGAAGGCGCAGCCGCGGTAGCCGGGTGAGCGGATCTGCTCGACCAGGGACGCGCCGATGCCCCGCAGGACGGCGTCGGTCGGTACGTCCGTGGCCGTCAGGGTGTCGAGCTGGGTGCGGATCGCCTGGTCGACGCTGCCGATGTAGGCGACGGCCAGCTCGTCCTTGCCGCGGAAGTGGCGGTAGAAGGTGGCGTTGGTGACCTTCGACTCGGCGACCAGCCGGTCGACGCCGACCGTGTGGATGCCCTCCGCGTAGAAGAGCCGGCCGGCGGTCCTCAGCAGTCGCTCCCGGGCCTCGGAGACCCGCCTGCCGGTGCCCGCACCGGCTTCCTTCTGTGTCATGCCGTCCATTGTAGAGGGAGAACGCTCTCTCTTGTTTTTCGGCAGAGCCGTGTGCCACACTCGCCCCATCGAGAGGGAGAACGTTCTCTCTACTTCACGCCTCCATGGCACACCGCTACGTCACACACGGGAGAACCCCATGGCATCCACCGCCCTGCGCCGGCTGTACGTCGTTCGCTTCGCCTTCGCCGCCGCGTGGGCCGCGCTCCTGCTGCTGTCCGGCTCGGACCTCAGCACCGGGGCCAGACTGCTGCTGTTCCTCTATCCGGCCTTCGACGTGGCCGCGGCCGTCGTCGATGCGAGGTCGGCGCGTACCGACGGGACCGGCGGGCCGGTCAAGGGGCTGTACGCCAACATCGCCATCAGCTCGCTCGCCGCCGCCGGCCTGGCGGTCGCCGGCGGCTCGGGTGTCGCGGACGTCCTGCGCGTCTGGGGCGCGTGGGCGATCGTCTCCGGTCTCGTCCAGCTGGGGGTGGGCGTCGCGCGCCGGCCGATGGGCGGCCAGTGGGCCATGATCGCCAGCGGTGGTATCTCGGTGCTGGCCGGTGCGTCCTTCATCGGCAGCGCCGCGCAGGACGAGCCCACGCTGAGCGCGCTCGCCGGCTACGCCGTGCTCGGCGGGATCTTCTTCCTCGTCTCGGCGATCCGGCTGTCCCGCGCGCCTCAGCGGGCCTGACGGGCGGCTCCCCCTCGGCGGGCCTGACCGGCGGCTACCCGGCGGCGTCGCGCTCCTTCGCCTCCGCCGTCAGAATCGCGTCCCGGTACGCGCGGGCCGCCGCGCGCAGCGCCGCCTCCGGGTCGACGCCCCCGGCGTCCGCGCGGGCCGCCAGGGCGAGGAGTTCGTAGCCGACGGACTCGCCCCGCGGCAGCGGGACATCCAGGGGTGAGGCCGCGACGCGGGAGATGAGTTTGGCCGCGAGGGCGAGGGCCGGCTGGGCCTGCGGCACGCCGTCGGTGATCGAGTCGCGCTGTTTCTCCGCCGCCTTGGTGCGCAGCCAGTGGGCCTTGACCTCGTCCGGGGTCTCGGCGCTCTCGTCGCCGAAGACATGGGGGTGACGGTGGATCAGCTTCTCGACGATCGTCGCCGCGACGTCGTCGATCGAGAAGGGTTCGTCCTCCTCCTCCGCGATACGGGCGTGGAAGACCACCTGGAGCAGCACATCGCCCAGTTCCTCGCGGAGTTCACCCCGGTCGCCGCTCTCGATCGCCTCGACCAGTTCGTACGCCTCCTCGATGGCGTACTTGGCAAGGCCCTCGTGCGTCCGGGTCGAGGACCACGGGCACTCGGCGCGGATACGGTCCATGACCTGGACGAGGTCGAGCAGCCGGGCGCCCGGCAGGTCGTACGAGCCGGGGAGCAGTTCCAGGTCGGGCATCTGGACGCGGCCCGAACCCGCCAGCCGGGAAAGGCCGTCGGTCAGGGCCTGGTCGCCCTCGCCGGAGGGCAGGACCACGACCGTACGGCCGCCGGCGCAGGCGTCGACCAGCTCCCGCGCGGTGGGCGCGGCGCGTTCGACGGTGACGCCGGCCTCACGCAGATACGGCAGTTGC
The DNA here is from genome assembly GCF_042870175.1 of Streptomyces sp. NPDC006643. NCBI lineage: Bacteria > Bacillati > Actinomycetota > Actinomycetes > Kitasatosporales > Streptomycetaceae > Streptomyces > Streptomyces sp. NPDC006643. Next base: position 200,371 of record NZ_JBIAHA010000005.1, on the reverse strand, counting down.
GGGTGTCCGGCGTCCGCGCACAGGACCTGGTCGGCCTCGCGCAGTGTCTGCCAGGCGGGCCAGGACAGCACGCCCGGCGCGACCCGGTGGCTGACGGTGAGCAGGACGATACGGCCGGGGCCGGAAGCGGCGGGTTCTTCGGTCACCGAAGCAACCTACCTCCGGGCCCCGGTCCCGCCTCACGCGCCCGTCGGAGCCTGCTCCGGCGGGGCCTCCTTGGTGACCTGGGTGAGCCACGGCGTCTTCGCCTCGCCCAGCCTGACCTGCTTGGTGTCCCACGCTCCGTAGCGCGGGTTGACGTCGATGCCCAGCTCCTCGGACGTCTTGACCAGCACGGCGAGGACCTGCTGCTGGCCCTCCGGTGTGGTGGTGTTGGCGCCGAGCGACTGGGCCAGCTTCGACATCAGCACCTCGCGGCGGATCGCGGTGTCGATCTGGTCCGGGGTGAGCGCGCCCTGCTGGAGCAGCATCGTCGCCAACTGGTCCTCGCCGCCGGACTGCTGGGCCGCCGCCTGGCGGGTGGTCTGGATGTCCTTGCGGGACGCCTTCACACCCGCGTCGTCGGCCGCCTTCTGGAGAATCTCGTCGAAGATCATGCTGTTGAGCTTGACCTGGTTGAGCTGACCGGTGTTCTTGATCAGCTCGGCCGCCTGCGGGGACGCCTGCTGCGCGTCGCGTACGTCCCGGACCTGGGCCTGGAGCGAGGACACGTCGATGCGCTCGCCGCCGACGACGGCCGCCGCGCCGGGGTGGGCGTCGTTGCCGCAGGCGGTGAGGAGCGGGGCCGCTGCGAGGAGCGCGGCGGAGAGGGTGAGCGCTGTGCGACGGCGGCGGTGCAAGGGTGCCTCCTGGATCGTGACAACGACCGTGCGTTGATCGATGTTAGGCAGTGGCGGCGGATCCGATCCAGTCAGCCCGACTTTTTTCGAAAACTTCGCCGAACGGTCGGCCAGGGTGTCGAAATCGCCGCCGTGGCTTCTACCAGTCTGTGAGGGCACCACCGGACAACCGCGCACAGGAGCGAGCCATGAAGTACATGCTGTTGATGCAGTTCAGCGCAGAGAACGCCGGATTCCCGGATCTCTCGACCTGGACCCCCGAGGAGATCCGGGCGCACATCGCCTTCATGGGCGAGACGAACACGATGCTCCAGGACGCCGGCGAATTCGTGGACGCCCAGGGCCTCGCGGGAGTGGACACGGCACGGATCGTCCGCGCCGGGAGCGGCGGCGCGCCCGTCGTCACGGAGGGGCCGTTCCCCGAGACGAAGGAGTTCCTGGCCGGGTTCTGGATCGTCGACTGCGAGAGCGCCGAGCGGGCGGACGAGATCGCCGCGCACATCTCGGCGGCCCCCGGCCCCGGCGGCAAGCCGCTGAACATGGCGATCGAGGCCCGTCAGATCATGGCCGGCCCGCCAGACGAGTTCTAGGAGAGCCGGCGTTGAGCCCTGGCACTTTCCACGACGAGGACCTGCTGCGCACACTCGCGCCGCAGGTCGTCGGCGTGCTCACCCGGCGCTTCGGGGACTTCGCGACCGCCGAGGACGCCGTGCAGGAGGCGTTGCTGGCGGCGGCGACACAGTGGCCCGAGGAAGGGGTGCCCGGCAATCCGCGCGGCTGGCTGATCCAGGTCGCGGGCCGCCGGATGACCGAATCGGTCCGTGCCGAGCGGGCGCGGCGGCGCCGCGAGGATCTGGTGGCGGAGCGCGAGCCGGCCGACCGGCGGGTGGCCCCGCCCGCCGACGCGGACGAACCGGCCGACCGGGACGACTCGTTGACCGTGCTGTTCCTGTGCTGCCATCCGGCGCTGTCGCCGGCCGCCGCCGTCGCGCTGACGCTGCGGTGCGTGGGTGGTCTCGGTACGGCGGAGATCGCCCGCGCCTTCCTGGTGCCCGAGGCGACGATGGGCCAACGCATCAGCCGGGCGAAGCAGCGGATCAGGGCGTCCGGGGTGCCGTTCCGGCTGCCGGGCCCGGACGAGGAGGACCGGGAGCGGCGGCTCGGGGCCGTACTGCATGTGCTGTATCTGATCTTCAGCGAGGGATACGCGACGAGTGCCGGGCCGGATCTTCAGCGGGTCGAGCTGTCCCACGAGGCGATCCGGCTGACCCGCGCCGTCCGTGAACTGCTGCCGGACGACAGCGAGATCACCGGGCTGCTGGCGCTGATGCTGCTCACCCAGGCGCGCAGCGCGGCCCGCACCGGGCCGGGCGGTGAGCTGATCCCGCTGGCCGAGCAGGACCGGGGGCGGTGGGACGGCGCGCTGATCGCCGAGGGCGTCGCGCTGATCACGGCGGCGCTGCCGTACGGCCCGGTGGGCCCGTATCAGGTGCAGGCGGCGATCGCGGCCGTGCACGACGAGGCGGGCTCGGCCGAGGAGACGGACTGGCCGCAGATCCTGGCCCTGTACGGGGTGCTCGACGCGCTCGTCGACAATCCGGTGGTCTCGCTGAACCGGGCCGTCGCGCTGGCGATGGTGCGCGGCCCGGCCGCCGGTCTCGCCGCCGTCGACGCGCTCGACACGGCGGGGCGCCTCGCGGGGCACCACCGCCTGTACGTCGTCAGGGCGCATCTGCTGGAGATGGCGGGCGAGCGGGCGGCGGCCGTCGAGAACTTCCGGGCCGCCGCCGCGCGTACGACGAGCACGCCCGAGTACCGCTACTTGTCGATACGGGCCGCGCGGCTCGGGACGGAGGCGGCGGGCGCTGCGGGTGCGGCCGACGCGGCGGGCGACGGTTCGGAGTAGGCGGCCGGCTCCGGGTCCTTCGCGTCGTCCGGGCGCAGCATGATCGTGCGCGAGACCACGAACGTGATCGGGATCGCCGCCGCCGCGGCGATCAGCGGCGCGTACGTCCGGCTGAACTCCAGCACGTCCACCAGCAGATACACACCGCAGGTGGTGATGGTGAAGTTCGCCGCGTTGGTGAGCGGGAAGAGCAGGAACTTCCGCCAGGTCGGCCGGGTCCGGTAGGTGAAGTACGAGTTGAGGAAGAACGAGCCGATCATGCTGAGCACGAAGGCGGCGACGTGCGCCGCGACGTACGGCAGCCAGGTCAGCAGCACCAGATAACAGCCGTAGTACGAACCGGTGTTGACGACCCCGACGAGCGCGAATCTGATCAGCTGGCCCCGGACCGTCATGTGCCCACAAGCTCCTGGTCCGTCGTCCGGTCCGACGTCCGGTCGGTCGTCGTACGTGCCCCGCGCGGGCGGTCCACGTCGGTCGCCGCCACCAGATAGTGCGGGCGCCGCTTCACCTCGTAGTAGATGCGGCCGACATACTCGCCGACGACTCCCACCATCACCATCTGTACGCCCGACAGGGCCGTGACAGCCACCAGAAGTGTGACATAGCCCGGGGAGTCGACCCCGTTGACCATGGCCGCGACGACGATCCACGCCGCGTACAGGGAGGCGACCGACACCAGCAGCAGTCCGAGGTAGAGCGCGGCACGCAGGGGCTTGTTGTTGAAGGAGAGCATGCCGTCGAGCCCGTAGTTGAGCAGCTTTCCGAAGCTCCATTTGGAACGGCCCTGCTCACGGACCGCGTTCTCGTACTCGAAGGTGGTCGAGCGGAATCCGACCCAGGCGAAGATCCCCTTGGAGAAGCGGTTGTACTCGGCGAGGCCGAGCACCGCGTCGACCGCGCGGCGGGAGAGCAGCCGGAAGTCCCCGACGCCGTCGACCAGTTCCACATCGATCAGGCGGTTGATCAGCCGGTAGTAGGCGCGGGCCGCCAGGGTGCGGGTGACGCGGTCGCCCTTGCGGGTACGGCGGGCGATGACCTGCTCGTAACCCTCCTCATGGAGGGCGAGCATGCGGCGGACCAGCTCCGGCGGGTGCTGGAGGTCCGCGTCCATGATGACGACGGCGTCGCCCTTCGCGTACTGGAGGCCGGCGAGCATCGCGGCCTCCTTGCCGAAGTTGCGGCTGAAGGAGACGTAACGGGCGCGGGGGTCGGCCGCGGCGAGGTGGTCCAATCGCTCCAGAGTCCCGTCGCGGCTTCCGTCGTCCACGTAGACCAGCTCGAATTCATGCCCGAGTTCCCCTTCGAGCAGCGCGAGTTCATCGGTCACACGGTCGTGGAAGCGGTCGACGATCTCCTGTTCGTTGAAGCACGGGACCACTATTGAGATCAGCACGGTAGAACGACATCCCACCGCAATGTCACGGATGGATTGGCTGAATGAATTACAGGCGGCCATCGTGTGAACTGGATCGCCAAGGACCCTTTTGTCGGGATCCACGCTGACATATTCGATCACTATGCCGATCCTGGAATCCGTCCGCGGCCGGGCAGCCGCGTTCGCCGCCCTGATCACCGTGACCGCCGTCTGCGCGGGGGACGCCGTCGCCCGCAGCTTCCCGTTCGGGTCGGACACGCGGAGCGTCAACGACCTGGGCAATCAGTTCGTCCCCTTCCACGCCAAGCTGTGGGACCTGCTTCACGGGCGCGGGGACGGCGGGCTGCTGCTCAACTGGCAGTCCGGGTACGGCACCGCGTTCCTGCCCGACCTCGGGACGTATCTGACGAGTCCGTTCGCGCTGCTCGTCGGGGTCTTCCCACGGGACCGGATCGATCTCGCCGTGTATGTCATCACGGTGCTCAAGATGGCGGCGGCGGGCGCGGCGATGGCCTGGCTGCTGCTGGCGATGGCGAGGAAGCGGTCCGGTTCGGGGGCGGCACCGGCTTCGGCGTCGGGGTCGGCCTCGTGGTGGGTCGCCGGGGTGCTCGGCGCCACGTACGCGCTCTGCGGCTGGTCCGTCATCGAGGCGTCGTACAACCCGATGTGGCTCGACGGGCTCATCGCCTTCCCGCTGCTCTGTCTGGTCGGCGAGTGGGTACGGGCGGGGCGCCGGCCGGTCCTCGGCCCGCTCGTCGTCGCCCTCGCGTGGATCGCCAACTTCTACACCGCGTACATGGCGACCCTCGGTGCCGTGCTGGTGCTCTGCGTCCAACTCCTCCTCCATGGCGGGGTGTCACGGGAGCGGGTACGGGTCCTGGTGCGCGGCGCCGGCACGGTGCTCCTCGGGATCGGGCTCGCCACGCCCGTGCTGCTGCCGGTCGTGATGGGGACGGGGCACGCGTTTCCCGGCTGGACGCGGCAGTTCGAACCGGCCGGCTGGAGCCAGTCCCTCGCGCGGACGCTGCCCGCGACGTACAGCTTCTTCACGCCCGCCGTCTTCCTGGGCGGCGGCGCGCTGCTGCTCGCCGTCGTGCTGCCGTTCAACCGGCAGGTCCCCGGCCGGGAGCGGCTGGCGTGGGCCGGGCTCGCGGGCGGCGTCGCGCTGTCCTTGCAGTGGGAGCCGACGCATCTGCTCTGGCACGCCTTCGCGACGCCCAACGGCAGCCCGTTCCGCCAGACGTTCGTGCTGTCCGGGCTGCTGGTGATCGCGGCCTGGCAGTGCCTCGCGTACGGCTGGCCGGGCCGCCGCCCGCTGCTCGTCGGCACCGGACTGCTCGTCGCGGTCGGCGCCGTCGCCGCCACCGACGAGATGACCGGCAAGCGGGCCCTCGCGCTCTTCGTGTGCGGGCTCGCGGCGGCCGTGGCCGCGCTGCTGCTGGTACGGCTCCCCCGGCGCCGGTACGCGGCGCTTGCCGCGCTGCTGCTGGCGGGCGGCCTCGCGGGGCAGGCGGCGGCGACCACCGCGTACACCGACCGGGCCCGGCTCCACCGGCTCGACGACTACCCGGCCTGGGGCACCGCGCACGACGAGCGCGCCGACGCCGTCGCGGACGTCGACGGGTGGCCGCGCTACCGCACCGACCCGGGGCGCACCCAGATCACCGGCAACGACCCGCTGCTGCTGGGCGGTCAGGGCGCCTCCTACTACAGCAGTCACACACCCGAGGTGCTGACACGTACGCTCGGCGCGCTGGGCGCCGGCTGGACGTCGAACGGGCGGGCGGTGCAGAGCCTGGACAGCCCGGTCGTGGACGCCGTGTTCGCGGTGGGCGCCCGCTTCCGTACGGAGGACGGCGAGCCGCCGGCGCTGAGCCGGGCCGAGGTACCGCCGCTGGTGACCGTACGGCCGCCGGAGAAGACCCGCCCGCACTACGGGCGTTCGCCCTTCCGCAATCAGGAGGCGCTGCTCGGCTCGCGCGTCTACTCCGCCCCGGTGGCGGGGTCCTGCCCCGTCGGCCGCGAGGTCTTCCTCTTCGCGCCCGACTACACCGGCACCGCCCGGCTCGGCGACGCCACCCCGGTCGAGCTGCGGGGCGGACAGCCCCGCCGACGCGCGGCCGTGACCTCGCTCGGCGTCGCCGAACGCGCCGGTGAGCGCGTCACGTTCGACGGCAAGGCGCCGAAGGGGCGGACGGTGGCCTGTCTGGACCGGGCGCGTCTCGACGCCGCCGTGGAGCGGATGCAGAAGACCGGGGCCGTCTCGGTGCGGGTCTCCGACCACGGTGTACGGGCCGAACTGCCGCCCGGCAGCAGGGGAACGGCCGTCCTCGCCGCGCCCCGGATCGCGGGCTGGAGCTGCGCGGGGAAGCCCGCCGACTCGTCCCTCGGGCTGGTCGCCGTGCCGCTGGACCCGGACGGCACGACCACCTCCGTCGACTGCTCGTTCCGGCCGCCGGGGCTGCGCTCGGGCGCCGCGCTGGGAGGTGCCTCGCTGCTCGTGCTGGTGGGCGTCGGCGTGCTCTCCGTACGGAGGCGGCGTCGCGAGGGACCGGGGGCGGCGGAACTACCGGCCCCGGGTGGTGCCCCGGAACTGCTGCCGGCGGTCGAGCCCGCGCCGTAGCTCTATCGGCAGCGGGTGGTAGGGGCCGTACGCCCGCTCCGCGTCGTACAGCAGGTACTGCAACTGCTGCTGCGCCGAGGAGTGGTCGCCGACCGCGAGCAGCAGATGCCCGATGCGGTGCCGGATGTCGAAGGCCCGCGACTGGTCGGCGCCCGGCTGCCCGGCGCTTTCGTAGTAGGGCAGCACCGCGCGGTACTCCGCCAGCGCCGCGCCCGCCTCACCGAGCTGTTCGAGGCACTGCGCGGCGTCGTACCGGAACTGGAGCGTCTGCGGATCGCCCGGTCCGGCCTCGGCCGCGCGGTCGTCGGCGAGCCGGCGCAGCTCGGGCAGGGCGCGGCGGTACTGGCCGTCGTCCATCAGCGTCGTCGCGTACTGCTTGCGCAGGATACGGACGACCGGTGAGCGTTCGCCGTGCTCGGCCGCCGCCGCCGGGAGGATCCCGCCGAGGATGTCGACGGCCTGCGTGATGCTGCCCTCGCCGAGGAGACGCTTCGCCTCGTCGACGGCGGCGGCGACGTCGGGGCGCTGGGCGCGGACATGCCCGCGGGCTCCCGGTGTTCCCGGTGTCCCATGTGTTCCCGGATTCGGCACGGTCGGCGGGAGCGGCGCGGGCGGCGGGGCGGTGGCCCGGTCGGGCCAGGGCGCGTGCGGGCGCAGGAACGGGCGGGACGGGTCGAGCGGTGTGCCCGCCTGGCCGGAGAGCGGCGCGCCGACCACCCCACGGGTGGGGAGCAGCGGGGCCAGTGCCTCGTACACCTCCTGCGCGCCGGCCGGCCGGTGCTGCGGGTCCTTGGCGAGCAGCCGCAGGACGAGCGCCTCCAGCGCCTCGGGGATCTCCGGGCGGATCCGGCGGACCGGGACGGGCGGTTCGTACAGATGGCGGTGCAGGACGCCGAGGGCGGTCGTGCCGGGGAACGGGACGCCGCCGCTGAGGAGTTCGTGCAGGACCACGCCGAGCGCGTAGAGGTCGGTGTACGGGCCGACGGCGCCGCCCATCACCTGCTCGGGGGCCATGTAGGCGGGGCTGCCGATGACCGAGCCGGTGTGGGTGAGGCGGGTGGTGTCCGTGTCGATGACGGAGGCGACGCCGAGGTCGAGCACGAGGACGGTGCCGTCGGGCTTGACCATCACGTTCCGCGGCTTGAGGTCGCGGTGCACGATCGGCACCGCGTGTACGGCGGCGAGGACGCCGCACAACTGGGCGGCGACGGAGGCCGCCCACTGCCAGGGGTAGGGCGCGTGGCTCGTGAAGTGGGCCGCGAGGTCGGTGCCTTCGACGTACTGCATGACCAGGAAGAGTTCGTCGCCGTCACTGCCCGCGTCGTGCACGGTGACCAGGCCGGGGTGGTTGACCTGGGCGGTGACCCGGCATTCGCGGATGAACCGGCGGCGCAGATCCTCGGCGGCGGTCTCGGCGGCCATCTTGTCGGGGCGCAGCAGTTTGACGGCGACGCGGCGGCCGAGGCGCTGGTCGTAGGCCGTCCAGACCTGGCCCATGCCGCCCTGCCCGATGAGGCCGGCCATCTCGTAACGGCCCGCGACGACGCGGGCGTTCACCGCTTCACCGCTTGTCGCTGTCGCCGCTGTTCCGGCCGCCGTCGCCGCTGTTGCCGCTGTTGGCGCCGTTGCCATTGCCGCCGCTGTTGCCGCTGTCCAGGTGGTCGCGGCGCAGGAGATCGCTCAGTTCGTCCAGTTCGGCGCGCACCTGGTCGATCCGGGGCTGCTGCTGCGGCGGCCGGGACCGCGGCTGTGGCGGTTGCGGCTGCGGGGTGGCCACGGGCCCGGTGGGACCGCCGTAGCCGTAACCGCCGTTGGCGGGCGGCCGGTAGCCGTGCTGCGGGCCCGGCGGCGGGTAGGAGCCCGCGTACGCGCCCACCGGTGCCCGGTAGTGCTTGAAGTCCGCGTAGAGGAAGTAGGCGATGGCGGCGGCGCCGGTCGACAGCATGCCGATCATGCCGATGTTGCCCTCGGGACTGCTGAAGTCGTCGGTGTTGTCCTGGGCGAGATAGACGATCCACATGATGCTGAGGACCACGTTCCCGATGAACAGCCACCAGTTCAGGACGGACCGGGTCACGATCGCCACCCGCAGCGTCGCCGCCCAGGAGAGGAAACCGCAGGTCAGCAGCGGCAATGCCACGAAGAGCACCCTCAGGAGGGCGAGCACCCCCGGTGTGGGTGTGCCGTGCGGCTGCGGGTGCGCTATTCCGGGGCCGTGCATGCTGCTCCTGACAGGCCAGGGGGACGTCTGCGAAAGCGTATCGAGGGTATACAGCGGCACCGCCCGCCGAACCCCGTCGCGTGGATTCCCCCCGCCCCCGCACCTGTCCCCAACGCTCAGATCCGGTGACGCACCCACACATTGGGTTCGACGTAGACACCGTAGCCGCGTGTGGCCTCGCAGTGCACGGGCATGAGGGCTCCGGGTACGACGACGGGCCCGTCGGTGTCGAACGGGAGACCCGTCCACCCGCGCCACTGGGCGACCGACCCGGTGACCGTCATGGACGCGGGCGCCACCGAGTCGATGACACCGCCCGCGCGGACGTGGACGCGGAGCCAGGGGTCGTACGGCAGTCCGTCCTCGTCCCGTACGCGGTGGGCGTACTCGTCCATCGTGGTGTGCGGCTCCCGGTGCTTGGCGCTGGGCCGTACCGGGGCGACCAGTTCGGCGAAGCCGCGGCCGGCCGCGTTGTCGCGCATCGCCGCCAGCATCGTGCCGGACAGGCCCTGCCCCTGCCGGTCGGTGGCGATCGTGATCTCGACGGCGCCGACGGTGTCGGGCTTCCTGCCGTGCCGCAGATCGGAGAACGCCCACAGCAGCTCCTGGTCCCAGCCGGTGGCGGGCAGCGTCTCGCGCCCCTCGGCCCGGAGCCGGAACGGGACGCTGAAGGCGCGCGCCACGACCGTCCCCGCCTCGTCGGTGCCCACGAGCACGTACTCGGGCAGCTCGGCGACGATCCGCCCGATGTTCGCCCAGCCGACGAAGTCGTGCAGCATGAACTCCGGCCAGGTGTCGGCCATCCGCCACATCGGGTCGATGAGGTGGGGCCGCTCGGCGAGGGTCGTGACGGTCAGTTCCATACGGGCACGCTAACCGCGCCCGACCAGGTCTTCCCACTGCTTTTCGCACCGGCGGAGGGGCCGGCGGGCGGGCCCGGCCCGGAAGCGGTGGCCCGGCCCGGGAGCGGTGGCGCGGCGCGGTTCTTGGCCGGGGCCACGGGCGGTGTCAGCCGCCGCACTGGGCCAGCATCGCCTTCCTGTCCGCGCCGGTCACCGGGAGTTCGTACTTGACCGCGACCTGCGCGAACCGCACCACGTACGCGCACCGCACCTGCTTGTTCGGCGGCAGCCAGGAGGCGGGACCCGAGTCGCTCTTGCCGCTGTTGGTGGGGCCGTCGACGGGCAGCAGGTTCAGCGGATCGTTCGCGAGTCGCCGCCGCTTGTCCTCGTTCCAGCGGGCGGCGCCCAGCTGCCAGCTGTAGGAGAGGGGCACCATGTGGTCTATCTGGACGGCCGTCGCCCGCTTCTTCTTCCAGGCGATGTCCTTGCCGGTGTACGGGTCGTGCAGCGTCATCGAGACGATCACGCAGTCGGAGCCGGACCTGAACTCGACCTTCTGGCCGTCCCGTTTCAGCAGGTCGTTACGCGTGTCACAGCCGTTGCCCGCGAACGCGACGCCGTCGGCCGAGTCCATCCAGGCGTAGCCGAACTTGTCCCGTTCATAACCGGTCTTGGGGCCGCGCCCCTTCACCGCCAGCCCGTCGATCAGCTTCCGCGCCGCCGCCAGGTCCGCGTCCGAGGTGAGGGGCGCGAGACCCGGCGCGGTGCCGTCGGGATTCTTCAGCGGGCTGGTCGCCCGCCCGTCGGGGGCGCTGCCGTCGGCCTCACCGGAGCCGGCGGAAGTGCCCGGGTCGACGGAGTCGACGGCGTCGCACCCCGCGAGCAGTGGCAGAGCGCAGGCGACCACGAGCAGAAGCGTCACGGGACGCGCGGCCGGGCGCGGGCGGGCGGTACGCGGAGTCGTACATCTGGAGGCGTTCACGACCCCAGGATCGTCGTCAGGAACTCTCCCGTCCACGACAGCAGTTCGCGGCCGACCACCGGCTTGCCACCGATCTTGCCCGCCGTCGGGCGCGGCACCAGGATCTGATGGGCCGTCGGCTTGATCACCGTACGGGGATGGAGGCGCTTGAGCCGCAGCTCCTGCGACTCCCTCAACTCCACCGGCGCGAAGCGGATGTTGTTCCCCTGGAGGACGATCTCGCCGACCCCGCACGCCCGCGCGAGCATCCGCAGGCCCGCCACCAGCAGCAGATTCTCCACCGGTTCGGGCAGCTTGCCGTAGCGGTCCGTCAACTCCTCGCGTACGGCGGTGATGTCGGCCTCAGAGTTGGCGGAGGCGATCGCGCGGTACGCCTGGAGGCGCAGCCGCTCGCCGGGCGCGTAGTCGTGCGGGACGTGCGCGTCGACCGGCAGCTCGATCTTGACCTCCAGCGGCGCCTCCTCCTGCACGCTGCCGTCGACGGCCGCGCGGTAGTCCGCGACGGCCTCGCCGACCATGCGCACGTACAGGTCGAAGCCGACGCCCGCGATGTGCCCGGACTGCTCGCCGCCGAGCAGATTGCCCGCGCCGCGGATCTCCAGGTCCTTCATCGCGACATACATGCCGGCGCCCATCTCGGTGTGCTGGGCGATCGTCGCGAGGCGTTCGTGCGCGGTCTCGGTGAGCGGCTTCTCCGGCGGGTAGAGGAAGTACGCGTAGCCGCGCTCGCGGCCACGGCCCACCCGCCCGCGCAGCTGGTGGAGCTGGGAGAGGCCGAAGTTGTCGCCGCGCTCCACCACCAGGGTGTTGGCGTTGGCGATGTCGATGCCGGACTCCACGATCGTGGTGGAGACGAGGACGTCGAACTTCTTCTCCCAGAAGTCCACCACCACCTGCTCCAGGGCCTGTTCGGACATCTGGCCGTGGGCGGTCGCGATCCGCGCCTCCGGGACGATCTGGCGCAGCCGGGCGGTGGCGCGGTCGATCGACTCGACGCGGTTGTGGATGTAGAAGACCTGGCCCTCGCGCAGCAGTTCACGGCGGATGGCCGCGCCGATCTGCTTCTCCTCGTACGGGCCGACGAACGTCAGGACCGGGTGCCGCTCCTCCGGCGGGGTGGTGATGGTCGACATCTCGCGGATGCCGGTCACCGCCATCTCCAGGGTGCGCGGGATCGGGGTGGCGGACATGGTCAGCACGTCGACGTTGGCGCGGAGCTTCTTCAGCTGCTCCTTGTGCTCGACGCCGAAGCGCTGCTCCTCGTCGACGATGACCAGACCCAGGTCCTTGAACTTCGTCTCGGACGAGAAGAGGCGGTGCGTGCCGATGACGATGTCGACCGAGCCCTCGCGCAGCCCTTCGAGGGTCGCCTTGGCCTCGCTGTCGCTCTGGAAGCGGGAGAGGGCGCGGACGACCACGGGAAACTGCGCGTACCGCTCGGAGAAGGTGCCGAAGTGCTGCTGCACCAGCAGCGTCGTGGGCACGAGGACGGCGACCTGCTTGCCGTCCTGGACGGCCTTGAAGGCGGCGCGCACCGCGATCTCCGTCTTGCCGTAGCCGACGTCGCCGCAGATCAGCCGGTCCATCGGGACCGTCTTCTCCATGTCCTCCTTGACCTCGGCGATGGTGGAGAGCTGGTCGGGCGTCTCCACGTACGGGAACGCGTCCTCCAGCTCCCGCTGCCAGGGGGTGTCCGAGCCGAAGGCGTGGCCGGGCGCCGCCATGCGCGCCGAGTAGAGCTTGATGAGGTCGGCGGCGATCTCCTTGACGGCCTTCTTGGCGCGCTGCTTGGTCTTCGTCCAGTCCGCGCCGCCGAGCCGGTGCAGGGTGGGGGCCTCGCCGCCCACGTACTTGGTGACCTGTTCGAGCTGGTCGGTGGGGATGTAGAGGCGGTCGCCGGGCTGGCCGCGCTTGGCGGGGGCGTACTCGACGAGCAGATACTCGCGCGTCGCGCCCTGCACGGTGCGCTGCACCATTTCCACGTACCGGCCGACGCCGTGCTGCTCGTGGACGATGTAGTCGCCCTGCTCCAGGGTGAGCGGGTCGATCGTCTTGCGGCGCTTGGTCGGCATCCGGACGCCGTCCTTGCCCGCCGCCTTCTGGCCGGAGAGGTCGGTCTCGGTGAGGACGGCGAGCCCCAGGCCCGGGTCCACGAAGCCGTAGTCGATCGAGCCGCACGCCACATGCACCAGCGAGGGCGTGATCTCACCCAGGCCCTTGCCGCCGTGCGCCTCGGGGGTGTCGAGACGGGCGGGGATCCCCTCGCCGCCCAGCACCTCGACCGTACGCGCGGCGGTGCCGTGACCCTCCGTGACATAGACGGTGCGCCAGCCGTCGGCGAGCCAGCCCTTGGTGTCGGCGAGGGCGCGGGCGGTGTCGCCGCGGTACGTCTCCGGGGCGCGCATGCCGAGCTTCAGGGTGTCCTCGGACAGCTCCTCGTCGGCGGCGAACGGCGCCACGGACCACCACGGCATGCCCAGCTCACGCGCCCGGTCGCGGACGTCCGCGATGCCCCACAGCGAGGCCGCGCCGACATCGATGGGCGCCTCGCCGCCGCCGGCCCCGGCCGCCCAGGACGCCTGGAGGAACTCCTGGCTGGTCGCGACCAGGTCGGAGGCGCGGGTACGCACCCGCTCGGGGTCGCAGACCAGCGCCATCGAGCCCTTGGGCAGTACGTCGAGCAGCAGCTCCATGTCGTCGACGAGGACCGGGGCCAAGGCCTCCATGCCCTCCACCGCGATGCCCTCCGCGATCTTGCCGAGCATGTCGGCCAGCTCCGGGTGCACCTCGGCGAGGGCGGCGGCCCGCTCCCGTACCTGCGGGGTGAGCAGCAGCTCACGGCAGGGCGGCGCCCACAGCCCGTGCTCGGCGACTTCGAGCGAGCGCTGGTCGGCGACCTTGAAGTAGCGGATCTCCTCGATGTCGTCGCCCCAGAACTCCACGCGCAGCGGGTGTTCCTCGGTGGGCGGGAAGACATCGAGGATGCCGCCGCGTACGGCGAACTCACCGCGCTTCTCGACCAGTTCGACACGGGAGTACGCGGCGGCGGCGAGCGCCTGCGTCACCGTCCCCAGATCCGCGCTCCCGCCGCCGCGCAGCGAGACGGGCTCCAGATCGCCGAGGCCCTTGACCTGCGGCTGGAGCACGGAACGGATGGGCGCGACGACGACGCTGACCGGCCCGGCGCCGGGGTCGTCGGCGCGGGGGTGCGCGAGCCGGCGCAGCACGGCGAGCCGCCGGCCGACGGTGTCGCTGCGGGGCGACAGCCGCTCGTGCGGCAGCGTCTCCCAGGACGGGAACTCCGCGACGGAGTCCGCGGGCAGCAGGGACCGCAGCGCGGCGGCCAGATCCTCCGCCTCCCGCCCGGTCGCGGTGACGGCCAGCACCGTGCGCCCGGCGTCGCGTGCGAGGGCGGCGACCGCGAAGGGCCGGGCGGCGGGCGGCCCGACCAGATCGACATACATCCGCCGCCCGTCGGCGGCGGCACCGACCGCTTCGGCGAGCGCCGGGTCTCGTACAACGGCGTCGAGCAGACCGTGCAGGCTCATGAAGGGTGTTTCCGTCCGGTTCCGGGGCTGGTGGTGCGGGGTGACGACCGACGCGAGGGTGCTGTACGAGCAACGCGAAGGACCCGACACGTCTCACGGGCCGGGGGACCACCAGCGTACGACTCCGGACGGACAGCCGTCGCGCGGGACGGCCGGGGAGGGGGCGACGGCCGGTGCGGGGCCCGGGGATGTCGGCGAGAAGCCGCCGGGCCCGCGTCGCTCCGCGTAAGGCAGCCGGGGGTGGACAAGTTCCGCCCGTGCGCGCCTTGCGCCGTGTAGGTCGCGGTGACCACGGGGAGACTGCCCGGAGACCACTCACGGGGAGACTGGGACCGAGTCCGCCGGGCATTGCGCAAACCGGCGCGCCGGGCGGGCTTCGGGCAGGTGGGACATGTTCGGTTCACTCATATCTACGGCACAGTTCCTCGCAAGATCAGTTACAGAGTCATGGCATTGCCTTTACTCTCTCCAGGGTCCACCACGCCGTGCCACGAGCCCGGCGGACCCCGCACCACCGGCACCACCGGCACCAGCAGAGGCACCGGCAAACCCACCCCGTCCTCGGCGTGAACTGATCAAGTAGCGGAGGCCAAGTCTTGGGCGACAACGAGATGTCCGTCTTCGGCGTCTCTCCGACCGAGGAAGAGATCTACCGGCACTTTCTCCGCAATCCGGATACGTCGGCGGACGACATCCATCTGCTGGTGCACACCGAACAGGACGACGCCAGGCGCAGTCTCGACCGGCTGCGGACACTGGGGCTGCTGCATCCCGACAGCAGTCATGAGCGGGTCTCCCCCGCCGATCCCGGGGTGGCCATCGCCCGGCTGACGGACGCGCGGCTCAACGCGCTGCACGAGGAGTTGCGGCTGGTCATGCAGGCCCGGGATCTGGTCGACGGGCTGCGCGCCGAGCAGGGGTCGCGGCTGCCGCCGGTGCAGGGCATCGAGCAGTTGGAGGGTCTGACGGAGATACGGAACCGGATCGACGACCTCGCGTTCTTCGCGCGCGACGAGATCCTGTCCGTGGAGCCGTACACGAAGCTCTCGGCCGAGAACATCGAACGGTCCCGTCCGCTGGATCTGCGATGTCTGCGGCGCGGGGTGCGCATCCGCAATGTGGTGCTCGCCGCCGCGCTGGACGACATGCCGACCCGTGAGTATCTGCGCGAGCTCGTCAAGCGCGGGGCGCAGATCCGGGTCGCCGAGAACATCACGGAGCGGATCCTGGTGTACGACGGCCGTACGGCCCTGGTGCCGGTGGACCCGCAGAACACCGCGCGCGGGGCGCTGCTGGCGCACAAGAGCGGGCTCGTCGCCAACATCATCGCCCTGTTCGAAAAGATCTGGACGGAGGCGGACGATCTGCACACCGTCACGAAGGAGAGCGCCGACGCGGTGGGCGGGCTCAGTGAGATCGAGCAGCAGGTGCTGATCTCGATGTGCACGGCGGGCAAGGACGAGGCGGGCGCCCGGGACCTGGGGATCTCGGTCCGTACGTACCGAAGACACGTGGCCGATCTGCTTCAGGCGCTCGGTGCCGCGAGCCGTGCGCAGGGCGCGCTGCTGGCCCGCGAACGGGGCTGGATCTGACGGTG
This sequence comes from Streptomyces sp. NPDC006643, assembly GCF_042870175.1. NCBI lineage: Bacteria > Bacillati > Actinomycetota > Actinomycetes > Kitasatosporales > Streptomycetaceae > Streptomyces > Streptomyces sp. NPDC006643. The sequence goes on along the minus strand of NZ_JBIAHA010000005.1, from coordinate 184,435 downwards.
CTCCGGCAAGGGGCCGGTCAGCGCTGTTCCGCCCAGCCCCACAGCGCCGCGTCCGCCAGGACGGCCCGGACCGCGCGGTGGATGTCGGTGTCGGTCGTCGCGACGTCCCGCGCGATCCACAGCCTCACCCGGTCCCCGGCGACCTCCGCGACCTCCGGGACGCATCTCAAGTGCCGTGGCAGCAGCCCCAGCAGCCGGATGACCGTCGTCTCGGCGGACGGGGCGGCGCTGTCCTCGCGGACCGTCACCACCTCCACATATCCGGGGGCGTTCCCGATGTCCGCGCACCCCTGCCACTGGGCCGTCATCATCAACGTGTCTCCTTGAACAGCTGCCTGGCGGCCGTCGCCATGGCCGCGATCCCCGTCGGCAGGGCGGTCCGTACGTCGGGGGCGAATTCCGCCGAGTGGTTGGGCGGCACGGGCCGGCCGGTCTCGCGTGCGGCGCGCCACTGACGCGGCGACGCCGTACCGACCATCCAGTATGCCGTCCGCACACCGTCGACGGCGAAGCGGGGGAAGTCCTCGGTGGCCATCGACACCGGCCAGTCCAGCACCCGTTGTCTGCCGAACTCCCGCTCGTGGGCGGCCCGTACCACCGCCGTCGCCGCCGGGTCGGGCAGCAGGGCCGGGGAGCGGGAGAGACATGTGATGTCGGGGTCCCGGGGGCAGTCCGACGCCGCGCACTCGGCTCGTACGATCCGTGTCACCGCCGTCACGGCCCGCTCCAGGGCCTGATCGGTCGCCGCGCGGACGGTGACGCCCAACTCGGCGTCGTCCGGGACGACATTGCCGAGGCGGCCCGCGCGCAGGGAGCCGACGGTGAGGACGACCTGGTCGGACGGCGCCGTCTCGCGCGAGACGACCGTCTGGAGGCGCATGACGGTCGCGGCGGCGGTCACGACGGGATCGACGGTGAGCTGCGGGGTGCCGGCGTGGCCGCCGTACCCGTGGATCACGACGCCGAGCGTGGCGCTCGCCGCCATCATCGGGCCCCGGCCGTGCGCGAGTGACCCGGCCGGCAGCGGCGCGCCGTGCTGGGCGAGCACGACGTCGGGGGTGCCGAACCGCTCGTAGAGACCGTCGGCGAGCAGCGCGCCCGCCCCCTCCAGGGTCTCCTCCGCCGGCTGGCCGACGACCAGGAGCGTGCCGGCCCAGCCGGCGGCCGACTCCGCGAGGAGGGTGAACGCGCCTGCCACGGAGGCGAGATGGAGGTCGTGACCGCAGGCGTGCATGGTGCCGGGGACAGTACTCGCGTACGCCAGGCCGGTGCGTTCCTCGACGGGCAGGGCGTCCAGTTCGGCGCGCAGCATCAGGGTGGGGCCGGCGCCGTTGCGCAGGACGCCGACGACGCCGTGGCCGCCGACGCCCCGGGTGACGGCGGCACCCTTCAGATGCGCGGCGAAGCGTTCGGCGGTACGGGACTCGGCGCCGGACAGCTCCGGGTGGGCGTGCAGTTCGAGATACAGCTCAAGGGCGTCCCGCAGGGTCTCGCGCGGTACGGCGGCCCGGTGTGTTTCCTCGGTCAGCGCGTCGGTCATCCGCGCTCACCTCCCTTGCTTCGGCGTCGTTCCTTCGCGTCTGGGCATTACCTGTCGCACTGCCTGTCGCATTACCTGTTCGAGCATCACTTGTCCGAGCACTACTTGTTTGAGCATTACTTGAGGGTTCGAGGGTGCGGCAGGGCACGCGCACCGGACACACGTTCCGCTGACACCGGGTGTCAGCGGTGTGACAGCGAAAGCCGGGCCCAACTGACAGCGCCCACCGGTGCAATGGGGCCACCCCCTGGGAGCGCCGCCGGACTGGCCGGTGAAGCCCCGGTTACCGAAGGAGAACCCCCATGGCCCCGAAGACCGGTCTCGCCACCCTCGCCGACGAGATCCTGGAGCTGGAGTCGGAGACCTTCGAGATCTCGGACTACTCGGACGCGTCCGAGGTCGTTCTCGCCGGTTCCACGTCGTGCTCCTCGACGTCCACCTGCTCCAGCACCACCAGCACCACCTCCTGCTCCGCCTGATCCGGCGTCGCGGACAGCGCAGGACCGCCGGCCCCTCCCCCGTGGGTACCACCCGCCAGGGGCGGGGCCGTCGGCCTTCGTGCACGACGTGCCCGCCGTGCCCCGGCGAGCGTGGCGTTACGGGAACGGATGCGGGACCGCCTTGATCGCGGACTCCGGCAGATCGTCCGTACGCCGCCCGGCGACCCGCAGCGCCGTCCGCAGCCGGGGCATCAGCAGGGCCCGCTGCCGCGTCCACCCGAAGTCCAGCGGCAGCAGACCGGGCACCAGCGTGCTCACGGTGTGCAGTCCCATCCGCCGCTGCTCCGGTGTCGTCTGGTCGACGGCGATCACGTCGTACCCCGCGCCCGCCAACTCGTCGCGCAGCAGCCGCAGATCGTCCAGCAGATCGCCGGTGCGCGGCCGGAGCGGCGCCCAGTCGGCGTACGTCTCCGCCAGTGGGCGTACGGCCGTCGGCTCCAGGTACTCCCGGGCGTGGCGCGCCATCTCCGGCAGGCCGTACAGCTGCGCGTGGTCCTTGAGGTGCAGGACCTTGCGGTAGTCGCCCGCCATCTCCCGCAGCTCGCCCTCGCGTTCGGCGACCTGGTAGGGCAAGTGGGGTATGTAGGTGAGGACTTCGGAGAGAGCGGCGTCGACCGTGCCTTCCGGGTCGAAGCCCGCGGCGGCGCTGAAGGAGAGCGTGCCGAGGCCGCCGTCGCGGCGCACGGCGAGTGCCGTGACGACGGGTACGGCGAGGTCCATCCGGGTGTCGAAGGCGTGCACGTCGTAGCCGTGCAGCGCGGCCCGGTCGAGCATCGTGCGGATCGCGCCGCCCGTGCACGAGCCGAGGTCGATCTCGGTGAGCCGGGCGCGGCCGTACCAGGCGAGCAGGAACGCGTCGCGTTCGATCAGCTCCAGCAGCCCGAAGAGGATCGCCTCCTCCAGACTCCCGCCGGTGGCACAGCCGTTGGAGCACTCGAAGACGAAGTTGTCGGCGTCGACGCCGGCGCTGTAGTGCGCCAGCCGCGCGGGAACCAGGATCGGGCGCTCGTCGCGCAGCGAGTGGCCCCAGACCCAGGGGATCGGCCGGTCCGGGTCGAACGGGCTGACCAGATGGTCCTTCTCGTACGTCGCGTCCGCGTAGAAGCCGCGGTCCGCCGGGTTCAGCGCGTCGGGGCTGAGATTGTTGTACGAGTCGACGACCGGGGACGTGCCGCGGCGACGGTGGGTGCCCGCGTACCGCTCAAGTCCCTCCAGATAGGCCAGGGTCCGGCTGGTGGAGTAGCTGTTGGCCTGGCCGCTCCAGGTGACGTCGTTGAGTCCGGCGTAGCCGCGTACGAAGTTGGTGCCGGCGACGGGGGCGGTCGTGGTGGACGTCGGGTTGATCCAGGTGTCCGAACCGAGCGTCCCGCACACGGGGTTGGCGAGCGCGGCGGTCGGCAGCGGGTACGCGTCGAGCGGGCGCAGCCGGTAGCCGGCCGGGTCCGGCTTGGGCTGGGTGGTCAGCCGCATGCGCGCGGCGTCGGCGGTGTCGGGGCGCGGCGGGACGCAGGACGGGCAGAGCGGTTCGGGCAGCAGCGGGAAGGTCGCGGCGGCGAGGGTGCCGAGGTCGATCCGGGTGACCTGCGGCAGCGCGCGGTCCGGGGCGCCGGTGGCGGGCGGGGTCGACTCCCCCGTACGGACGGCGAGATACGCCGCCCAGACGGCGTCCACCGCGTAGTCGGTGAGCAGCGGCCAGTCGGCGGCGCCGTGCGGTTCGTGGCCCAGCTCCAGCGCCTCGCGCTCGGAGCGGCTGCGCAGCCGCTGCCAGCGCATGGCGAGGCACTGCCCGCAGGCGGCTTCGGTGTCGCCGCCCCAGGGGCCGACGAGGGCGGCGCGCGAGGTGAGCTGGACGTTGGCGCGGGGGCGCACGGCGGCGTACGGGTCGGGGCGCCCGAAGCCGAGGACGTCGGCGGCGCCGAGCGGCACCACGAGCGGGGCGGGCAGACCGGGCGGGACAGCGCCGTACGAGGCGGCGCGGGCCTCGAACCGTACGGTCAGGGCCTGTTGCAGGCGGGCCCGGCCGCGCTCCAGGGGCGAGCCGTCGGCGAGGACCACAGCCGCCCCCGCCTCCGTCCCCGTCCCCGTCCCCGTGGAGGCTGCCGGTCCGGTAGCTGTCGTCATGACTGGTCGCTCCAGCGGAAGGTCTTCAGCGCGATGGCGCCGAAGACGACGGCGAAGGCGGTGACGCCGCCGCAGGCCACCAGGATGTCGCCGCCGCCACCGTCACCCGTGATGGCGGCGGAGATGCCGTCGTTGAAGTAGCGCAGCGGCAGGACCAGCGACACGTCCCGCATCCACCCGGGCATCGCGTCGAGCGGGAAGAACGACCCGGACAGGAACGCCATCGGCACCATCAGGCAGTTGGCGACGGCCGCGACCGCCTCCGGCGTCCTCGCGAACGAGCCGACGATCACCCCGACCGCGAGGAACGCGGTGATGCCGAGGAACAGCACCGGCAGTGCCAGCGGCCAGCTCCCCGCCGGTTCGAGGCCGAAGAACGGCAGCATCGCGACGAGGACGAACATCGCGGCCTGCACGGTGCCGATGGCGAGCGCCAGGACATAGCGCGAACCGAGGATCGTGGGCAGCGGGGTCGGTGTCATCCGGATCAGCCGCAGGATGTCGTCGCGGCGCCACTGCATGATGACGAACCCGACGCCGAAGACGGCGGCGTTCGCGACGCCCCACGACAGGACGCCCGGGGCGATGTAGTTGATGTACGGGCGTCCGCTCTCCTCGACGGTCATGCCGTGGAAGATCAGCCCGAAGACGATCAGGAAGAGGAGGGGGAAGGCGAAGGTGAAGAAGAGAGTGGTCTTGTCGCGCGTGTACGCCTTGTAACCCGCCTTGCTCAGCGCGGAGTAGGCGCTCATGGCGCGGGGGCGCGGTGCGGGTGCGGGAGCGGGGGTGGCCGCGGGTGTGGGCGGGGGCGTCGTGGTGCTCATCGTCGTTGCTCCGTCTCTCGTGCTCGGTGCTCGGTGCTCGGTCGGGCGTCGCCCCCGGCTACGCCTGCGGGCTGCCGGTCAGTTCGAGGTACACGTCCTCCAGGCTGGCGGTCCGTGTCTGTACGCCGTGCAGTCCGGCGAGCGCGTCGACCGCGGACAGCACCGGCCCCGAGTCCTCGGTCTCCAGCACCACCGAGTCGCCGTCCACGGAGGCCCGCAGCACCCCGGGAATGGCCTGCGCGTCGGCGAGCGAGAGGCGGTCGGCGGGGACCAGCAGCCGGGTGAGCGTGCTGCTGGCGGCGACGAGGCGGCCGGGCGAGTCCAGCGCGACGATCCTGCCGTCGATGAGGATCGCGACACGGTCGCAGAGCGCTTCGGCCTCGTCCAGGTGGTGCGTGGTGTAGACGATGGTCCGCCCGGCGCCCTTGAGCGCGCGCAGCACGTCCCACAGCGCGCGGCGCGCCTGCGGGTCGAGCGCGGCCGTCGGCTCGTCCAGAAAGATCAGTTCGGGGTCGTGGACGAGCGCGGACGCGATGGCCAGGCGCTGGCGCTGACCGCCGGAGAGGTCGTCGACGCGGACGTCGCCCTGCTCGGTGAGGCCGACGGCGGCGAGGCCGCGTTCGGCCGCCTCCCCGTCGGCCCGGTAGAGCGCGGCGACCGTCGAGAGGTGCTCGCGGGCCGTGAGCCGTACGAAGAAGGCGGACGCCTGGGTCTGGACGCCGAGCCTGGGCAGCAGTTCGGGGTCGCGCGGCCAGGGGCGCCGGCCGAGGACGGTGACCGATCCGGAGTCGGGGCGGCGCAGCCCCTCCATGATCTCGACCAGGGTCGTCTTGCCCGCGCCGTTGGGGCCGAGCAGACCGAAGAACTCACCGCGCGGGACGGTCAGCGAGATGCCGTCGACCGCGTGCTTCTCCCCGTACCGCTTGTGGATCGTGTCGAGGACGACGGCGGGGCCGTCGGTCGTGCCGTCGGTCGAGTCGTCGGTGGGTGTGGGGGTCATGCGGTTCTCCCTGGGAGCGGATGGCGTGCGGGTAAGGCGAGTTGGGCGGCTTACACCGCTTGGGCGGCCTACGTGGTCAGGAGGTGGACGGCCAGCGCGACGACAGCCGCGACGATCCCGGCGAGGGCGAGCAGCGAGCCGAGCGTGTAGGCGAGATAGGCGGTACGGGCCCGGCGCGGATACGCCTTCGCCGCCGGGTCGCGCCGCACGGCGAGGCCCACGTACTCGCGGCTGGACGCGGCGAGCGCGGTCGCTCCGCACAGCTGCGCGGCGATCTTGTACCCGTCGAGCGGCGGCAGGGGTACGAGCATGGCGAGCGCCTGCACACTGCCGAGGAGCAGCATGCCGGCCAGCGCCTCGCCGGTGGCGTCGTCCACCGGGAGGAACAGCCACGCCGCGCAGAACGGCAGCAGGAAGGCCAGATTCATCACGGCGCCCGCGACGGCGGTCGCGATACGGTCCCGACGGGTGTGCAGATAGAGGTAGTTGTCGACCGTGCAGTACATGATCACGACGGGCAGGCGCCAGCGCAGTCCGATCTCGGCGACCTGTCCGCCGTAGCGTCTGGCCACCACCCCGTGGGCCAGCTCGTGCAGCGCCGTGCTGAACCAGAGCAGCGCGGCGACCCCGGCGAGTAGGACCGGGTTGGTGAAGAGCGCCACCGCCCCGTCGACGAGTTCGCCGAGGCGCGCCACGGCCACGGCCTCCATGGCGGCGATCAGCAGGAGCAGCGGGACCATGAAGGGCGCGGCGAGCAGGAAGCCGACGGCGCGGTGGAGGCGTTCGGCCGTCGCGTCGGCGTCGGCGACCAGGGGGAGGGTGCCGCGCAGCAGGGTGCGTACGGGCTTCGGTGTCTCTTCGGCGGGCGGCGCGGCGGGGCCGCCCGCCAGCAGTCCCCGGGCGCCGAGCATGGCCAGCAGCTGCTGCCAGTTGGCGTCGCCGAGGCGCTTGCCGTACTCCGCCGCGTACTCCGCGCCCAGCTCGTCCAGAGCGCGTGTGCCGTCCATGCGCGTCATCAGGAAGTGTTCCTTGACCCCGACCTCGTACGACTTGCCGCTCTGCGGGTTCTTGACGAGGTGCACGGTGCGGGGGCCGAGCAGCAGCGCGTCGCTGACCAGCACCTCGGGGCGCAGACACGGCCGGTACCGGTCGGTCGGGACCTGGTCCGCACGGTCTGCGGGGGCGGTCACGGCGTGGTCACCGCCTCCGCCACCGCCTGCTCCGCCGGTGCCCGCTCCGCCGGTGCCCGCTCCGTCGTCGGCTGCTCCGCCGGTGCGACCGATTCCCGGAGCGTCCGGCCCAGTACGTGCGAGAGATACGCCTCGTCGCGGATGGTGACGTGCAGCCGGTTGTTCGTCATATGCATGTACGGGGAGAGCAGCAGCGGCAGCGCGACCGCCGGGTCCGTCACCCGCTCGTCCCGCTCGCCGTCCCAGGACCGGAACACCAGATCGCCGTCGAGCGCCAACTTCCGTGCGCGCTCGTTCAGTTCGGCGCAGTGCTCGGCCCAGCCCGCGAGGAAGCCGGGCAGTCTGCCCGGCTCACCGGCCCCGACGGCGGCCCGGACGCGGGCGAAGTGGCTGGTGAGGCCGGGGGCCATCGCCGCGTAGTTCTTGTCGTACTCGTCGGTGCCGATGAAGCCGGTGCCCGGGAACGCCGTGTGCCAGAACTGGTAGTAGCTCTCCAGGTATTCGGTCAGCTCCCGGTCGCCCGGCAGGAATGTCCCCGACATGACCATCATCAGCTGCGCGGACGTACCGAGCAGCACCGTGCGCAGATGCAGGTTCTTGGTGCGCAGCGCCTCGATGACGAGATCGCTGGAGTGCCGGAAGTGCCACTCGGCCAGCTCGATCCCGGCGGGGCCGCCGTACTTGCCGTACTCCGGCTCGTACGGTTCGGCGCTGCGCGAGTTGTTGGGGCGCAGATTCATCCGGCCCTGGTCGTCCATGTAGTGGCCGCGCTCGCTGCCGGGGAACTCGATCTCGAACAGCGTGTTGTAGAAGTCGTTGAGGAAGCCGGAGTCGACCTCGTACAGCGCGGGGCGCTCGGCCAGGAAGGTGTCGACGGCCTGCTCGGTGCGGGCGCGCACCGCGGGGGCCACGGACTCGCTGACGGGCTTGAGGCGCAGCCGTATGTGCGGGCCCTCCAGCCAGTAGTTCATGAAGAAGTAGTTGTCGACGAGTCCTTCCGCCTCCAGCTCGGCGACGAGCGGGCGCACGCACTGGAGCAGGAAGGGGCGGGGGTTGGCGGCGTAGAAGACGTGCGTGGCCTGCCAGTTGCCGGGGACGGGCGCGGTGCCGGTCATGAGGCGTCCCTTCGTACGGAGTCGGCGGATACGGGTGCGGATACGGATACCGGCACGGGTGCGGACGCGGATACGGGAGAAGTGGTCGGGGCCGGGCGGCCCGCCAGGGTTTCCACGGCCAGCTCGGCGACATGGCGGCCACGCGCGGACACGGCGTGCAGCCCGTCCTCGTCCGGCAGCATCTCGCGGAACACGACCCGCGCCCCGTCCGTCTTGAGCAGCGCCTCGAACGCGGTGAGCGAGAGCGGGCTGTCGAAGTCCAGATACTGCGGCTTCGCGCCCGTCGCCCCGCGCGCCCCGCTGTCCGACACGGTCACGAAGACCCGGTCGGGCAGCCCGGTCGCGCGCCGGAACCGGTGCCAGCCGAGGAACCACTCGTCGTCACCGACCCCCGGGGCGAGCAGCGGCAGCGCGGCGGCGGGCGCGCTCCAGCTGCGCCTGCTCAGTACGACGCTGCCGTGCCGCACCCGCGGTCTGCGGGTGACACCGCCCACGGCCTCCCCCTCCGGCACCCCGCTCCACACGTTGAGCGGGGACATCGAGGTGGGCGACAGGAGCAGCAGGGTGCGGGGCAGTTCGGGCAGGGCGAGCGGCACGAGATAGCCGAGATAGACGGGGATGACCTCGCGGCCGAGCCGGGTCGAGCGCAGCACCAGCCGGTCGGCGGTCTCGTCGTGCTCGATGAACAGGTCGTCGAGATGGATGCGGTACGGCTCCGGCAGTGTGCCGCTCTCGCCGGGGCAGACGATCTCGTACTCGGTGAGCCGCCCGTGCAGATTGAGATTGCTGGTCACGGGCCCGCCGGTGACCTCGGCGAACACCGCGCCCGGCGGCTGCACCCGGGCCGCGCCGGCCAGCAGGTCGGTGTCGAGCCCTTCGAAGCACTGGGTGAAGCGGCTGAAGGGGAAGGACAGACCGCCGTACGAGCGGTTGAGGACGACCAGCGGGTCGTGCCGCCGGTCGGCGAGCTGGATGTGGTGGCTCATCGGTGCGAACGCCGGTGCGGCCGGGGCGAGTTCGGCCGCGACGTCGGCGAGGAGACCGGTGTCGAGGTCGATCTCGTCGCGGTCGCCGTCCGTGGACCAGAGCGCGCGCATCCGCTCGACGAACATCTGCCGCGCCGTGTCGATCGCCTTGAGCTGCGGCAGCCCGAGCCAGTTCACCTCGGGCACGTACCGCCCGTCGGCGTCGAAGGCCGTACGGCTCGCGGTGAAGGTCATGTACTGGTCGAAGAAGTCCTCGTGGAAGTCGTGCACCAGCTTGAGCAGATCGTCGCAGCGCCCGCCCTGTCCGTACCGGGCCAGGAAGTAGCCCTTGAACGTGACACGTTGGGGAAGCGTCAGATCGAAGGCGGGCAGCACGCTCTCCACCCGGCCGAGCGGCGCGGCCGTCAGCTCGCGCCAGGCGACGAGGTCCATCGTCGTCCCGCGGCCGGCCGCCGCGTCCTCGTACAGCAGGGTCTGCGGCACGCGGGCCTTCTCCGCGCCGAGTTCCGACTGGATGTCCTGGAGCGTGGTCCGGAGCGCGGCGATCACCTCGCGGCGCTCCGCGGGCTCCGCCCCGGCGAACCGGTCGGTCAGCGCGACCGCCTCGTCCAGCCGCGCGGCCAGCTCCATGGCCCACGGCCGGCCCAGCTCACGCAGCGACCGCTGGAAGGCGCGCAGCGGGTCGGTGTCGTGCACAGCCGTACGCAGCGCGGGGACCTGGACCATGCCCAGCTCCAGCAGGGCGGCGAGATACTGCTCCGCCTCCGCCGCGTCCGCCTGCGCGTCGTCGGCCAGCCAGGCCGCCAACTCGCCGTAGCGCAGGACCGGGTGCTCCTCGAAGAAGTCGAGCAGCCGCTCCAGGGTGCCGCTGCGGCGCAGGAAGAACAGCCGGTCCTTCACCGCGTCGAAGGTCACGGCCGTGTCGTCGTCACCGGTGGTGACCCAGCGGCGTACGTAACGCACCCGGTCGTCGTCCCTGCCCCAGCCGGAGGCGGGGGCGACGGGCAGATCCGCGCGGCGTACGGGGTCGGCGATCACGCACTCGGCGAGGCGGCCGAGCGCGACGACGTTGACCCGCGCGTGGCCGGTCCACCTCTCGTCGACATAGACCTCGAAGCCGTCCCCCACCTGCTCCTCTTCGAACTCACCGAGCGCGACCCCGGTGAACGTCGAGAACGGGCTGGTCTTGCAGACGGTGCGGTAGAGATACGACAGCAGTGACCGCTCGATCTTCCGGCGCCGCTTGTCGGGCTTGGTGTCGTGCCTGCCGTCCGCGCCCTGTCGCAGATACGCGTCGAGCTGCCCGTCGAGTGTCGGTGAGGCCAGCAGCAGCCCCTTGCGCAGCCGCTCCTCCCCCGCGATCCCACGGAGCGCGGCCCGCGCCTCGGCGCTCTCGCCCGCGAGCAACTCGGCGCCCTCGGACCGCAGTTCGGCCAGCTCCCGCCGGTCGAGCAGCCAGCGCGACAGGGCTTCGCCCGTCGCCGCGTCGCGCCCGGCGACCAGCGCGAGTGCGGCGCCGGGCCGTGCGGGCAGCCGGTTGTTGAAGACCTCGCGGCGCAGCTTCAGCAGCGCGCGCCGGTCGGCGGCCTCACCGGGCGCCGCGTCCGCGGCGTCGTCGGTGCGGCCGACGAGGTCGTGCAGCAGATCGCCGACGCGCTCCCCCGCCGCCCGCAGCCGCTCCTCCTCGGCGAGCACGGTCTGCGCCCAGCGGCGGCTCGCCGGGCAGCGCAGGGCGTGCACGGTCTCGATCGGCAGCCCGGCGACGCGCAGCATGAACGCGCGTCTCGGGTCCTGGTCGGGCGAGTGGTACGCCTGGGCGTGCGCCTGCGCGCGGTGCTCCTGCGAGTGCTGCGCCTGGTCCGGCATCCCTGTTCCCTTGGAGTAGTTCATCGGCTCAGGCGATCTCGTACCGGAAGTCGGCGGGGGCGGGCCGCTCGTTGCCGATCATCATGATCAGGAGTGGGGCCTCGCCGGTGGCGTCGAGCCCCAACTCCTCGATGTACGAGACGTTGTCGAAGCCGAGGGCGACGCCACAGCCCAGGTCGAGCGCGCTGCACGCGGTGTAGGCGGACTGCGCGACGGCGCCGATGGTGGCGTTGACGAGCCGGTAGCCGCGGTCGCCGACGGCGTCGAGGACGGCGGAGGTTCGGACGGTGGGGACCAGTACGGCGCCGGCCTGCTCCAGGTTGTAGTTGGAGAGGAAGTAGTTGCGCTGGAGGAACTCGCCGGGGCGGCCCGCCTTGACCAGCCGCAGCTCGTGGGCGTCGGGGTCGTACTCGTACGCGCCGGGCTCCAGGCCCTCGACGTGGTTGACGAACGCGTACAGCTTGGCGAGCCGTACGCCGTCCCCCGCACCCGGCCCCGTACCCGTGCCCGTGTCGCCGCCGAGGCGTGCGCCCGCGCAGGCCGCGGCGAGGCAGGCCGCCAGTTGCTCGCCGGTGACCGGCCGGCTCGCGTCGAAACGGCCGAAGCTGCTGCGACGGCGGCGCAGTACGGTCCGTACATCGCCGGGCATGGGCAGGGCGGCGGGCAGCGGTGCGCGGGGCAGGTCCGGGTTGGCCGGGGGCGCGGCGGCCGGGGCGAGCGCGCCGGGAGCGGGCCGCTCGGCGGCGTGCTCGGAGGTCGCCGCCTGCATCCTCAGCAGCGCGTCGAAGGTGAAGACCTCCCGTGAGCGCTCGATGTCCCGGTGGCGTACGGAGACGTTCCCCGGGCCCGGCCCGGCCGGTGAACCGGCACCCGCACCGGCACCCGAACCCGAACCGGCTTGCGCACCGGCCCACTTGAGCGGGACGACGGCGAACACGCCCTCCTCCTCGCCCCGTACGCCGAGCAGCTTCTGGAGCCGTGCCTCGTCGAACCACATCGCCGGTTCGACGGACAGCCCGCGCGCCCCCGCCCACATCCGCCATGTCTGCACGGCGGCGCCCAGATCCATGCTCACGGCGTGGAAGGAGAAGCTGTTGTACTTGAAGGAGTTCTGCCAGTACTTGATACCCAGGACCAGATACTGGTCGGTGTCCGCCCCGTATCCGCCCAGCGCTTCGCGCACCTCGCCGGAGACGTCGCCGGTGAGCAGGCGCTGCATGGTGTGGTGGCGGGTCGAGTAGTAGTGCACGCCGGGCGTGACGGGACCACCCGGCCCGGAGACCCAGTAGACGCTCACGGGGTAGAGGCCGCCGCCGGAGGCGGAGCCGCGCGACCAGTTGGCGAGCGGGTAGAAGGGCAGGGCGCTCAGGTCGGTGTTGGCCTGCACGCCGAGCCGCCGGCCCGTCAGTCCGTACGAGTCGAGGAGCATCCCGGAGAGCGAGGTGAGGTCGAACCCGCCCTCCGCCGTCACACCGGCGCCGCCGAAGGCGCGGTCCAGGCTCGCGTCCGCCGGATAGCCGGCGACGGGCAGCGGCAGGCTGTCGACCCCCGGGTAGTACTTCGCCTTGCGCGGCCCGTCGGACCAGTTCGGCACATAGTCGACCGGTGGCATCGGGACCCGGCCCCGCTGCATGATCGCGGCGGCGTAGTCATGGGCGTAGCCCACGGTGGTGCTCCTCTCAGGGGAACGGGTGCGGCGCGAGGTTCAGATCGGCGTCGGTCAGGTCGTGTTCGCGCAGGCCCGCCTCGCGCAGGGCGGTGCGCAGCCGGGGCATGCCGAGCGCGCGCTGCCGGGTCCAGCCGAAGTCGATGGGCAGTAGGCCGGGGACGATGACGGAGACCGTCGTCAGTCCGAGGTCGCGCTGTTCGGGCATGGTCTGGTCGACGACGACCACGTCGAATCCCTTGTCCGTCACCGCACTCACACACCGGGTGAGGTCGTCGCGCAGATCGTCGGAGACGGGCGGCAGCGACCCGTCGCCGTACGCCTCGGCCAGCGGGCGCTTGCGCGGCCGGGGGGCGCCCGGCTCGCCGATCAGGAAGTGGGCGTTGTTCCCCATCTCCGGGATGCCGTAGGCGAGCGGATGGTCGTGCAGCGCGGCGACCTTGTCGTAGTCGGTGGCCATGGCGCGCAGCCGGGCCTCGTCCCGCTCGGTGCGGCCCCGGAGGTTCACGGCGTCCGTGGCGATCTCGCAGAGCGCCCCGGACAGGGCGGACTCCGGGTCGAGCCCGGCGCCCGCGCCGAAGCACATCCGGCCGCTGCCGCCGTCGGGGCGGACGGCGACACCGGTGATGACGGGGATGGGGAAGCTGATCCGGGTGTCGAAGAAGCGGGCCTCGTACCCGTACATCTCCAGCCGGTCGACCATCTGCCGGGTGGCGGCGCGGGTGCTGGTGCGCGGGTCGAGTTCGGGGAGGGCGGCCTTGCCGTACCAGGTGAGCAGGAAGGCGTCGCGTTCCACGACCTCCATGAGGCCGAAGTACACGGCCTCCTCCATACAGCCGCCGGAGGCGCAGCCGTTGGAACTCTCCTGCACGAACCGGTTCTCCAGGCCCGGCGCGTGGTAGTACGTCAGCACTTCCGGGACGAGAACGGGCTGGTGGTCGCGGAGCGAGTAGCCCCAGACCCAGGGGAGTTCACGGTCGGGGTGGAAGGGCGTGACGCGCGGGTTGGCGCGGTGGAACTCCGCGGAGTACAGGCCGACCTCACGCGGGTCCAGGGTGCGTTCCCCGGCCGCCCGCAGCCCGTTGAGGGAGCCGTGCACGCCGGCCGTCTTGGCGCGCGAGCGCATCCCGGCGTACCGCTCAAGTCCCTCCAGCACACCGATGCGCACGCTCTGCGCGAAGGTGTCGGCGTGGCCGCCCCAGAACGTCTCACGCAGATAGTCGCCGGAGCGCATCGAGAAGCAGCCGATGGTCGCCGAGGTCGACGCGGAGGAGATGTCCTGTACGACGGACGGGCCGAGGGAGCCGCAGACCGGGTTGGCGTACGGCTCCACGGGCAGCTCGTACGCGCTGATGTCGCGGAGCCGGAAGCTGCCCGGCCTGTGCTTGGGCGCGGGGTTCAGGGTGAGGACCGCCGCCTCGGCGGTGTCCTCCTCGTCCCGCCCGCAGCGGGGGCACTCCGGGTCCGGCACGAGGGGGTAGTGCCGGACCCGGAGGGTTTCGAGGTCCACGAGGTGGACCGCCGGGAAGGAGCCGGTCCGCGGCCCCTGCCCGGCGAGTCTTGCCGCGACGATCCCGGCGAGGGCGTCGGCGGTGAACGGGGTGATGTACGGCGACTCCCCGGCGGCCCTGGTGCCGGAGCCCAGCTCCAGGGCCTCGCGCAGCGCGACGGAGCGCACGCCCTGCCAGCGGCGGGCGAGACAGCGGACGCAGGGGCGGTGGGGCTCGTCGCCGGGGAAGGGGCCGACGACGGCGTGCCGGCCGTAGAACCGTACGGGCACGGCGTCGCGTACGACCCGCGGGTCAGCCGGGTCAGCCGGGTCTTCCGCGTCCGCAGTGTCGCGCGTGTCCGACTTGCCCTCTGCGTTCGCCGTGTCCCGCGCGTCCGTGAACGCGTCACGGACGCCGAGGGGCGCGACATCGAGCGCGAGGGCGGGGGTCGCGTGCGTGTCGAGGGTGCGGCGTATCAGCGCGGCGAGGTCGGCGGCGGACCGCTCCCAGGGCTCAGCCCGCATCGGGCATACCCTCCGCTCCGGCGCGGCCCTTGGTGAGCAGGACGCGTGCGGTGCTGATGCCTCCGGCAGGCAGGTCGGCCGGGGTGGTGGCGACGTACAGCACATCGCGGCCGGCCGCGCGCAGCCGGTCGAGGACCGCGTCGAAGGTGGTGGCCGTCGCGTCGGCGGCCACCGGCTCGGCGGTCAACAGCACCGTGGCGGCGGCGAGTTCACCCATCAGCGGGTCGCCGGTGTCGACGGGATCGGCCGGGTCCTCGGCGGCGAGCTGCACCTGGCCGAGCAGATCGCGCAGCGCGGCGCAGGCGGCGGCGGTACGGGAGAGCCCGGCGGCGACGGCCCAGCGCCCGTGTCCTTCCATGCCCGCGCCCGTGGCCGTGCCGGAGCCGGCTCCCGCTGCCGCTCCTCCCGTGCCGCCGGTCTCGCGGGCCAGGACGACATGGGCGCCGGAGTGCTCCTGTTCGCCGAGGTCGACGAGTTCGGCCCGTATCCCCACGTTCGGGACGGACTTGAGCAGGAACACCAGCTCCGGGTCGGCGTCCGGCTCGCCCGCCGCCGGGGAGGTGACGAGCGCGCCGCGCGCCTCGCCGCGTACCGCACGCAGCAGCGCGCCGTGCGCGAGCGCCGACAGCAGACCGCGCCCCGCCGCCTCCTGTGGGCCGGGGCCCGCGCCCGCGCCCGCGGTGGTCGGCTGGTGGAGGCGTCCGGCGTTGTACGGGCCGAACGGCCGTACGGCGGCGGCCGGTACCCGCACGGGCTCCTTGGTGAGCAGCGACAGCGCGGTCACCCAGGCGCCGACCGTCTCGGCGCCCGCGCCGGTGCCGCTGCCCGTGGTCAGCCGGTCGGGGGCGAGCGCGGCGATGCCGTCGTCGTCCGGCGCCGGGGGCTCGGGGGTCACCGGCACGATGTGGTCGACGTAGGTCTCGGCCGCCGCGTACAGCGCCCGCAGCCTCGCGCCCGCCAGGTGGTGCACGTCGAAGGCGGCGATCCGCCGGCGCGGTCCGTGGCCGACGGCGAGTTCGACACGGCTGATCTTGAGGGGGGTCTGGGTCAGGCTCTCGTCGTCGTAGCGGCTGAAGACGCCGGTGAAGGGGCGCACCAGCGCCGTACTGATCCGGTTGAGCCCTTCGACCAGTGCTTCCGCCTCGCCCGCGCTCTCCACCGTCGGGGTGATGGGGAGGCTCAGTCCGCCGGGGAGGGCGGGGCGAGGGGTACTTGCGGCCGGCGCGCACAGCGCGCAGCGCGGGTGGGGCTGGACGGGCTCGGCCATGACGTCGAGCGATTCGAGGTCCTGGACGAGGACCTGTCCGTCGGTCTCGGCGGGCAGGACACCCGTGGTGAGGCGGAAGATCTCGTAACCGAGGAGATTGCCGGACATCGCGGCGACGGGGCCGGTCAGCGGGGAGACCCCGGCGGCGCGGGCGGTGGCTCCGCCCGCGACCTCGCTCCAGATGTCGGCGGCCGTGCCGGCGTCGGTGTTGCCGCCGAGGCGCAGCACCGCGCAGGACCAGCAGCCGGTCGAACCGGCCTTGCTGAGCGGCCCGGTGACCGACCTGCGGCCGAACGTCCAGGCGGGGATGACAGTGGTGCCGTCCGGTACGCCCGCCGACAGCAGGGCGTGGGTGCGGGCCGAGGCGTCGGCGCCGGTCACGACGACGATGTCGTAGCCGTCGAGCGCGGTCCAGCCGGGAGCGGCGGGGAGGCCGTCGACGGTCACCGGGCAGTCCTGGGCGGCCAGTTCGGCGATCTCGGCGAGCAGGGGCGGGTCGGTGCGGACGTCGCCTTCGACGGCGAGATGACCGCCGCCGTTGCGGACGAGGCTGAGCGCGCACCAGCGGGCGACCGGGCCGGTGCCGAGGATCGCGACGCGGGTGGTGCGGTAGCGGCGGAAGCGGGCGAGGGCGCCGTCGGCGTAGTGGTCGGCGTACGCGATCTGGGCGGCGAATCGCGTGGTGACCGCGTCGGTGAGGGGGATCGGGTCGGGGAGGGTGCCGGGGACGGGGGTGCGGGTGGCGCCGGGGGTGCCGGGGCCCGGGGAGGTGGTGGTCTCGTCGTCGGGGATGTCACGGGCGAAGCCGCGCTCGTACAGCGTCTTGACCAGTTCGGCGGCCATGGCCTGCTGCGCGGGGCCGAAACCCTGGCAGATGTCGGCGAGCCGGTGGTGGCCCGCGAGGTGCGGCACCATCAGCGAGGCGAAGCGGTACGCGGTGCGGCCGGTGAGGTGGAAACCGCCGTCGGCGTTGTGGAAGAGGACCCCGCCGGGTGTCTCGGTGAAGAGCACGTCCCTGCGGACCCGGGGCCTGGTGCCGGCCAGGGCGTCGAAGGCGGACACGGCGGTCTTCGCGCTCTCCGCGCCCTGCCCGGCCGGTGCGGCCGGTGCGGCCGGTGCGGCCTGTGTGACCGGTACGCCCTGCCCGGCTGGTGCGGCCTGTGCGGTCTGTGCGGCCTGTGCGGCAGGAGGCGCGACGGCCGTCGGAGTCGCTTCTGTCGCCATGGGATTCACACCTTCTGTATCGGTCGGGATCGATACGGCGCGGTTCTGCGCGCGTACACACGGAGCAGTTCGTGCACCCGGTACGGGCCGGGCGGCCCTTCTTCCAGCAGTCCGGCGTCGGCGAGCCGGTCCAGTACGTCGTCCGCCTCGGCGGGGGACATGCCGAGCACGCGCACGCCGTCCTCGGCCGTGAAGTGGTCGGGGATCTGCGCGGCGACCTTCAGGAAGGCGTCGGCGAGGCGGGGGTCGAGCCGGTCGAGCGCCCCGCCGAGCACGCGGTGCACCGACAACTCGGGTGAGTCGGCGAGCGAGAGCCGTGCCAGCGGGTCCTCCGCCAGCCAGCTGACGGAGTCGGCCAGCCGCAGCGCGGGCCGGGTGAGCAGCCGGGCGGACATGATGCGCAGGGCGAGCGGGTGGTGGCCGCAGGCCTCGGCGAGGCTGCGGGCCGCCTCTGGTTCCGCGTCGACGCGTTCGGCGCCGAGGACGGCGAGCAGCAGCGCGTACGACTCCTCCTCGGTGAAGGTGCCGAGCCGCAGCACCCAGCCGCCGTGGGTGGCGACGAGACCGGCGAGGCCGCGCCGGCTGGTGACGATCGCCGCGCCTTCGGTACCGGCCGGCAGGAGCGGCCTGACCTGCTCGGCGTCGACCACGTCGTCCAGCAGCAGCAGGACGCGTTCGCCGGGTACCTGGTCGCGCAGGGCCCCGGCGACCTCGGCCGCCGCGTCCTCGGGGCTGCGTGGCGTACCGTCCGGGGCGACCATCCGCACCATGAACAGGCCCCCGGGGAAAGCGTCCTTGACCTGGTGGGCGAGGTGCCGGGCGAGTGCGGACTTGCCGATACCGGGCGCCCCGGACACCAGGAGGGTGACGGGGTCGTCGCCGGGCGCGGTCAGCCGCTCCCGCAGCGCGGCCGTCTCGGCGGTGCGCCCGGTGAAGGAGTGCACGGCCGCGACCGGCCCCACCATCGCCTTCGCGGCGGGTGTGGGCGCGGGCGTGGGCGCCTGGACTGCGGCGGCTGCCGGGTGGTGCTCCTCGTGAGCGCCGCCACCGCTGCCGCCGCTGCCGCCACCGCCGATGCCGGAGACGTACGCCGGACCGGCCGGGTGCCGGTCCTCGGCGGGACCCAGGTCCTCGCCGCGCAGGATCGCCATCTCCAGCCGGCGCAGCGCGGGCGAGGGATCCACGCCCAACTCGTCGTGCAGATAGTCCTTGACCAGCCGGTACTCGGCCAGCGCCTCGGTCTGCCGGCCCGTGCGGTACAGGGCCTCGATGAGCTGTTCGCGGAACCGCTCATGGCCGGGGTGCGCCCGGCTGGCGCTCCACAGCTCCACCAGTGCCTCGCCGCAGCGGCCGAGCCGCAACTTGAGGTCGCAGGCGCGCTCCAGGGTCCGCAGCCGCTCCTCGACGAGCCGGGGGACTTCGTCGCGGTGCAGTACGTCGGAGCGGACATTGGCCAGGACGGAGCCCTCCCACAGCGACAACGCCCCTTTGAGCACGTGCAGTTCGCTCTCCGGATCGGCTGTCTCCTCGGCGCGCCGTACCTCTTCCCGGAAGCCGATCAGATCGAGATGCCGGGGCCCGGCCGTGATCCGGTAACCGCCGGGCACGGCCTCGATGGGTGTCTCGGTCACGCCGTGCTTGGTGAACAGCCGGCGCAGCCGCAGCACACACGTCTGGAGCGCGGCCCGGGAGGTGGCCGGCTGTTCCTCGCCCCACATGGTCCGCTGCAAATAGTCGGCGGAGACGACGGTATTCGCGTGCAGAAGCAGTGAGGCGAGGAGAATGGTGGGTTTGGACGGCTGGAGTACGACGGTGTCGGAGCCGTCCGTGATGCTGAGCGGCCCGAGGAGCTGAAACCGCACCGGCTACGCCTCAGTCCCAGCCGTTGACAAGCTTGCTCGTGACGACGGTGTCTCCGTCGACGGGCGCGGCGGCGGAGGCGGCCCCGGCGGACAGGGTCAGTGCGGCCGTACAGAAACCAAGGACGAGCGCGGTACGTGCGGTACGAGCGGTGCGCGAACGGGCCGTGATCTTCTTGGAGTTGCAGTGCGGTACACCGAGCACAATTCCCCCTGTTGAATCGTTCCGTCGGTCCGGATCGCTTCCGGTGGGACAGACGATGGCAGCGGGTGTCTCGAAATGGGGGGCCGGGCCTTGTCAGCTTGCTGCATCTACGCGCGCAGCTTGTTGTCAGCGCCGCTCTGACCTGGGCGAACGAGATCGGCCCCGGTGGGCGTGGAGGACGCCCACCGGAGCCGAAAATCTACGTTGGCCGACTATCGGCCAACGTCCGGCCGATCCTGCACCGGGCCGGTCCGGAGCAGCCCGGCCCGGACCGGCCCGGACTGCTCCGGGCCGGTCCTGCACCTGCCCCGC
Organism: Streptomyces sp. NPDC006643; assembly: GCF_042870175.1. Lineage (NCBI taxonomy): Bacteria > Bacillati > Actinomycetota > Actinomycetes > Kitasatosporales > Streptomycetaceae > Streptomyces > Streptomyces sp. NPDC006643. The sequence continues at coordinate 164,746 of NZ_JBIAHA010000005.1, read as the reverse complement.
CCTAGTCCGTGGCGATCGCGTTCAGCACGTTCATCCGGCCGGCCCGGAAGGCCGGGACCAGCGCGGCGAACAGTCCCACGAAGGCCGAGGCCACGAACACCCCGACGATCGTCGGCCAGGGGATCTCCAGGACCTCCAGGCCCTCCAGGGCGAGGAGTTGCTGGGCCGCCGTGCCCCAGCCCATGCCCAGACCGAGGCCGAGCAGTGCTCCGAAGAGGGCGATGACCACCGACTCCAGGCGGATCATGCGGCGCAGTTGACGGCGCGACAGGCCGATGGCCCGCAGCAGTCCGATCTCCCTGGTCCGCTCGACGACCGACAGCGCGAGGGTGTTCACCACTCCCAGCACCGCGACGATGATCGCCAGTCCGAGCAGACCGTAGACGATGTTGAGCAACTGGCCGATCTGGTCCTTCAGATCCTGCTTGAAGTCCGTCTGGTCCTGGACCTTGTACTGGGGGTACGCCGACATCGAGTCCTTCAGCGCCGCGTACGCCTCCTTCTCCTTGCCGTCGTCGGCCGCCGCGAACATGATGATGTTCTTCGGCATCTTCTCGGGGGTCAGATACGCCCCGGCCGTCTCGATGGATATGTATTTGGCGCCCTTGTCCACCGACACGTCGTCCGAGGTGATCGCGGCGACCTTGAGCTTCGCGCTCTCACCGCCCTTGAAGGCGACGGTCAGTTCGTCCCCCACCTTGACGTCGTGCTCCTTGGCGAAGACATCGCCGACGGACATCGAGTTCTTGTCGTACGCGGCGGACAGCTCACCCGCGACGGTCTCGCGGCGCAGATCCTGCGCGTACGTCGGGTCGGCCGCCGCCAGTTCCTCGTCGGCGGTCTTCCCGTCGGGCGTGGTCAGCTCCGCCTCGATCAGCTTGTACTCGGTGACGTGCTTGATGTCCGGCGCCTTCTCCAGCGCCTTCTGGGCCTGCGGCACGATCGGCTGACCGGTGTTGGACTGGACGATGAAGTCGGCGCCGACCGTCTTGTCCAGCTCGTCCGTCGCGGACGCGACCATCGACGAACCGACCACCGACAGGCACGCCACCAGCGCCAGACCGATCATCAGGGCCGCGCCCGTGGCTCCCGTACGCCGCGGGTTGCGCAGCGCGTTGCGCTCGGCCATCCGGCCGACGGGGCCGAAGACCCGCAGCACGACCGCGCTCAGGACCTTGACGAAGAATCCGGCGAGCAGCGGACCGACGACGACGAAGCCGATGAGCGTGAACACCACACCCAGACCGAGGAACAGGGAGCCCTCGCTCGCCTTCTCGGCCCCGGTGGAGACGAGGAGCGCGGCGACACCACCGCCGGTGAGGATCAGGCCGATCGCGCCCCGGATCCGCCCGGCGCGGCCGTCGGCCGGCGTACCGGCGTCCCGCAGCGCCGCCATCGGCGAGATCTTCCCGGCCCTGCGGGCCGGTATGTACGCGGCGAGGACGGTGACGATCACTCCGAGCGCCAGCCCGATCGCGGGCGTCGTCCACTTCACCGTGAGGTCCTGGGTGGACAGCTCCATGCCCATGGACGACATCAGTTCCATCAGCCCGACGGCCAGTCCGACGCCCGCCGCGACACCGGCGACGGAGCCGACGATGCCGAGCAGAACGGCCTCCAGCAGCACCGAGCGGTTGACCTGCTTACGGCTGGACCCGATGGCCCGCATGAGGCCGATCTCCCGGGTCCGCTGGGCGACCAGCATGGAGAAGGTGTTGACGATCAGGAAGATGCCGACGAGGAAGGCGATCCCGGCGAAGCCGAGCATCGCGTACTTCATCACGTCGAGGAACGAACCGACGCTGTCGCGGCTCGCGTCCGCCGTCTCCTTCTGCGTCTGGAGCTTGTACGTGCCCCCGAGCGATCCCGCGAGGTCCGCCTTCAGCCGGGCGTCGCTCACGCCCTGGTCGGCCACCACGTTGATCTGGGTGAACAGGCCGGTCTCACCGAGGAGTCCGCGCTGGGCGGTCGCGGTGTCGAAGTAGACGACCGCGGCGCCGGGGTTGGTCACCTTGAAGGTTGCGATACCGACGATCTTCGCCTTGAGGTCGCCCGTGACCACGATGGTGCGCAGTTCGTCGCCGAGCTTCAAGCCGTGCTTGTCGGCGGTGTCGGCGTCGACCATGACCTCGGTGGGACCGCGCGGGGCGTGCCCGGATGTGATCTCCATCGACTTGAGGTCGTTGGCGGTCCAGTTGCCCGCGATCGTCGGGGCGCCGCTGGACGCGCCGACGTTCTTGTTGTCGGCGTCGACGACCGTGACGCTCATGCTGCTGACCGCGCCCTCGGCGGACTTGACGCCCGGGGACTTCTCGACGCGGCCGACGACGGAGGCGGGCAGCGACTCGGGCTTGCCGGTCTGCGACGGTGTCTCGTCGGCCGCCGCCGCGCCCTTGGGGCTGACGGTGACATCGGACGACGTCGCGGCGAAGAGCTTGTCGAACGTGGTGTTCATGGTGTCGGTGAAGACGAGCGTCCCGGAGACGAACGCCACCGACAGCAGGACGGCGACGGCGGAGAGCGCCATACGTCCCTTGTGCGCGAGGAAGTTGCGCAGAGAGGTCTTGACGACGGTCACGACGTCCGCCCCCGCGCGTCGAAGTTCTTCATACGGTCGAGGACCTGCTCGGCGGTCGGGTTGCGCATCTCGTCCACGATCCGGCCGTCCGCGAGATACAGCACCCGGTCCGCGTAGGACGCGGCGACCGGGTCGTGCGTGACCATGACCATGGTCTGCCCCAGCTCGTCGACGGACCTGCGCAGGAAGCTCAGCACCTCGGCGCCGGCCCGCGAGTCCAGATTTCCGGTCGGCTCGTCACCGAAGATGATCTCGGGGCGGGCGGCGAGCGCGCGGGCGACGGCCACGCGCTGCTGCTGGCCGCCGGAGAGCTGGGTGGGCCGGTGCTTGAGGCGGTCGGCGAGACCGACGGTCTCCACGACCCGCTGGAGCCACTGCCGGTCGGGCTTACGGCCCGCTATGTCCATGGGCAGCGTGATGTTCTCCAGGGCGTTGAGCGTCGGCAGCAGGTTGTAGGCCTGGAAGATGAAGCCGACCCGGTCCCTGCGCAGCTGCGTGAGCTTCTTGTCCTTGAGCTTCGTGATCTCGGTCTCGTCGAGATAGATCTCCCCCGAGGACACGGTGTCGAGCCCGGCGAGGCAGTGCATCAGCGTCGACTTGCCGGAGCCCGACGGGCCCATGATCGCGGTGAACTGCCCACGGGCGATGTCCACATCGACATGGTCGAGCGCGACGATCCGGGTCTCCCCGGAGCCGTAGGCCTTGACGACCTGCCGCGCTCGCGCGGCGACGGCCAAACGCCCTCCCGTGCCCCCGTGCTTGGGGATGGTTACAGCCGTTGTCACGGTAAATCTCCTAAGTCCGTCGATATTCAGGCGTCGAGAGGCACGTGCGCGCCTCGCGCCGATGCTTGGTGGGTGGTGGTGCTGCTGCTGCTGCTGCTGCTACGAACGCGACGTGGCGTGGTGCCGTGCCGTGCCGTGTCGTGTCGTGTCGCGTGGTGTGGTGCGGCCCGGTGTGGCTCGGTGTGGCGTGGAAGCCTCGCCGGTTCTGACTTGCCTTGAGTCTGCCCGCCCGAGTCCCCCCGGCGCGCTGGGGAAAAGCGCACACTTCCCCTGTGGTTTTCCTCAGGATTTCCTGGTGGTAGCCCCCGTAGCCCCCCTCGGGCCCGTCCCCTCCCTCACCGCCCGGCCCCCCGACCGGCCCCCTGCGGTGTAGGACCAACTTAAGGAACGGGCCCCCCTCTTCTCCTCCTCCAGCGGGACGAACCGGCCCTGGCCGGAAGTAGGGAGAACCACCTAAGGGGACTCCACCCTCAGGTGGAGCGCCTCTGAGGGTTCGCCTCCGGGCTCCGCCGCCTCGCCTCCGGGAAGGAACCCTGCACCCTGCCGCGACGGGAGAGTCAAGTGAGATGGTGTCCCAGGGAAATACCTGCATAGGGAAGGGATCTCGTGACCGTCATACCCGGGCCCCGTCGCGGACCCGTCGTCGCCGCCCTGATGCTCGGCATGGCGCTGGCCGCGCTGGACGGCACGATCCTCTCCACCGCCGTCCCGCAGATCGTCGGTGACCTCGGCGGCTTCTCGGTCTTCTCCTGGCTCTTCTCCGGCTATCTGCTCGCCGCGACGGTCACGCTCCCTGTCTACGGAAAACTCTCCGACACCTTCGGCCGCAAGCCCGTCCTGATCGCGGGCATCATCCTCTTCCTCATCGGCTCGGTCCTCTGCGCCACCGCGTGGAACATGGGGTCCCTGATCGCGTTCCGCGTCGTCCAGGGCCTCGGGGGCGGCGCGATCCAGGGCACGGTGCAGACCATCGCCGCCGACCTCTACCCCCTCAAGGAACGCCCCAAGATCCAGGCCAAGCTCTCCACCGTCTGGGCCACGTCCTCCATCGCCGGGCCCGCGATCGGCGGACTGCTCGCGGGGTACGCGGACTGGCGCTGGATCTTCCTGATCAATCTGCCGGTGGGCGCGCTCGCGCTCCACCTCACCGTCCGCCACCTCCACGAGCCGGGACGCGAGGCCTCGGCCCCCGCGCGTACGAAGCGAGGTCCGCGCCCCCGTGTCGACTGGGCGGGCGCACTCGCCGTCTTCGCCACCGGCACGCTCCTGGTCACCGCCCTCGTCCAGGGCGGTGTCGCCTGGCCCTGGCTCTCCGCGCCCTCGCTCGCGCTCCTCGGCGGCACCGCGCTCCTCGCCGTCGTCACGTTCCTCGTCGAACGGCGCGCGGCCGAGCCGATCATCCCCGGCTGGGTCTGGCGCCGCCGCCCCATCGCCGCCGTCAACCTCGCGCTCGGCGCGCTCGGCCTGCTGATGATCGCCCCGACGGTCTTCCTGCCGACGTACGCCCAGTCCGTCCTCGGCCTCGGCCCGATCGCCGCCGGTTTCGTCCTCTCCGCGATGACCCTGACCTGGCCCATCAGCGCGGCCCTCAGCGACCGCGTCTACAACCGCGTCGGCTTCCGCCGCACCGCGATCACCGGTATGTCGTGCGCGATGCTGGTCCTGCTGGCCTTCCCCCTGCTGCCCTTCCCCGGGCAGGCGTGGCAGCCGGCGCTGCTGATGCTGGTGCTCGGGGCGGGGCTCGGGCTGTTCCAACTGCCGCTGATCATCGCCGTACAGGGAACGGTCGGCTGGTCGGAGCGGGGTACGGCCACCGCGTCGATCCTGTTCTGCCGCCAGCTCGGCCAGAGTGTGGGCGCCGCGCTCTTCGGCGCGCTGGCCAACGGCGTCCTCACCAACAGGCTGGCCGATGCGCCCGGCACCGGCCTCCCGCGCGACCTCGACTCCGTGGCGCACGCCCTGGACGACCCCGGGGCCCTCACCGACCGCGCGGCGGACTTCCTGCGCCGCGCGGTGGACTCGGCGGTCGACTCCGTCTTCCTGGGTGCGGCGGTGGCCGCCGCGCTCTGCCTGCTGGTGCTGCTCTTCGTGGCGCCGCGCCGCTTCCCCGTCCACCGCGACCCGGCGCCGGACCCCACCTCGGGTCCCACACCGGACGCCGCCCCGGACGTACGGCCCCAGAAGACCCCCGGCCCCGCGGCGGACACCTCCTGAGACGGCCTCCTGAGACGGCCTTCTAAGACGGCCTTCTGAGACAGCCTCCTGAGGACGACAGGGGCTGCGATCAGCTCTCCGCGTCCGCCGGAGTCCGGCCCGTCAGTGCCGCCAGGCTGTTGCGGATGTGCGTCATACGCGCCTGCACCTCCTCGCGGACCTCCGTGTGCTCCCCCACGATCCGCTCCGTCTCCCGCGCGGTGCGCTCCTCAGCCGCCCGCGCCTGCGCGACCAGCTCCTCCGCACGCGCCACCGCGTCCTCCTGCGTATGCCGGGCGTTCTCCTCGGTCTCCGCGAAAGCGCGCTTCGCGTCCGCGAGTCGGGCGTCCGCGCGGGCCGCCAGCTCCGTCTGGTACGCCTCCGCCTGCGCCTCGCGCCCTGCGAACTCCCGCTCTGTCGCGGCCAGCCGCTCCGCGTGCTCCTGCGACAGCTCGGTGAGCAACGCCTCCGTACGCTGCCGGATCTCGTCGAAGCGGGCCAGCGCCGCGCCCCGTACCTCCTCGGCGTCCCGGCGCGCGGCCGTCCGCTGCTCGTCGGCCACGCCCCGTGCGTCGTCCAGGGTCCGCGTCGCGTACGCGTCGGCGTCGGCCGCGACCCCGTCGGCGTGCGCGCGGGCCGCCTCGCGGATCCGGCGGACGGCCTCGGCCGCCTCGTCCCGCGAATCCTGCGCGCTCGCCCGCCCGGTGGCACGCGCCTCGTCCGCCTCCTCGGCGGCCAGGGCCAGAATCTGCTGGGCGCGCTCCCCCAGCGACTCGTACGTCTGCGGCGGCAGCGCCTCGACCTGCTGCCGCAGCAGCTCCGCCTCCAACTGAAGACGCTCGGCGAGAGCCGTCAGCCGCCGCTCCCGATCCTCGGCGATCTCGCGGTCGCTCAACAGCTCCGCGACCCGCCGGTCGACCTGCTCGGGGCGGTAACCACGGCCCCGGACGGGGTCGAAGCCGTGAGCCGATGCCCGTGCAGCAGCCATTCCTGAAGCCTCTCTCCGACTCTCTCCGACCTACGGTGACGGGCCGGGCGTCCCTACGAAACGCCCTACCCGTCCATCCTGCTCAAGGATGCGGCATTTGACGCCCCTCGCCCGACGCCGCTTCCGTACCGAAGGCGCGGCCGACGCGTTCAAGCCACCGCCCGGTCCAGGCGCCGGAACGGCCGAGGCGCCCTCCGTGGTTCTACGGAGGGCGCCTCGTGCGCGTTCTGCGTGGCGGATCTCACCGCCGGACCGGCCCGTACGGTCAGAGCAGCCCGTCCCACATCTGCTCCAGCAGCACCGACCACCAGCTCTCCGGCGACGACAGGGCCGCCGGATCGATCGCGGCGAGCTGTGCCTGGAAGTCGACGGTCCAGCGACCCGCCTGTTCCGGATTGAGACCGAAACGCAGCCGCCACATACGACCCAGCAGCGCCATCGAGCGCGTGAACTCCGGCAGCCCCGTGTTCACGAACTGCGGCGGGACCGTCTGACCGCCCGGCCCCGTCTCCACCGACACGGCCATGATGTGCGCCGTGCCGTACTGGACACAGATCGCCCGGCCGAAGTCACTGCCCATGACCAGGTACGAACCCGCGTCGGCCGCCGGCTGCACCTGCCGCTGCGCCGCCAGCTCTGCCAGCGTCGGCACCACCGGCTGCGCGGGCTGCGCCCAGAAGAACGGGCCGAAATCGGCCGGGAGGCCCGCCCACACGAGCGTGCGCGCCACGATCTCCGGTACGCCCTGACGGGACACCGCCCGCTGGTCGAACCGGCAGATGCCCTGCGGGCCGAACGCGCCCGCCAGCTCCTGCGCGATCGCCTCCGGCGGAACCGGCTGCGCGGGCGGCACCTGCGGCAGCGGGGCCCGTACCGGCGCGGGACGCGCCGGACCGTCCGCGACCTGGTGCAACTCGCCCTGGTGGGTCAGCAGATGCTGCATGCCCTGCTGTCGGCTGGAGTGGTCCCTCCCGTACGGGGCGACGCTGGTGATCCGCACCTGCGGCCAGGTCTCGCGGATCATCCGCGCGCAGTAACCGCCCGGCAGCTCGCAGGACTCAAGCTCGGTGTGCAGTTCGAGCACCTGCTGCGGCGGCACGTTCATGGCACGCAGCTCGTGCAGTATCTGCCACTCGGGATGCGGGGTGCCGGGCGCCGAGCGGCGGATGAGCTGCGCCTCGGAGCCGTCGGGCGCGCGGTAGCGCAGCACGGCCTGGTAGCCGGGGCCGACCGTCGGCAGCCCGGTGGGCTGCTGCGGATAGCCGTAGCTGCCGGGCGGGGCACCGGGAGGCGCACCGGGAGGGCCGGGCGGAGCCGGTACGCCACTGGGGCCGGCCAGCATCGTCGCCGCGTGGTGGACGCCACCAGGCGGCGGCGTACCAGGAGCACCGGGTGCACCAGGGGGCCCCGGCGGCATCCCGGGAGCACCGGGCGCCCCAGGAGCACCCGGCTGACCGCCCAGGCTCGGGTCCGCGAACATCGTCGCCGCGTGGTGCACACCACCGGGAGGCGGCGCACCAGGCGCACCAGGTGCACCGGGAGGACCAGGCGGGCCGGGCGGAGCCGGAGGCATGCCAGGCGCGCCGGGAGCACCGGGCGGGCCCGGCGGCCGAGGGCCGGCCGGCGGCTGCGCCTGACCGCCCAGGCTCGGGTCAGCGAACATGGTCGCCGCGTGGTGCACACCACCAGGAGGGGGTGTACCAGGCGCACCGGGAGGGCCGGGGGGACCAGGCGGGCCGGGAGGCTGCGGACCACCCGGACCGAGGTTCGGGGCGAACTGCGTCGGCTGGTACCCACCGGCCGGAGCGCCGGGCGGCTGACCGCCGCCGGCTCCAGGCACACCGGGAGGACCGGGCGGGCCGGGCACTCCCGGCACCCCCGGAGCACCAGGTGGCGGCGGAGCCGAGGCACCGCCACGCGCGCCTCGCGGCGGCGCCGTCGCCTTGCTCGTCGCCGCGTCGGCGATGTCACCGGCGGTGGACCCGGGAGCCGGGGCCGCGGGGGCACCGGGGCCGCCGAGCCCCGCCGCCAGCTGCGTACGCGGCAGCTGGCTGCCGCCCGACATCAGCGCGGTCGGCGCCTCGGCGGCCAGACCGGGCGGAGGTGTGTCGTCGTCGTCCGCCCCGGACAGCGGCGGCGCGAAGACCGTCGCCGGGAGCCCCACGGAGGCGTCCTCACCGACGGAGTTGGTGTCCGTGCCGGCCCAGGGCGTGTCCCCGGCCGGCGAACTGCTGCTCTGCGAAGCCGAACTCGAAGCCGAAGGCGCGGGAACAGGAGCAGGCGCGGGAACAGGCGCAGCCCCCGAAGCACCCGACGTCCCTGAAGCACCCGACGCGCCCGACGTACCGGCCGTGCCCGAGCCGCCCGACGAGCCCGCAGCCCCTGGAACGCCCATCCTGTCCGCCGCGTCCTGCAACCACTCCGGCGGAGTCAGCAGGAAGGACGTCTGATTCAGATCAATGCGCTGCGGCGCCTTCGGCGGTGCCTGGGTCGGCGCCGGCGACCCGTACTCCTCCTCGTACCGCCGGATCACCTCACCCACCGGCAGCCCCGGCCACAGCGTCGCCTCCCCGCTGTCCCTCGCGATCACCAGCCGCTGAAGCCCGCCGTCCGAACGGGGACCGTCCGCCCGGTCCTCCGCCCACACCACGAACCCCAGCTCGAACTCCCGCACCCGCACCTCACGGTGCTGATACGCGGGCATGTCGCCGTTGACCCACTCGTCCGCGCGTTCCTGCGCCTGAGCGAATGTCACCATCGCGCTCACCCCTCCACCGGGACGGCGCGGGCGAAGCCGCCGTCCACCATCAGGTTCGCCACCGTGTCCAGCTCCGGCGGATTGCCCGCCAGCCTCATAAGGAAGGCGTCGAAGTCCGCACCGCAGGGCAGCAGCAGGCGCTCCACGCGCTCCGTCACGCTCCAGCCGTCGCGGTCGCGTGCGTCGTCGTACGCGCAGAACCAGACCGAACCGGTCTGCTCGCCCCGTACCTTCACCGCCAAGATGCCGCCCTGGACGAACGCCACGCCCAGATAGTCCTTGGTCAGATGGTCCCGCAGACACTTGTTGACGTACAACAGGTCGTTGACCGCCGCCTCTTCACGCACCGTGAAGAACGGCTGGTCCACCAGCAGCCCCAACTCCGCGTCCAGCGCCGCGCCCACCGGGGCGCAGCCGCCCGCCGCCTTGAGGAAGGTGCGGTACGCGCCGGGCAGCCGGTAACCGAGGTCCTCCTCCACACCGAGCAGTTGCTGCTCGGTCACCGACACCGAACTCTTCGGCAGCCCGAAGTGCACCGGCCTCGTCTCCTGAAGAGGACGCGTCCCGCGCTTCTCGTGATCGACCAGCGTCGTCGCCAGCCCGCCGTGATGCCGCAGCAGCGCCTTGACCTCCACCGGTACCAGCAGCAGCCGGCGCGAACCCGGCGCGTGGTGCCAGGTCCAGCCGTGCGGGGTGGCCACGGCGGGGATCGTGTCCCACAGTTCGTGGCCGTCCGCGTGCAGCGCGGCGTTCGCGGACACATAGTCCGTGAGCCGCAGCTCGTCGACCCCGAAACCCTCGGGGGGCTCCGCGATCTCGGCGGCGGCACGCGCGTACGGCGAGAAGTCCGGGAAGCCGTTGCCGTCCACCGGCACACCCCTGGGGTGGCGGGAGGCCCGGACCGGGTCCGGGAATTGCACGACCTGCCCGGCGTAGGCCGCGTTCGGTGGCGCGGCTTGCTGACCGAGCCGACCTGTCGTCATGGCGGATGCCCCCTGCTGGCTTCTGACTGGGTTCGACACAGCCTATGCGGTGAAGCAACTGGGGAGGCCGCCCCTCCGCCCCCTTCTCCGCCGCTCCTCCGGCCGGCCCCCGCCTCTTCCCGCTGCACCCGTTCGGGTACCGGTGACAACGGGTCACCCCAGGTCACGCAGCGAAGACGCCACGCCCCGATACCGCCCCGGCTTCCCCACGACGTGTCACATTTGGCAGGCTGTCCCCCGCAACTCGGGGGATTGCGTGGGGATTGCGTAGGGAGGGACAGCGCTTTGCACACAGCACAACAGGACACATCGGGAGATCCACGCCTCGGCTCACCGGCCCATCCGGGGAGACCGTCGGGCCGCGCCGTCACGGACATCGCCGGAACCTCGGGCGCAGCCGGCGGCGCCGGCCCCGCCACCGCGGACGGGACGACCTCCGGCGACCCCCGACTGAGCTGGAGCAGCACCGAACCGCACCGCCCGCCCGCGCTCCGGCAGCGCCGCGACGGGATCCTGCCCGCCGTCGCCGCCGCGCTCTCCGTGCGTGGCGAAAATCTCACGTGCACCGCGGGCAAGGCCGACCAGCCGCCCGCCCTGCATCCCCTCGTCCAGGACTTCCTGGACACGCTCACCAGCGGCCAGCGGGAACGATTCACCGGCCGCTGCCCCGAGGCCATCCTGCTGTCGCGGCACCTCGCCGCCATCGAGGGCGCCCGTTCCAAGCGGGCCCAGCGCAAGCCCCTCACCCACGGCGAGGCCCGCCGCTCCCTCAAGCACGGCAAGCTCACCGCACGCCGCATCCGCGAGGACGGCGACCCGCTCCACGGCAGTTACGCGCCGCCCTGCCGCTCCTGTACGGCGATGCTCGCCCACTTCGGCGTACGCCCCGTCGACCCGACGCAGAACGGCTGACCGCCCCGATGCCCGATCTCACCACCACCCGCTTCCCCGTCGCCGTCGATGTCGCCCTGCGCGAGGCCGGCTGGCAGCCGGGCCGCTGGGACATGCGGCAGGCCGAGGAGTGGGCGGACACACTGCGCGCCCACACGACCCCGGCCGGGCACGTGCACGCCGTGTTCGCGGCCGTCGTCGAGATCTGGGCGGAGTTCGGCGGGCTGACGGTGACCGGGCCCGGACCGGGGCGGCAGATCGCCCCGGCGACCGTACGGTTCGACCCGCTGGCCGGCATCCATCTCGCCCGTACGCTCGGCGACCTCGGGCGCTCCCTCGACACGGAGATCAGCCCGATCGGCGAGGAGGGCGACGGCCAAGGCGTACTCGCCGTCGACGCCACGGGCCGCGTCTACTCCGTCGACCACACCGGCGACTGGTATCTGGGCCCGCACATCGATCACGCGCTGGCGGCGCTGGTGACCGGAGCGCAGCCGCAACGGCTCACCTCGGACTGACGGACCCACCCCCGGACCGACCCACCCTCGTCGCGGCGACCGAACGACCGACCGACCGACCCGCCCGGCGTCCTGCGGTCCTTCTTCCTACGGCCTACGGGCCACGCCCCACGTCCCACGGCCTACGCGGCGGCCCGGTCCGGCAGCACCGCCGACACCCGGAAACCACCCGCGTCCGTCTCCCCCGACACGAACACCCCACCCAGCGCGTGCACCCGCTCCCGCATCCCCACCAGCCCGTTGCCGCCACTGGGCAGCCCCGCGTCGGCGGCGCCGTACGACGGACCGTTCTCCACCTGCATCGCGATCTCGGCCTCCCGGTGCGCGAGACGCACCATCACCTTCGACCCCGCCGCGTGCTTGTGCACGTTCGTCAACGCCTCCTGCACCACCCGGTACGCGGTCTGCTCCACCTCCGGCGCGTACGCCCGCGACTCCCCCTGCACCGCGAGTTCCACCACCATCCCGGCGTCCCGCGACTGACCGACCAGCGTCTCGATGTCGCCCATCCCCGGCCCGGCCTCCGCGGCGGCGGAGGCGGCAGCCGCAGCCGCCGCGACACCCACCGAGGCCAACGGCACCGTGGCACGACCCACGCCGCCCCCCGGCGCCGCGTCGGCGGCCTTGCGCGCCGCCTGCTGCTCCCCGGCGCGCAGCACCCCCAGCATCTCCCGCAGCTCCGTCAGCGCCTGCCGGCCCATGTCCCCGACCAGCGCGGCGTTCTTCACGGCCTTCTGCGGATCCTTCAACGCCACCGCCTGCAACGCGGCGGCGTGCACCACCATCAGACTCACCCGGTGCGCGACCACGTCGTGCATCTCCCGCGCGATCCGCGTCCGCTCCTCCGTACGCGCCCACTCCGCCCGCTGCTCGGCCCGGTCGGCGAGCAGCGACAACTCCTGCTCCAGGCTGTCGGCCCGCTCCCGCAGGCTCTCCATGAGCCGGCGCCGGGCTCCTACGTAGAGGCCGAGGAGTACGGGGGGCAGCGCCAGGCTCAGCGCCATGAAGACGGCGATCAGCGGGATGTACCACCGCGTCGCCGTCGCGAGATCCGTGCCCCCGACATCCTGCCGCGTCCTTACGAAGGCGACGATGAGCGTCCCGACGAGCGACATCCCGGCCAGCGCCCCGATGATCCGGCGGGGGGCGTCGGAGGCGGCGAGCGTGTAGAGCCCGACCACGGCGAGCAGCATGCCCATCTCGGCGGGTGTGACGGCGACGGACACGAGCACGACGGCCATCGGCCACCGCCGCCGGAGCAGCAGCACGGACCCGACGAGCGCCCCGAAAGCCACCCCCAGGGCCACCGGCAACTGGGCACTGCCCGCGAACCGGATCCCCTCGAACGCGCACTCCAGGGCGGACACACCGCCCAGCCCCACATCCAGCACGACGCTGCGACGCCGCCTCCACCACCAGAGCCCGCGGGTGGTCAGACCCTCGGCCTCCTCATATGCCCCCGTTGCGGTCATGCGTCCAGCCTACGGGCGCCCGCGAGTCAATTTCCGGGGAGTGCGACCGGAGCACCGACAGCACGCGAAAGGGCCTTGCACAAGGAGAACGGCCGTCGCTCACACGATCCGGCGAACCGATCACGCATTCGAGCCGGACGTTCGCATTCCGGACGATGATTTCCTACATGACTGAGTTGAACAGCAAATACACCGACTTCGAAGGACTTCGCCGGCAGGCGGTGGCGCTACGCCGGGAGGGGCTGAGCCGCCGCCAGATCCGCGACCGGCTGCACGTATACAACAACGACATTCTGAACCGCCTGCTGGAGGGCGAACCGGCCCCGGACTGGACTCGGCGCCCGAACGCGAAGGACGACCTGCGGGACAGGGCGCGGGAGCTGCGGCTTCAGGGTCTTACCTACGACCGGATCCAGCTGGAGCTGGGATGCTCGAAGAGTTCGATCTCGTTGTGGGTGCGGGATCTGCCGAAGCCCCCTCGACGTACGCGCGAGGAGGCATCCGCGATCGCCAGACGCGGGTGGGAGGCGACGCTCCAGCGGCGCGAACGGGAGCGCCAGGAAACGAAGCGCGCGGCCACCGAGAGCATCGGCACGATGTCCGACCGGGAGCTGTTCCTGCTGGGCGTCGGTCTGTACTGGGCCGAGGGCAGCAAGCGCAAGCCGCACAACCCTCAGGAGCGCCTTTCCTTCATCAACAGCGACCAGTACATGATCAGAGTCTTCCTCGCGTGGCTGGATCTCCTGGACGTCGGCAAGGACCGGTTGCGCTACCACGTACACATCCACGAGACGGCCAACGCGGCGAACGCCGAGCACTTCTGGGCGGGAATCGCGGGTATCGACCCGTCCCGTCTCGGCAAGACCAGCACCAAGAAGCACAACCCGAAGACGAACCGCAGGAACGTCGGCGAGGGCTACCACGGCTGCCTCAACATCCGCGTAGTCCAAAGCGCGGATCTTTACCGTCGCGTCGAGGGCTGGTGGTGCGGCATAGTAGGGGCTGCGCTTTCGCCCGCCCCGAAAAGGCGGACATAATCGGCGAACCATCCCGGATCGTCTAAGGGCAGGACAAATGGTTTTGGTCCATTGAATGAGGGTTCGAATCCTTCTCCGGGAGCCAGCGAGTTCGGGTCCTGACCTCTCCGGTCAGGACCCGCCTTCGTTTCCGTCCCGAAACCCCCCGGTATCCTGCGGATGTCCACCACCCCGAGCATCCGAAGCCGAAGGGCATTCCCGTGAGCGCCAATCGCCCGGCAGCCGTCGTCGTCCTCGCAGCGGGTGAGGGCACCCGCATGAAGTCGAAGACACCCAAGGTTCTGCACGAGATCTGCGGGCGCTCGCTCGTCGGTCATGTCGTCTCCGCCGCCCGGGAGCTGGAGCCCGAGCATCTCGTCGTTGTCGTCGGGCACGCGCGGGAGTTGGTCGAGGGGCATCTCGACGGGACGTACGCCGGTGTGCGTACCGCGTTCCAGGCCGAGCAGAACGGCACCGGGCACGCCGTCCGGACGGCCGTCGAGGAGCTGGGGCAGGCCCCCGACGGGACCGTCGTCGTCGTGTGCGGGGACACCCCGCTGCTGGCCGGTTCGACGCTCGCGGCGCTCGCCGCGCGGCACGAGTCGGAGGGCAACGCCGTCACCGTGCTGACCGCCGAGGTCCCGGACGCGACCGGGTACGGGCGCATCGTGCGGGACGAGGCGAGCGGCGCCGTCACCGGGATCGTGGAGCACAAGGACGCGACGGACGAGCAGCGCGCGGTGCGGGAGATCAACTCCGGGGTGTTCGCGTTCGACGGGCGGCTGCTCGCGGACGCGCTCGGCAAGATCCGTACGGACAACAGCCAGGGCGAGGAGTATCTGACCGACGTCCTCGGCATCCTGCGCGACGCGGGGCACCGTGTCGGCGCCTCCGTGGCGGCCGACCACCGCGAGATCCTGGGCATCAACAACCGTGTGCAGCTGGCCGAGGCGCGCCGGCTGCTGAACGAGCGGCTGTTGGAGCGGGCGATGACCGCCGGGGTGACGGTGGTGGATCCGGGCTCGGTGCTGATCGATGTGACGGTGACGTACGAGCCGGACTCGATCGTGCATCCGGCGACGCAGCTGCTGGGTTCGACGCATCTGTCGGAGGGCGCCGAGGTGGGCCCCAACTCGCGTCTGACGGACACCCTGGTGGGCGTGGGCGCCCGGGTGGACAACACGGTGGCCGTGGACGCGGAGGTGGGCGAGGGCGCCTCGGTGGGCCCGTTCGCGTACCTGCGTCCCGGTACGAAGCTCGGCGTGAAGTCGAAGGCCGGGACGTTCGTGGAGATGAAGAAGGCGACGATCGGCGACGGTTCGAAGGTGCCGCATCTGAGTTACGTGGGTGACGCGACGATCGGCGAGCACACGAACATCGGCGCCGCGAGCGTGTTCGTGAACTACGACGGTGAGTCGAAGCACCACACGACGATCGGCTCACACTGCAAGACAGGTTCAGACAACATGTTTGTGGCGCCTGTCACTGTCGGGGACGGTGCTTACACCGCGGCGGGGTCGGTCATCACGAAGGACGTCCCGTCGGGTTCGCTGGCCGTCGCGCGGGGCCAGCAAAGGAATATCGAGGGTTGGGTGGCTCGTAAGCGGCCGGGCAGCGCCGCCGCGCAGGCCGCCGCCGCCGCGGCCGAGGAGCTGGCGCTCGAAAGCTGACCGGAAAAAGGCGCCGCGTACAGCGCGTACCGTGATAGATGCTCACGTTCGGCTGGCTCGCAGGGACGCGCGGGTGCAGCGGCAATCAACACGTCTGAGGAGACTGTGCTGTGACCGGGATCAAGACGACCGGCGAGAAGAAGCTGATGCTCTTTTCCGGCCGCGCCCACCCCGAGCTGGCCGAGGCGGTCGCCCATACGCTTGGTGTCGGGATAGTGCCGACCAAGGCCTTCGATTTCGCCAACGGTGAGATCTACGTGCGCTATCAGGAGTCCGCCCGCGGCGCGGACTGTTTTCTGATCCAGAGCCACACCGCTCCGATCAATAAGTGGATCATGGAGCAGTTGATCATGATCGATGCTCTGAAGCGGGCCTCCGCCCGGAGCATCACGGTGATCGTCCCCTTCTACGGATATGCCCGGCAGGACAAGAAGCACCGTGGGCGTGAGCCGATTTCGGCCCGTCTCGTCGCGGATCTGATGAAGACGGCCGGCGCGGACCGCATCCTGACCGTGGATCTCCACACGGACCAGATCCAGGGCTTCTTCGACGGTCCCGTGGATCATCTGTTCGCGCTGCCGATCCTGGCGGACTACGTGGCGACGAAGGTCGACCGTACGAAGCTGACGGTGGTCTCGCCGGACGCCGGCCGGGTACGGGTGGCGGACCGCTGGTGCGACCGTCTGGACGCGCCGCTGGCGATCGTGCACAAGCGCCGTGACAAGGACGTCGCCAACGAGGTGACGGTCCATGAGGTCGTGGGCAATGTCGAGGGCCGGGTCTGTGTCCTGGTGGACGACATGATCGACACGGGTGGCACGATCTGCGCCGCCGCGGACGCGCTGTTCGCGCACGGCGCCGAGGACGTCATCGTGACGGCGACGCACGGTGTGCTGTCGGGTCCGGCGGCGGACCGGCTGAAGAACTCGAAGGTGAGCGAGTTCATCTTCACGGACACCCTGCCCGACCCGGGCAATCTGGAGATGGACAAGATCACGGTCCTGTCGATCGCGCCGACGATCGCGCGCGCGGTGCGTGAGGTGTTCGAGGACGGCTCGGTGACCAGCCTCTTCGACGAGCAGGCGTAACGGCTCGGCGGACAGCGGGCGAAGATCGATTTCTGGGCGGCCTTCCCGCCGGGTAGACTCAGCGAGTTGCTCGGCGAGGGAGGCCGCTTTCATTCGCGGCCGTCCGTTATCGACGCGCTCTTCGTAGCAGGCCGCCTGTCGTGGCCGGGTGACCACCAGTCTCATCGTCACCTATGTGTCATCTACGAGGAGTGCAGTCATGGCTGAGGTCAAGATCGCCGCTGAGGTCCGTTCCGAGTTCGGCAAGGGCGCCGCCCGCCGTACCCGTCGTGAGAACAAGGTTCCCGCGGTCATCTACGGTCACGGTGCCGAGCCCGTCCACATCTCCCTGCCGGGTCACGACCTGATGATGGCGCTCAAGACGGCCAACGCGCTGCTGAGCGTCGACATCGAGGGCCGCAAGGAGCTGGTGATCCCCAAGGCCGTCCAGCGTGACGCGCTCAAGGGCTTCATCAAGCACGTCGACCTGCTCGCGGTGAAGCGCGGCGAGAAGGTCACGGTCGAGGTCGCGGTGCACACCGAGGGCGAGCTGGCCCCGGGTCCGTTCCTCCTGGAGAACGTGCTCAGCACCCTGACCGTCGAGGCCGAGGCCACGCACATCCCCGAGTCCGTCACGGTCTCCGTGGAGGGCCTGGAGGCCGGCGCCTCGATCGTGGCGAAGGACGTCCCGCTGCCCGACGGCACCACGCTGGTGACCGACGAGGAAGCCGTCGTCATCCAGGTCCTGGCCGCGCAGGCCGAGGAGCCGGCCGCCGACGAGGCGTCGGACGAGGCCGCCGACGAGGCCTGAGCCCCGCCGGTGATCCGAACCTGAGAAACGCTTTGCCCGACGGGGTGGCGGGCCGGTGCCCGCCACCCCGTTCTTCTTCGTCCTGAGGAGACGCAGCGCAGATGACGACCGATGTCACCGCCCCGTGGCTGATCGTGGGCCTGGGCAATCCCGGCCCGGGTTACGCGGCCAACCGCCACAACGTCGGTTTCATGGTGGCCGATCTCCTCGCGGGCCGGATCGGCGGCTCGTTCAAGCGCGCGCAGAAGGCCCAGGCGCAGGTCCTGGAGGGCCGGGTGGGGCCGATGGGTCCCGGCAGCCGGCGGGTGGTGCTGGCGAAGCCGCTGTCGTTCATGAATCTGTCCGGCGGGCCGGTCGCCGGGCTGCGGGACTTCTACAAGGTGCCGACGGCCAACATCGTGGCGATCCATGACGAGTTGGACATCGACTACGGCACGCTGCGGCTGAAGCTGGGCGGCGGGGACAACGGTCACAACGGTCTGAAGTCGATGACGAAGTCGATGGGACCCGAGTACCACCGCGTACGGTTCGGGATCGGCCGACCGCCGGGGCGGATGCAGGTGGCCGACTTCGTACTGAAGGACTTCTCCTCGGTGGAGCGCAAGGAGCTGGACTACCTCGTGGACCGCGCGGCCGACGCCGTGGAGTGTCTGGTGACGGAAGGTCTGGAACGCGCGCAGAGCGCGTACAACTCCTGACAACAACGGCCATTTGTCAGCCACAAGTTGA
Source organism: Streptomyces sp. NPDC006643 (assembly GCF_042870175.1). Taxonomy (NCBI): domain Bacteria; kingdom Bacillati; phylum Actinomycetota; class Actinomycetes; order Kitasatosporales; family Streptomycetaceae; genus Streptomyces; species Streptomyces sp. NPDC006643. The sequence goes on along the minus strand of NZ_JBIAHA010000005.1, from coordinate 146,287 downwards.
CCGACCGCGTCCGGATGGCCAAGGATCGCGGTCCATGAAGCCGAGCTCGTCCCAATTGGCGCTGTCGGTGGGCCGCCGTGTCGTGATGGCGTGTGTCGCCGCCCTGTTGCTCGCCGCCGGGTTCTGGACGTCCTGGGGTACGGCACAGCATGTGCTGCTCTCCAAGGGCCGTGAGCACGGGACGCTGTCGGTCACCGAGTGCGGCGACACCGCGTGTACGGGCACGTACGACCCCGAGGGCCCGGCCGGGCCGCGCGCCGGGACGGCCATCGAGCGGTCGGTGGCGGTGAAGAAGGGCCAGGACTACGCGGTGGTGCTGAAGCCCGGCACCGGTGAACCGGTCCGCGCGGGCTCCTCCGGCGCGCTGCTGGCGTGGGTGCCCCTCGGCGGCGCGCTGCTGCTGGCGGCGCCGGTGGTCGGCGGCGGGCTGCGGCTGACCCGTACGGCCTGGGGTACGGCGCTGGCGGGCGCGGCGCTGCTGGCGGCGGCGTTCTTCGCGCTCTGATGCGACCGGGGGTCGGGGTGACGCCCGTCCGGCGTCGCCCCGACCCCCGGTCGCCTGCTCAGCCGGTGTTGCGCAGCCCCGCCGCCACCCCGTTCACGGTCAGCAGCAGCGCCCGCGCGAGCAGCGGGTCCGGTGTCTCCTCCCGCGCCGCCGCCGCGCGCTGGCGCGCGAGGAGCGAGACCTGGAGGTAGGAGATCGGGTCCAGATAGGCGTCGCGGATGGCGAACGTCTGGCGCAGCACCGGGTTGGAGCCCAGCAGCTCCTTGTTGCCGGTGATCCGCAGGACTTCCTGCACGGTGAGCGCGTGCTCGGTCTCGATGGCGGTGAAGACGTGCTTCAGCTCGTCGGGCACGAGGGTGTCGACGTAGTGCCTGGCGATCCGCAGGTCGGTCTTGGCCAGCGTCATCTCGACGTTGGAGAGGAAGTTCTGGAAGAAGTGCCAGTGCTCGTGCATCTCGTCCAGGACCGGGTCGAGTCCCGATTCGCGCAGTGCCTTGAGCCCGGAGCCGACCCCGTACCAGCCGGGCACGATCTGCCGCGACTGTGTCCAGCCGAAGACCCACGGGATGGCGCGCAGCCCGTCGAGTCCGGCGCCGGAGTCCGGGCGGCGGGAGGGGCGTGAGCCGAGGTGCAGGTCGGCGAGCTGGTCGACCGGGGTGGCCGCGAAGAAGTACGCGGGCAGGTCCGGGTCCTCGACGAGCTTGCGGTACGCGCCGTGGGCGGCGTCGGAGACGGTGTCCATCGCGGCGTCCCAGCGCGCCAGTGCCTCCTGGGACTGGCGGGGCGCGGTGTGCAGCGCGGACGCCTGGAGGGTGGCGGCGACGGTCAGTTCCAGGTTCTCCCTGGCGAGGGCGGGGATCAGATACTTGTCGGAGATGACCTCGCCCTGCTCGGTCACCTTGATCTCGCCCTCCAGGGTGCCCCAGGGCTGCGCGAGGATCGCGTCGTGCGAGGGGCCGCCGCCGCGGCCGACGGTGCCGCCGCGGCCGTGGAAGAGCCGCAGGCGGACGCCGTAGCGGTGCGCGACGTCGCGCAGCCGGCGCTGGGCGCGGTGGATCTCCCACTGGCTGGTGGTGATGCCGCCGAACTTGGACGAGTCGGAGTAGCCGAGCATGACCTCCTGCACGTCGCCGCGCAGGGAGACGAGCCGTCGGTAGGAGGGGTCGGCCAGCATCTCGTCGAGGATGATGTCGGCGGCGCGCAGCTCGTCGGTGGTCTCCAGGAGCGGCACGATGCCGATCTTCGCCCAGCCGGCGTGCAGGTCGACCAGTCCGGCCTCGCGGGCGAGGACGGCGGCGGCGAAGACGTCGTCGGCGCCCTGGCACATCGAGATGATGTAGGACTCGATGACTTCGGGGCCGAAGCGCTCGAAGGCCTGCTTGACGGTGTGGAAGACACCGAGGGTCTTCTCGCCTGCGGCGTCCAGCGGGGCCGGGGTGGGGGCCAGCGGGCGGCGGGAGCGCAGCTCCTTGGCGAGCAGCTTCTGCCGGTACTCGCGGGGCATGTCCGCGTACCGCCAGGACTCCTCGCCGAGGCGGTCGAAGAGCTGGCCGAGCGCGTGGTGGTGGGCGTCGGCGTGTTCGCGTACGTCCATGGTGGCGAGCTGGAGCCCGAACGCGGCGAGCGTGCGGATGGTGCGGTCCATGCGTCCGTCGGCGAAGAGTCCGCCGCGGTGGGAGCGCAGGGACTCCTGGATGAGGGTGAGGTCGGCCAGGAGCTGCGCGGTGCCGAGGTAGTCGCGGCCCTCGCTGTGCGGGGTGCCCTTGGCCAGGCGCTCGCGGGTGTTGACGAGCTTCTGCCGGATGCAGGTGGCCTTGAGGCGGTACGGCTCCTCCGCGTTGAGGCGCTTGTAGCGGGGGCTGATCTCGGGGAGCCGGTCGAGGTCGGTGGCGAGCGAGTCCAGGAGTTCCTGGGTGGCGCCGGCGTACCGGATGGAGTTGGAGAGCTGGCCGCGCAGCTGGTCGATGAGTTCGAGCGCGTCGGTGATGCCGTGTTCGTGCTGGAGAATCAGCACTTCCCAGGTGACGGCGGGGGTGACGTTCGGGTTGCCGTCGCGGTCGCCGCCGATCCAGGTGCCGAAGCTGAGGGGCCGGGTGCCCGAGGGCAGTTCGACGCCGACGCGCTCCAGTTCGGCGACGAGGTCTTCGAGGACGTCGCCGACGGCTTCGGCGTGCAGCTCGTCGAGGTAGTAGATGGCGTTGCGGGCCTCGTCGGCGGGCTCGGGCCGTACGACACGCAGCTCGTCGGTCTGCCAGATCAGGTCGATGGACTCGGCGAGCCGCAGGTCGTGGCGGCGCCGGTCGGCGGCGATGACCGGGACTTCGAGGAGTTCGGCGATCCGGCGGAGCTTGTTCAGTACGGAGCGGCGCGCGGCCTCGGTGGGGTGTGCGGTGAAGACGGGGCGGACGCTGAGGTTCTTGACCGTGGCGCGCAGATGGTCGGGGTCGGCGTCCTTGAGGCGGTCGGCGGTACGGGCGAGAAGCCCGCCCTCGGCCTCGCGGCGGTCGCGCATCTCGCGGCCCCGGTGGACCTGCTCGGTGACGTTGGCGAGGTGGAAGTAGGTGGAGAAGGCGCGGACGAGCTTCGCGGCGGTCTCCAGGTCGGTGTCGCCGAGCAGCGCGGCTGCTGCTTCGCCGTCCTCGCGGGTGAGGGCGCGGACACGCTCGACGAGGTCGAGGAGTTCGGGGCCCTCCTGGCGTACGAGGGTTTCGCCGAGGAGGTCGCCGAGGCGCCGGATGTCGGAGCGCAGCTCCACATTGGCGGTCGGGGAGCCCTCGGGGATGGACGGCAGTTCGGTGGGCGGCCTGTCGGCGGTCGGGGACTGGTCGGCACTGCTCACAGGTGCGGCTCCTTGCAGTGTTTGATCACGTCGGGAGGAGAAGGTTCTGGAGAGACTGTTCGACCGGACCGCGCTGTCCGACGTCACAAGGATAGGTGTCCTTCGCGCGCCGTTATCCACAGGCCCCTTGTCGCGTGCCTTCTCACTGCCATACTTACGTTGCCGTAGGTTACGCGCCCGTAGACGGGCAGAATGCCGCATTCCACACCTCCAGGGGACACACCCATGTCGACAAGCCCTGACGTTCTCGGCGACTCCTCACAGGCTCAGCCTGCGCCGGACGATTCCTCCGCATCCACCGCTCCCACCGCTCCCACCTCCCCCGCCGACCCCTCCCCCACCGACTCAGCTCCCGTTCCCTCCGCGACGCTCGGCGGGGAGAACAAGCGCTCACTCGAACAGATCACGCTTCTGCTGTTCATCGTCGTCCCGTTCATCGCCCTGCTCGGCGCCGTTCCGCTGGTCTGGGGATGGGGCGTGAGCTGGCTCGATCTGGGGCTGCTCGTGGCGATGTATTTCATCGGCTGCCATGGCATCACGGTCGGCTTCCACCGGTATTTCACGCACGGCTCGTTCAAGGCCCGTCGCCCGCTGCGCATCGCGCTGGCCGTGGCGGGATCGATGGCCGTGGAGGGTCCGGTGGTCCGCTGGGTCGCCGATCACCGCAAGCACCACAAGTTCTCGGACGCGGAGGGCGACCCGCACTCGCCGTGGCGGTTCGGCGAAACGCTTCCCGCGCTGCTGAAGGGCCTGTGGTGGGCGCATATCGGCTGGCTCTTCGACGAGGAGCAGACGTCGCAGCAGAAGTACGCGCCGGATCTGATCAGGGACCCGGCGATCCGCCGGGTCTCCAAGCAGTTCCTGCTGTGGGCGTTCGTGTCGCTGGCGCTCCCGCCGCTGATCGGCGGGCTGGTGACGATGTCGTGGTGGGGCGCGTTCACGGCGTTCTTCTGGGGCTCGCTGGTTCGGGTGGCGCTGCTGCACCACGTGACGTGGTCGATCAACTCGATCTGTCACGCGGTGGGCAAGCGCCCCTTCAAGTCGCGTGACCGGTCAGGCAATGTGTGGTGGCTGGCGGTCTTGTCCTGCGGCGAGTCATGGCACAACCTGCACCATGCGGACCCGACGAGCGCCCGGCACGGTGTGCTGCGAGGTCAGATCGACTCCAGCGCCCGGCTGATCCGGTGGTTCGAGATGATCGGCTGGGTCCACAGCGTGCGCTGGCCCGACGCCGGACGGCTGGAGGCCCGGCGGAAAATTGACCATCCCAACGCGGCATGATTGGCAACGTGGCGATCGACGGCGGTAAGAGCGACACCGACAAGAGCCGGACCACCTCGGGCACGCCCCGGCGTTCCCGCCGGGTCCGGATGACCGGCAAGGAGCGTCGCGAGCAACTGCTGGACATCGGTCGCACCCTGTTCGCCGAGAAGGGCTACGAGGGCACGTCGGTGGAGGAGATCGCGTCGAAGGCGGGCGTCTCCAAGCCGGTGGTGTACGAGCACTTCGGTGGCAAGGAGGGGCTGTACGCGGTCGTGGTCGACCGTGAGATGCGCCAGCTGCTCGACATGGTGACCAGCTCCTTGACGGCGGGCCACCCGCGCGAACTGTGCGAGCAGGCGGCGTTCGCGCTCCTCGACTACATCGAGGAGTACACGGACGGTTTCCGCATCCTGGTCCGCGATTCGCCGGTGGCGCAGTCGACCGGCACGTTCGCCTCGCTGATCAGCGACATCGCCACGCAGGTCGAGGACATCCTCGGCATGGAGTTCAAGGCCCGCGGTTTCGATCCGAAGCTGGCCCCTCTGTACGCACACGCCCTGGTGGGCATGGTGGCGCTCACGGGCCAGTGGTGGGTGGACACCCGCCGCCCGAAGAAGAACGAGGTGGCGGCGCATCTGGTGAATCTGGCCTGGCACGGGCTGGGCAATCTGGAGGCGAAGCCACGTCTTATAGGGCACCGCAAGGTGTGAGAGCCGGCCGGGGCCGGCGTGGACTTCGTGCCGGACGCACCGGACGGGCGAAGAACCTCCCGACAGCCGCTCCAGGTCCCACCACCGGGGCGCCACAGTTCTTGTGGCGCCCCGGTTCTCTGCCGTCGCTCACCGCTCAGGCCCGTTTCCGCGCCACCGCGAAGATTCGGCGGAAGGGGAACACCGTGCCGTGCGGGCCCGGTGGGTAGGCCTTACGGAGCAGGTCGCCGTACTGGGTGAGGAATTCCGCCGCCTCGTCCGGGTCGTCGGCGAGTTCGGTGAGGACGGGGCGCAGGGCCGTGCCCTTGACCCAGTCCAGTACCGGGTCCTCGCCGGTGAGCAGTTGGAGGTAGGTGGTCTCCCAGGCGTCCGTCGTGCAGCCGAGGTCGGTGAGGCGGACCAGGTAGTCGGCCGGGTCCAGGATGTGGACGAAGCGCCGGCCGTGGGTGTCGAGGCGCTCGCTCCAGCGCGGGGTCTCGCACAGTTCGCCGAGGAGCGCGTGGCTGGGTGCGGTGAAGTTGCCGGGGACCTGGAAGGCGAACGTGCCGCCGGGGGTGAGGGCGTCGATCCAGCCCGCGAAGGATTCGGCGTGCCCCGGGACCCACTGGAGCGCGGCGTTGGAGACGATCAGGTCGTACGGCTCCTCCGGGGTCCAGTGCGCGGCGTCGGCGAGCCGGAAGTCCAGCCGGCCGCCGCCGGGGGTGGGTCCCGCGTACTCCTCCTCCGCCCGCGCCAGCATCTCGGGCGAGAGGTCGTAGCCGGTGATGTGGGCGGTGGGCCACCGTTCGGCGAGGAGCGCCGTGACGTTGCCGGGGCCGCAGCCGATGTCGGCTATCCGTGCGGGCCGGTCGCCGCCCGGGAGTTCGGGGATCCGGGCCAGCAGGTCCAGGAACGGGCGGGTGCGGTGGGCGGAGTGGCGGAGGTACTGCTGCGGGTCCCAGGTCGGCGCGGGAGTGGCCGGCGGGGTGGTCGCCTGGCCGGTTGCCGGAGTCGCTGTCGAACGCATGTATGAAGCCCCCTCGGGATACGGAGCGGACGAGCGGATTCCCGTCCGCGCCCGACCATGCCCAAGCGTGCCTCCAAGTATATCTTGACGTCAAGAGACTTCATGTCGACAGACCATCTACACTGATCGCCATGGAGGACGAGGTCGACCGTCTGGTCGCAGCATGGCGCCGGGAGCGGCCGGACCTCGACGTGGAACCACTTGAGGTGCTCAGCCGCGTCAGCAGGCTCGCGCGCCATCTCGACCGGGCCCGGCGCCTCGCGTTCTCGGAGCACAATCTGGAGCCGTGGGAGTTCGACGTCCTGACGTCGCTGCGCAGGGCCGGCGCGCCCTATCAGCTCTCCCCCGGCCAGCTGCTCACCCAGACCCTGGTCACCTCGGGCACGATGACCAACCGCATCGACCGGCTGGCGAAGAAGGACCTGGTCGAGCGGCTGCCCGACCCCAGCGACCGGCGCGGTGTGCTCGTACGGCTCACCCCCGAAGGGCGCGACCGCGCCGACCAGGCGCTGGCGGGGCTGCTCGCGCAGGAGCGCGCGATCCTCGCGGAGCTGTCGCGCGGCCAGCGCGGCGAACTGGCCGCGCTGCTGCGCCGGTTGACCGCCCCGTTCGACAACGTCCCGGGCTGACGCCGACGACGGAAGACAGACAACAGGGCCTAGCCCACCCGTACCGCGTCCGTGCCTCCGCCCAGGTCCGCCGGGCCCACTCCCGCACGGCGGGCCAGTGCGACCGCCGCCAGGGTCGAGTGGACGCCGAGCTTCCCGAGCACGTTCTGCATATGCGTACGGACGGTGTGCGGGGACAGGAAGAGGCGCTCGGCCACGGCCTTGCGTCCCAGGCCCGCCACCATGCAGCGCAGCACCTCCAGCTCGCGCGGCGTCAGCGAGTCGACCAGCCGCTCGCTGTCCGTGCGGTGCTTGCGCGCGGCGGTCAGCTCCCGCAGGACGTTCGTGAGCAGCGCCGGCGGCAGATGCGTCTCGTCGCGCAGCACGCCCCTGATCACCGCCAGCAGCCGTTGCAGCGAGCAGTCCTTGGCGACCCAGCCGGACGCGCCGGCCTGGAGCGCGAGGGCCGCGCGGCCCGGGTCGTCCTTCTCCGCGAGAACGACGCAGCGGACGGACGGCTGCCCCGAACGGACGCCCGCGACCAGCGAGATGCCGTCGACGAGCCCGAAGCCGGCGTCGCCGTTGTCGGGTACGGCGCGGGGCACCGGCCCGCTGCCGGGTCCCGCGACGATGCCCAGGTCGGCGTCGACCAGCATCACGTCGTACCGGCGCCCCTCGGACGCGGCCCGCTCCAGGCAGCGCAGCGCGGCGGGACCGCTGCCGGCGGCGGCGACGTCCACGTCGGGCTCCGCCGCGAGGGCGGCTGCCAGCGACTCGGCGAATATGCGGTGGTCGTCCACCACGAGAACCCTGATACGGACCAATTGACACCCCCAGATGTCGGGGCGCGACCAATGCGGGTACGGCGCCCGACGGGTGACTGGTGTCGCCACGGCCGCCGCCGTGCGGCTGCCCACCCACCCCCGGGCGTCGTACCCGACTGTCTCGCTTCCCTGATCAGCACCGGCCCCCACCGGTGCTGTGCATCAGCGTACGGGCGGGGGCCGGGAGCGGAAGACTATTTACAGAACTGATCGGCGACGGCTGGTTAGGGTGGGTCGCATGTTTCGCATCGAGACAGAAGTCGACAAAGAACGACGCGCGTTGCTGGGCGAACGGATGCGGGCGACCAACACCGTGCGTTCGCCGGTCCTGCGGGAGCTGCGGGGGTCGGCCGACGACGAGGAAGTCCCGCTGCACGTATGGCTGATGGAGGAGTCGACGGGTGCGCTGGCGGGCGGCCTCGCGGCGCACATCTGGGCGCGCTGGCTCCATGTCGACCTGCTCTGGGTCGACGACACCCACCGGGGCACCGGCCTCGGCACCCGCCTCCTCAAGGAGGCGGAGGAGCTGGCCCGTAGCCGGGGCTGTCTGCACGCCCGGCTGGAGACCTGGGACTTCCAGGCCCCGGCCTTCTACCGCGCCCGGGGTTACGACCTGGCGGGCCATGTCCCGGACTACCCGCCGGGCGTCACGGAGTACCTCTTCACCAAGCGCCTGGTCTGAGCGGGCGGCCCCGGATCCTCACACCACCCGGTGCGCGCCCCGTGACGGGACGGCCGGGAAGACGCGGGGCGCGGTGTGGCCCGCCGCCGCGAAGGACTCCAGGACCGCCTTCGTCACCGTGTCCGCGTCGGACGCTTCCGTCAGGACTATCGCCGAGCCGCCGAAGCCGCCGCCCGTCATGCGCGCGCCCAGGGCGCCCGCCGCGAGGGCCGAGGAGACCACCAGGTCCAGTTCGGGGCAGGAGACCCGGAGGTCGTCGCGCAGCGAGGTGTGGCCCTCGGTGAGGACGGGGCCCACCGCGCGGACGTCGCCGCTGTCGAGCAGGGCGATGACCCGCTCCACGCGGTGGTTGTCGCTCACGACGTGGCGGACGTAGCGGCCCACCTTCTCGTCCTCGCCCGCCAGCCGCACCAGCGTGGCGGGCAGTTGCGCGTACTCCACCTCGCGCAGCGTGCGCACGCCGAGCGCCCGCGCGCCGGCCTCGCAGCCGGCGCGCCGCTCCGCGTACGCGCCGTCTCCCAGGGCGTGCTTCACCCGCGTGTCCACGACGAGGAGTTGGAGCCCGACGGCGGCCAGGTCGAAGGGGACCTGACGCTGGGTGAGGTCGCGGGTGTCCAGGTGCAGCGCGTGGCCCTCGGTGCAGCAGGCGGAGGCCGTCTGGTCCATGATCCCGCACGGGACCCCGACGAACTCGTTCTCGGCGCGCTGCGAGAGGACCGCCAACTCGGGTCCGGTGAGGCCGAGTTGGTACAGGTCGTTGAGCGCGAGCGCCGTCACGACCTCCAGGGCCGCCGACGACGAGAGGCCCGCCCCCGTCGGTACGGCCGACGTGAGGTGGATGTCGGCGCCGGGCACCGTGTGTCCCGCCTCGCGCAGCGCCCACAGGACGCCTGCCGGATACGCGGCCCAGCCCGTCTCGGCCAGGGGCACCAGATCGTCCGCGCCGAGCGCCACCACCCCGCCCGGAACGTCGGCGGAGTGCACCCGCAGCACCCCGTCCGTCCGCCGTGACACCGCCGCGACGGCGGTGTGCGGCAGCGCGAGCGGCAGCACGAAACCGTCGTTGAAGTCCGTGTACTCGCCGATCAGATTGACCCGGCCCGGCGCCGCCCACACGCCCTCGGGCTCGGAGCCGTAAAGCTCCGCGAACCGCGCGGTCACGCTCTCGGCGACGCTCACCCGTGTGTCTCCTCTCGGCGCGCGAACGCCCACGCGTCCGCGACGATCCCCGCCAGGTCGGCACGGCTCGGGGTCCAGCCCAGTCGCTCACGCGCCGTGGCGGCTGAGGCGACCAGCACCGCCGGGTCGCCGGCCCGGCGCGGGGCGGCGGTCTCCGGCACCGGGTGCCCGGTGACCGTACGGACGGTCTCGATGACCTCGCGGACGGAGAATCCGCTGCCGTTGCCGAGGTTGCACACCAGGTGCTCCCCGGCCACCGCCGCGTCCAGCGCGAGCAGATGGGCGTCGGCGAGGTCGGCGACATGGATGTAGTCGCGCACGCAGGTGCCGTCCGGCGTCGGATAGTCGTCCCCGTACACCGCGATCGACTCCCGGTCGCCGAGGGCGACTTGCAGGACGAGCGGGATCAGATGCGACTCCGGCTCGTGCCGCTCGCCGTAACTCCCGTACGCGCCCGCCACGTTGAAGTACCGCAGCGAGACCGCCGCCAGTCCGTGCGCCACGCACTCGCCGCCGATCATATGGTCGACGGCCAGCTTCGACGCGCCGTACGGGCTGGTCGGCGCGGTCGGGTCGGTCTCGGTGATCGGGGTGGAGACGGGCTCCCCGTACGTCGCCGCCGTGGAGGAGAAGACGAGCTTGCGGACGCCGGCCGTGCGCATCGCCGCGAGCAGCGCCATCGATCCGCCGACGTTGTTGTCCCAGTACTTCTCGGGCCTGGCGACGGACTCGCCGACCTGAGAGGACGCCGCGAAGTGCAGCACCGCGTCGTAGGAGGGGTCGAGCCACTTCGCCGCGTCGTGCACCCGGCCCTCGACGAATCCGGCGCCCGCCGGGACCGCGTCCCGGAAGCCGGTGGAGAGGTCGTCGAGCACGGTCACCTCGTGCCCGGCCTCCAGCAGATGCGTGGCGACCACGCTGCCGACGTAGCCCGCGCCACCCGTAACCAGATACTTGCCACTCACGTGCTCGCTACCTCTCGCAGTCTCCGGGCCGCGGTCTCCGGCGGCACGTCGTTGATGAAGACGTTCATGCCGGACTCGGAACCCGCGAGGAACTTCAGCTTGCCCGACGTCCGGCGGATGGTGAAAAGTTCCAGGTGAAGGGCGAAGTCCGAGCGCCCGGCGGCCCGGAACGGCGCCTGGTGCCAGGCGGAGATGTACGGCGTCGGCGGCTCGCCCTCCCCGAAGACCCGGTCGAAGCGCCGCAGCAGCTCCAGATAGACCGCCGGGAACTCCGCGCGCGCCGCCTCGTCCAGCTCCCGCAGGTCCGCCGCCCGGCGCAGCGGATAGAGGTGCACCTCGTACGGCCAGTGCGCCGCGTACGGCACGAAGGCCACCCAGTGCTCGCCGGACAGGACCACCCGCCCGGCCGTCCGCTCGCGCTCCACGACGTCGTCGAAGAGGTTGCGCCCGGTGGCGGCCCGGTGCTCGGCGACCGAGCGGGACATCCGTTCGGTTCGCGGGGTGACGAAGGGGTACGCGTAGATCTGCCCGTGCGGATGACCAAGGGTCACCCCGATCTCGGGCCCGCGGTTCTCGAAGCAGAACACCTGCTCCACCTGCGGAAGTTCAGCGAGTTCGGCGGTCCGGTCGGTCCATACGTCGAGGACGAGACGGGCCTGGTCCTCGGTGAGATCGGCGAAGGAGGCGTCGTGGTCGGAGGTGAAGCAGACGACCTCGCAGCGTCCGGCGTCCCCGGCGAGGGAGGGGAAGCGGTTCTCGAAGACGGCCACGTCGTAGTCGCTGTCGGGGATCTCGCTGAGCCGGCCCGCCGCCGCGTCGGTGGGGCAGAGCGGGCACTCGCCGGCCGGCGGGTGGTAGGTGCGGCCCTGGCGGTGCGAGGCGACGGCGACCGAGTCGCCGAGCAGCGGGTCGTGCCGGATCTGGGAGGTGGTGGAGATCGGTTCGAGGGGCCGCAGGTCCACGGCGTTCCGTACGGCGTCGTCACGGGAGTCGTAGTAGATCAGCTCCCGGCCGTCGGCGAGCGCCGTCACCGTCTTCTTCATCGTCGTTCCTCCGGCCACACCCAAACAGAATTAAACATAACTAACCATGAGTCCACACGCACGTCAACGGCCATCACACTCGACGTCACTCGATCACGATCGAACAAAGAACACCACCAAAAGTGTTCAGTTTCGGTAGTGGCAGGCGTAGGTTCCGACGGAGTCAACGGCTACACGGAAGTAACTTTCACGCGACGAAGCGGGTAACCCCATGCAGTCCCCCACGTATCACCTGGCCGAAGGACTTCGGCTCCCCACCAACGGACTCGACTACACGATCCTGGCGATCTACTTCATCGTCGTCCTCGGCATCGGCTTCGCCGCCCGGGCGAGCGTCAAGACGAGCCTCGACTTCTTCCTCTCCGGCAGATCCCTGCCGGCCTGGGTGACCGGCCTCGCGTTCGTCGCCGCCAACCTCGGCGCGACGGAGATCCTGGGCATGGCCGCGACCGGCGCGCAGTACGGCGTCGCCGTCGTGCACTGGTACTGGATCGGCGCGATCCCCGCCATGGTCTTCCTCGGCCTGGTGATGATGCCGTTCTACTACGGCTCCAAGGTGCGGTCGGTCCCCGAGTTCCTGCTCCAGCGCTTCGACAAGTCGGCGCATCTGCTCAGCTCGGTCCTCTTCGCCTTCGCCGCCATCCTGATCGCGGGCGTCAACCTCTACGCCCTGTCGATCGTGGTCGAGGCGCTGCTGGGCTGGCCCCAGTGGGTCTCGATCGTCGTCGCCGGGTTCTTCGTCCTCGCGTACATCACCGTCGGCGGACTGTCGTCGGCGATCTACAACGAGGTGCTCCAGTTCTTCGTCATCCTCGCCGCGCTCATACCCCTGACCGTCCTCGGTCTCAAGCGGGTCGGCGGCTGGGACGGACTGACCGACTCGCTCACCGCCAGCAAGGGTGACAACTTCCTGAGCGCCTGGGGCGGTACGGGCATCGGCGACGCCAACCCGCTCGGCGCGAACTGGCTGACGATCATCCTCGGCCTCGGCTTCGTGCTCTCCTTCGGCTACTGGACGACGAACTTCGCCGAGGTGCAGCGCGCGCTCTCCGCGAAGAACCTCTCCGCCGCCAAGCGCACCCCGCTGATCGCCGCGTTCCCCAAGATCTTCATCGTCTTCCTGGTGATGATCCCGGGCCTGGTCGCCGCCGTGATCGTGCCGAAGATAGGCACGGCGGGCTCGGACCTCACGTACAACGACGCGATCCCCCTGCTGATGCAGGAGTTGCTGCCCAACGGGGTGCTCGGGATCGCCGTCACGGGTCTGATGGCCGCCTTCATGGCAGGCATGGCGGCGAACGTGTCGTCCTTCAACACCGTCTTCACCACCGACATCTGGCAGCGGTACGTGGTCAAGGACCGCGAGGACACGTACTACCTGCGCTTCGGCCGGCTGATCACCGCGATCGGTGTGCTGGCCTCCGTCGGTACGGCCTTCATCGCCGCCAGCTTCTCCAACATCATGAGCTACCTCCAGACGCTGTTCTCCTTCTTCAACGTGCCGATGTTCGTGGTCTTCATCATCGGGATGTTCTGGAAGCGGGCCTCGATGAAGTCCGGCGCCTGGGGTCTGGTCGCCGGTACGACGGCGGCGATGGTCAACTACTTCTGGATCTACAAGCAGGGTGTCATCGACATCCCCAGTGACCAGGGCGCCAACTTCGTCTCCGCGATCGTCGGCTTCGTCGCCGGCGCCGTCGTGATGGTCGCCGTCACCCTGTTCACCGCGCCGAAGCCGGAGTCCGAACTCGCCGGCCTGGTGTACGGGACGACGTCGCCCGGCATGAGCGAGGCACCGGCCGAGGGCGACGACGCCTGGTACCGCAGGCCCGCGCTGCTCGGCTGGGGCGCGATCGTCCTCGCCGCGGCCTGCTACATCCCCTACTCCTTCTGACCGAAACGGAGGCACACACCATGTCCGACCTGCACAAGGAAGTCTCCGAACTGGAAGGCAAGTCCGCCACGGCGGCCCGCCTGTTCGACATCCGGCTCATCATCGGCGGCCTGTTCACCCTGTACGGCGTGATCGTCACCGTCGCCGGGATCCTGGTGTCCGACGCCGACATGAAGAAGGCCGAGGGAGTCAACATCAACCTCTGGACGGGGCTGGCGATGCTGGCGCTCGGCCTGTTCTTCCTCGGCTGGATGAAGCTGCGGCCGACGGAGATACCGCCGCCGACCGCGCCGGACCACACCGACGCGTAGGTCTCAGTCGCCGGGCGGGCCGTGTTTCGGCCCGTCCGGCAGCACCGTCACCACCGCCCGGTCCAGCAGCCCCGTCCGCGCGGCCAGCGCTGCGGCCTCCAGCCGCGAGCCGACGCCCAGCTTCATCAGGACCCGCTGCACATGTGTACGGGCGGTGCTCGGCGCGATGCCCATCCCGGCGGCTATCAGCCGGGTGTCCTCGCCCTCGGCGACCCGCACCAGCACCTCGATCTCGCGCGGGGTGAGCATCCGCAGCAGCCGCTGCCCCTCGTCGTCGGGCTGGGCCGCCGGATTCAGCAGTTCGGTGAACGCCCCCTGCAACAGCCCCGGCGCCACGGCCGCGTCGCCCGCCCGCGCCTTCACGATCGCCCGCTCGACGCCCTCGATGCGCTCGTCGTGCCGTACGTATCCGCACGCCCCGGCCGCGAAGGCGGCGGCGATGCCCCGAGGGTTCGGCACCGGACCGAGCACCACGACCGCCACCTGAGGGCGGTCGCGCCGGATCCGTACGATCGGGTCGAAGGCACCGGGCTCGTCCGGCGTCGCGGTCCCCATGAGGCACACCTCGGGCGCCCGGCTCACGACGAGTTCGGCGGCGCCGGCCGTGGGCGCCGCCGCGGCGAGCACTCGGTGCCCGCGCAGTTTCAGTGCCGAGGCGAGCGCCTCGGCGAGCAGTCTGTGGTCGTCAACCACCATGAGCCGTACGCCCATCGAGAAACCCCATCCCCGCCGCCTACGGGCCCCCCGGCCCCCCTTAGGGTCTGTCCCTGACCCGGCAAGCTACACGCTCGGCCGAAGTCGCGCGCCCCCATACGGGTAAGAAGGCGCCCACTTGTCGAATTCGCCGCTATTCAGCGCGGATCCGATGGCCGGACGATCGTCGGTCGGCGGGATCAGCGGCGATCGCCGGGCGCGCCACCTGATACGTGGCCCGCCCGGCGATCGCTCACTTCCCTCTGTCAGTTGGTGGTGAACGCCACCACGAGGTACTCCTTGCGGTCGCTGGAGGTGGTCTGCTCACTGATGAGCGTCTCCGACGTGTAGAGCCGGCCGTTGCCGTACCGGACCTCCGCGCCGTCCAGCGAGAAGCTGGTCTCGGCATCGCGTACGGACTCGTCGCCCGGGTTCTCCATGAGGACGGTCTCCTTGAAGGTCCCGCCGTCGATGGAGACGATCTGTCCGCCCTTGTCGTAGGGCGGCCACTTGTACGCGATGATGTTCGAACCGTCCATGCGCAGCGGGTACATCGCGTACCGCTCACCCGCGTCGGCCCGGTCCGTCGTGGCCTTGCCGGTCGCGAGGTCGAAGGAGACGATCTCGTTGGTCTGGCCGTAGTCCTCGCCGGTGCCCTCGTGCTCCTCGGTCGGCACATAGATCCGGTCGTTGCCGACGGCGATCTTGCCGCACTGCTCGACCTCGGTGGAGCCGCAGTTGGGCGCGTACCGGTCGGAGTCGACCGGGATCTTGGCGCGCAGCTTGCCGGTCGCCTCGTCGATGGAGAAGAAGTCCGAGACGCCGCTGCCGTCACCGGCGGTGTCGCCGACGTCGGCCGCGACCACGAGCGGCTTGGTGGAGACGATGGAGACGTACTCGACGCCCGCGGGCATCTTGAACTCGGAGATCGGCGCCCCGTCGGACGGCTTCAGATTCTGGACCAGGACCGTCGGGTTGTCGTACGAGCCGCACTTGCGGGCCGCGACGAGTCCGGGCCCGCCGCCGTACCCCATGTCGTAGCAGCCGTCGGCCTTGACCTCGGGCTTCCACAGGTTGTCGCCGGAGCCCAGGTCGAAGGCCGCGCCGCCGTCCGTGCCGCCGACGGCGACGGTCGTGCCGCTGAGGGTGACCTCGCGGAAGGCGGCCTTGTCGTCACCGGCGTTGCCGCCCGAGACCGACTCGGTCCACAGCAGCTTGCCCGCGTCGAGGTCGATCGCGCCGACCTCGGTGCACTGGACGTACTTGTTCTTGGGCGTCGGCTTGCTCGCGGCGAAGACGACGGCCGTCTTGTTGTCCTCGGTGGCGTGGCGCGAGGCGGCACAGACCTGGCCGGGCAGCGGGATGGTCCACAGCTGCTTGCCGGTGTCCGGCTCGTAGCCGACGATCTGGTTCACACCGGTCTTGACGTACGCCTTGTCGGTGATCCAGGAGCCGGACACGTCGGTGATGTCCCCGACCTTGGGCTGCGGGAGCTGGAAGGCCACCTTCGACTTGGTGTTGGCCGGGGGCTTCTCCTTGCCGTCGCCGCCGAGGGACTTGCCGTCGCCGCCGTCCTTCTTCCCGTCCTTGGAGTCGGACTTCTTGGCCTCGTCCTTCTTGTCGCCGTCACCGGAGACGAGGAAGACACCGCCGCCGACGATCAGTACGACGGCGACGACCGCGGCGATGATGATCTGCGTCTGCGTGCTGATCTTCTTGCCGCCGCCGGGTGTGCCGGGGCCGCCGGGGGTGCCCATGCCGGGCTGGGTGTAGGGCTGGCCGGGCTGCTGCGGATAGCCGTACTGGGGCTGGCCCTGCCGCGGGTAGCCGTACTGCGGCTGACCGGCCGGCTGCCCCATCGGCTGGGTCGGCGGCTGCTGCGGATAGCCGTACTGCGGCTGCTGCCCGGGAGGCTGTTGCGGATAGCCGTAACCGGGCTGCTCGGGCGGTGGCGTCGGGGCGCCGAAACCACCGGGCGGCGGCTCGGTCGGGGCGCCGAAACCACCGGACGGTGGGTCGGTCGGGGCGCCGAAACCACCGGACGGTGGCTCGTTGGGCGGCTGGGGCGGGTGCGTCATGGCGTACTTACCTCGGAGAAGAGAGAGCGGGAGCGGTACGAGGACGGGTCGGGCCCGGGACGGCGTATCACTTGCCGAACGCCATCATGGTCTTCGTCTGCATCTCCGCCTTGTCGTCGCTGGCGCTGACCCGGCTGCTGGTCACGTAGAACCGCCCGTCCACGTAGTCCAGTTCGGAGTCGTAGAAGGAGTTCTCGATCTGGGCGGTGGACTCCGGGTTCTGGAGCAGCACCTTCGGTGCGCCTCCGGTGGGCGCCAGGGTCGCGACGGCGCCGCCCTTGTCGTACGACGGCTCGAAGTAGAGGACCACGTTCGCGCCCTCCATCCGCAGCGGTGTCATGACGGTCTCGGCCGGGGCCTTGGCGCGCCACTTGGCCTTGCCGTTGGCGAGGTCGAACGCGATGACCTCGTTGGTGCCGCTCGCGCCGGTCTCGCTCGGCTGCGTCGCCATGTAGAAGGTGTTGGCGTCGGCGGCGACACCGGTGCAGCCGTCCAGGTTGGCGCCGAAGACGATGAAGCTTCCGCCGCAGTTGGGCTGGAACTTGTCGTTGCCGCCGTCGATCTGGGAGCGCACGGTGCCGTTGTCGTTGAGCGCGACGATCGCCCAGGACTTCTTGTCCGGCTCGGTCAGCGACAGGACGATCGGGTCGCTCGAATAGACCTTGTCCAGTTCCCAGTTGGTCTTGAGCTTGTACGTCCAGCGGGCCTTGCCGGTGACCGGGTCCAGCTCCTGCACCTGGTTCTGCTGCTTGTCGATGTCACCGCCTGGGCACGACTCGGCGGCGATCATCCGGGCGCCGCTGGAGACCGCGTCCGGCTGGCAGTTGCCCGCCACCTCGTCGAAGAGCGCCTTGCCGTCGCTCATGCGGAAGGCGTCGACATGGCCGGTACGGGCCGCCGAGACGGTGTCGCCGTTGATGGCGATGGTGATGTCGGAGAGGAAGTCGAAGTTGCCCTTCTCCTTCAGCTCCTGCTTCCAGCCGGCCTTGCCGGTCTTGAGGTCGATCTCCTGGAGGACGGAGCAGTCGGCCTTCTCCGAGACGCCGTTCTTGATACCGAGGACGATCCGGCCGTCGTCGGAGGACACCGTGGGAGCCGCGCAGACCTCGGCGGGCAGGGTGAGGGTCCACTTCTGCTTGCCGTCGGCCGCGCCGTAACCGGCGATCTTCTTGTACATGGCCTTGGCCACGATGTCGCCGGTGAACCAGGGCCCGTACACGTCGGAGCCGTTCTTCGGCAGGTCGACGTCGTTCGTCTGGAGCCACAGGACCTTCGACTCGCCGTCCTTGCGCCCGGCGTTGAGGTCGTCCTCCGCCTCACGACCGCCGCCGGTGCCGTCGCCCTCGTCCGGGTCGGCCTCGCCGGTGGGCTTGTCGTCCTTGTCCTTGCTGATGTTCGGCTTGTCCTCGTCGGCGTCGTCACCGCTGACGACGAACCACGTGCCGCCGCCGATGACGAGCAGA
Source organism: Streptomyces sp. NPDC006643 (assembly GCF_042870175.1). Classification (NCBI taxonomy): domain Bacteria; kingdom Bacillati; phylum Actinomycetota; class Actinomycetes; order Kitasatosporales; family Streptomycetaceae; genus Streptomyces; species Streptomyces sp. NPDC006643. The sequence continues at coordinate 128,224 of NZ_JBIAHA010000005.1, read as the reverse complement.
CCCGCGACGGCCGCCGCGATGACGACGCCGGGCTTGCGCTTGAAGAAGCTGCCGCCGCCGCCCGGGGGCGGGGTGGGCGCGCCGGGGAACTGCTGGGGCGGATAGCCGCCGCCACCGTACGGGTTGGGCTGCTGGTTGTACGGCCCCGGCTGCTGGTACGGGCCGGGCTGCTGGCCGTAGGGACCCGGCTGGTTGTACGGGCCGGGCTGGCCCTGCTGGCCGTACGGACCGGGCTGGTTGTACGGGCCGGGCTGCCCCGGCGGCTGGCTCGGCGCGCTCGGCGGCTGACCCGGGACGGGCGGTGTCTGCGGGTAGCCGTACCCGGGCTCCGCCTGCGGCGGCGGCCCCTGCGGGTATCCGTATCCCGGCTGTTGGCCCGGCTGCTGTCCCGGCGGCGGTGGCTGGTTGGGCGGCTGGGTCATCAGCGCTTCCCCCCTTGTCGTACGGTCCTTCGTCCGGTCGGTCTCCCCCGCTATTCCGGCGGCCTGGAAATTCAGCTGTCGAAATGTCAGCCGATGCCGTCGGAATGGAGCGATTCGGGCTTGGAATCCGCAGTGTCACGTCAGTCGAGCGGGGCTTCTTTGTATCACCCACACTCTGGTACGGGAGGGGCCGGTCCACCCCTGTTCCCAAGGGAGGACCGGCCCGTGACGCTGTCGTTATGAGGTCTGTACGGGACCTCTACGCGTCCTCGGCCAGCTCCATCCAGCGCATCTCCAACTCGTCGCGCTGCGCGACGAGTTCACGGAGTTCGCTGTCGAGTTTCGCCACCTTGTCAAAGTCCGTGGCGCTTTCGGCGATCTGTCCGTGAAGGGCGGTCTCGCGCGTCGACATCTTGTCGAGCTGTCGCTCGATTCGCTGAAGTTCCTTCTTCGCGGCGCGATTGTCCTTCGCGGAGGCGGCCGGTGCGGCTGCCGGCGCGGAGGCGCCACCGGAGCGCGCGGCGGCGGACGCCGGGGGCGCCGACTCGACGACCTTGCGGCGCCGTTCCAGGTACTCGTCGATACCGCGCGGCAGATGGCGCAGGCTCGCGTCGCCGAGGAGCGCGTACACCTTGTCCGTCGTCCGCTCGATGAAGAACCGGTCGTGGCTGATGACGACCATCGAACCGGGCCAGCCGTCGAGGAGGTCCTCGAGCTGGGTCAGTGTCTCGATGTCGAGGTCGTTCGTCGGCTCGTCCAGGAACAGCACGTTGGGCTCGTCCATCAGCAGCCGCAGAATCTGGAGCCTGCGGCGCTCACCACCGGAGAGGTCACCGACGGGCGTCCACTGCTTGTCCTTGCTGAAGCCGAACTGCTCGCACAGCTGCCCGGCGGTCATCTCCCGTCCCGTACCGAGGTCGACCCGGTCACGCACCTGCTGGACGGCCTCCAACACCCGCAGCGTGGGCTTGAGTTCGCCGACCTCCTGGGAGAGATACGCCAGCTTGACGGTCCGGCCGACGCTCACCTTCCCGGCGGCGGGCTGGACGTCGCCCTGGGAACGGGCGGCGTCGGCGAGCGCCCGCAGCAGGGAGGTCTTGCCCGCGCCGTTGACGCCGACGAGACCGACCCGGTCGCCGGGGCCGAGCTGCCAGGTCAGATGCCTGAGCAGCACCTTGGGCCCGGCCTGGACGGTCACGTCCTCCAGGTCGAAGACCGTCTTGCCGAGGCGCGCGTTGGCGAACTTCATCAGCGAGGACGTGTCGCGCGGCGGCGGCACGTCCGCGATCAGCTCGTTGGCGGCCTCGATGCGGTAGCGCGGCTTGGAGGTACGGGCCGGCGGGCCGCGCCGCAGCCACGCCAGCTCCTTGCGGACCAGGTTCTGCCGCTTGGACTCCTCGGTGGCGGCGATGCGCTCGCGCTCGGCGCGGGCGAAGACGTAGTCCGAGTAGCCGCCCTCGTACTCGTGCACCGCGCCGCGCTGCACGTCCCACATCCGCGTACAGACCTGGTCGAGGAACCACCGGTCGTGGGTCACGACGACGAGCGCGGAGCGGCGCTCGCGCAGATGGCGGGCGAGCCAGGAGATGCCCTCGACGTCGAGATGGTTGGTCGGCTCGTCGAGGATGATCACGTCCTGCTCGGCGATGAGCAGCTTCGCGAGCGCGATCCGGCGCCGCTCGCCACCGGACAGCGGCCCGATGACGGTGTCGAGCCTCTGCGGGAACCCGGCCATGTCGAGCCCGCCGAACAGCCCGGTGAGGACGTCGCGGATCTTGGCGTTGCCGGCCCACTCGTGGTCGGCGAGATCGCCGATGACCTCGTGCCGGACGGTGGCCGCGGGATCGAGCGAGTCGTGCTGGGTGAGGACCCCGAGCCGGAGCCCGCCACTGTGGGTGACCCGCCCGGTGTCGGCCTCCTCCAGCTTGGCGAGCATCCGGATGAGGGTGGTCTTGCCGTCCCCGTTGCGCCCGACGACTCCGATCCGGTCCCCTTCGGAGACGCCGAGGGAGACACCGTCGAGCAGCGCACGGGTGCCGTACACCTTGGTGACTGCCTCGACATTGACCAGATTGACGGCCATTTCACTCCTGCTACGGGACGGATGGATCGACTGCCCAGGGTAGTCGGCGCGGCGGGTGCTCCGGGCGGCCGGTCGGGGTGGGCGGTCCGGGCGGCCGGCCGGGCGCCCGCGCGATGACCAGGTGGGCTTCCGTTCCATCCCTGCGGGCGGTTTACCCGGCGGAGCGGTACAAGCCGCCCCATCGACTCCTAGGCTACTCAATGTAGTTGATCGACTACACACGATGACCCCCGGCGTACGGGCGCCCTCCCCCACATGGGCACCCGTGCGCCGGGCCCCGAAGTCGGCGCGGTCGACGCCGGGCGAGTGCGAACGCGTCAGGCGATCCACAAGAAGCCGGTATTGGTCTAGGCCAACACCTCCTGTCTCTGTATCCTCACCCGTGGCCAGCGGCACACAAGTCCCCCACCCGGGCTGCGTGTTGGCGCAGGGCAACGCCCCCACCACTGCCCGAGCAGCCGGGTCATCCGCATTCGCCGCCACCAGGAGGTCACGGTGAAATTTCGCACCAGAAGTTCCGCGATCATCGGCACCATCTCCCTCGTCGCATCCCTCGCCCTGACCACGGCCTCCGCCGACGAGCCCCGCGGCCCGCGCCCGGCGCCCGCCGTCGCGCTCACGGAAGTGGCCAAGGCCCAGAACCCGATCGCCGGCGCCGCCGGACCGCGCGGCACGGTCTGGATCGCCGAACGCGCGGGCACCGTACGGGTCTTGACCGACCAGGGGCTGAGCAAGCCCGTCCTCGACATCTCCGCCGAGACCACGACCGATGGCGAACGAGGCCTGCTGGGCGTCGCGTTCGACAAGAAGTTCGCGCACTTCTACATCTCGTACACGGACCTCGAAGGCACCAGCACCGTCGACGAGATCGCTCTGCGCAACGGCAAGCTCCAGCCGCACACGCGGCGCACCGTCATCACCCAGACGCAGCCGTACGAGAACCACAACGGCGGCGACATCAAGTTCGGCCCCGACGGCTACCTCTACATCGCGCTGGGCGACGGCGGCGCGGGCGGCGACCCGCACGGCAACGGCCAGAAGCTCGACACCCTGCTCGGCAAGATCCTCCGTATCGACCCGGCCGGCGGCAAGTACATCGGCAAGCCGTACGCGATCCCGAAGAGCAACCCGTTCGTGGCCGACCCCAACGCCAAGGACGAGATCTGGGCGTACGGGCTCCGCAACCCCTGGCGCTTCTCCTTCGACTCCGGCACGGGCGACATGCTCATCGCCGACGTCGGCCAGAGCGACTGGGAGGAGATCGACTGGGCCTCGGCGAAGAGCAGGGGCGGCGAGAACTACGGCTGGGCCTCCATGGAGGGCACCCACCCCTTCCGCGGCGGCACCGAGCCCGCGAACCACGTGCCCCCGGTCTTCGAGTACGACCGCACCGGTCTGGGCTGCTCGGTGACGGGCGGCTTCGTCTACCGGGGCAAGGCGATCCCGGGGCTCAAGGGCCAGTATCTGTACAGCGACTACTGCGACGGCACGGTGCGCGCGCTCCAGATGAGGAACGGCAAGGTGACCGGCCAGAGCGACCTCGGGGTCAGCAACGGCGAGGTCATCTCCTTCGTCCAGGGCGGCGACGGCGAGCTGTACGTCCTCGCCATCGGCGGCAGCGTCTCCCGCATCGACCCGGCGTAACACTCATCACCCCAGGCCCGGTACCGCTCGCCCGGTGCCGGGCCTGTCCCGTCGGGGCCGTCAGAGCCGGCAGCTGATCTCCATGCCGTCCTCGACCGGGAAGGTGACGCTCTGGTACCCGTTGCGCGGATCGCGCAGATACTCCAGACACGGGGCCAGAGCCGGCAGGTCCACATCGTCGGTGACGACGAGGGTGCCCGGCGCGAGGCGCGGTTCGAGCAGGCGCAGCACGGGCAGGCACAGGTCCTTCCAGCCGTCGAGCAGCAGGAAGTCCACCGCGCCGTCCACCGTCGCGAGGGTGTCGCGGGCGTCGCCTTCGAGGACGGTGACCAGGTCGTCCAGCCCTGTCTCGGCGAACGTACGGCGGGCGGCGGCGATCTTGTCCGCGCTCAGCTCCGAACTGATCACCCGGCCCGTGCCGTTGTCGCGCACGGCGGCGGCCAGATAGAGCGTGGAGATCCCGAAGGACGTGCCGAACTCGACGACGGTCGCCGGGCGGGCGGCCCTGACCAGGTTGTAGAGAAGCTTCCCGCCCTCGGCCGAGATCGGCATGTACACCTCCGCGTTGGCGTCCGCCAGTTCCTGCGGGGTCGCCGGGACGGAGCCGCCCGGCCGTGCGGCCTCGATCCGGGCGCCGGTCACCTCGTCCCGCTCGGCGCGGGCGAACATCGCGTCGAGAGCGGATACGACGCGGGGGTCCTGGAGTGTGCTGGTCTGTGTCATGAAATCTAGACTAGACGCACCGTTGCGTAACGTCTAGAAGACATCGGCCTTACCCTTTCCCCCGTGGAGGCAGACATGGAACGAGGACGCCCGGCCGCCGAAGGCGCCGGCGCCGACCGGACGGCGCGGCAGCACCACGGGAACCGGCACGGGCGCAGCGAGCGGGCGCGGCAGGCCGTACTGGAGGCCGCCGACGGCCTGCTGGTGGAGAAGGGCTTCGCCGGAGTCACCATCGAGGGCATCGCCACCAGCGCCGGCGTCGCCAAGCAGACGATCTACCGCTGGTGGAGCACCAAGACCGACATCCTTCTCGACGCCTTCCTCCAGGACGCCACGGAAGCCCTCACCCCACCGGACGTCCCGCCCGGCGCGGGCGCCGACCACGGCGATCTGGCCGAGGACCTGGGCACCCATCTGCACCAACTGGCCCTGTTCCTCACCCGGTCCGACGCGGGCACCGTCTTCCTGGCGCTGCTCGGCCACGCCCAGCACGACGCCGCGTTCGCCACCGTGCTGCGCGCGCGGTATCTGGACGAACAGCGCCGCCGCGACCGGCTCCCCCTGGACAACGCGGTACGGCGCGGCGAACTCCCGGCGGACCTCGACACGGTGGCCGAGGTCGACCAGCTCGTGGGTCCGATCTACCACCGCGTCCTGGTCACCGGGGACCCGGTCGACCGGGCGTTCACCGATCAGCTGGTCGACAACTTCCTGAGGCGCCACGGCGTTCGCTGAGACCGCGAACGATTCACCTGGCCGACGCACGTCGCCAACGTCCGGGAATTGGACGGGTATTGGTCTAGGCCAGACCACACCTGCCTCTGTATCCTCACCCGTGGCCAGCTGCACTCAATCCCCCCACCCAGGTTGCGTGCTGGCGCCGGGCGCGCCCCCACCTATCGCGCCCATGCAGCCGGGTCCCCCCATTCACCACCTCCAGGAGGTCACGGTGAAAGTACGCACCAGAAGCTCGGCGATCCTCGGCACCATCTGCCTCGTCGGATCCCTCGCCCTCGGCCCGGCGTCCGCCGACGAGCCCGCCGCCCCCAAGCAGGCGGCGGTCGCGCTCACGGAAGTCGCCACGGCCCAGAACCCGATAGCGGGCGCCGCCGGCCCCGGTGACACGGTGTGGATCGCCGAACGCGCCGGCACCGTACGGGTGTTGACCGACCAGGGGCTCGGCGAGCCCGTTCTCGACATCTCCGACGAGACCACGACCGACGGCGAACGCGGCCTGCTGGGCGTCGCGTTCGACAACGACTTCGCGCACTTCTACATCTCGTTCACGAATCTCGAAGGCACCAGCACCATCGACGAGTTCGCGGTTCAGGACGGCGCGATCCAGCCGGACACCCGGCGTACGGTCCTGACCCAGACGCAGCCGTACGAGAACCACAACGGCGGCGACATCAAGTTCGGCCCCGACGGCTACCTCTACATCGCCCTGGGCGACGGCGGCGCGGGCGGCGACCCGCACGGCAACGGCCAGAAGCTCGACACCCTGCTCGGCAAGATCCTCCGCATCGACCCGGCCGGCGCCGAGCCGTACGCGATCCCGTCGGACAACCCGTTCGTCGACGATCCGAACGCGAAGGATGAGATCTGGTCGTACGGTCTCCGCAACCCCTGGCGCTTCTCCTTCGACTCCGGCACGGGCGACATGCTGATCGGTGACGTCGGCCAGAGCGAGTGGGAAGAGATCGACTGGGCGTCGGCCTCCAGCGAGGGCGGCGAGAACTACGGCTGGGCCTCCATGGAGGGCAACCACCCCTTCCGCGGCGGCACCGAGCCCGCGAACCACGTCCCGCCGGTCCACGAGTACGACCGCAACGGCCTCGGCTGCTCGGTCACCGGCGGCTTCGTCTACCGGGGCGACGCCATCCCCGACCTCCAGGGCCAGTACGTCTACAGCGACTACTGCGACGGCACGCTGCGCACCCTGAAGATCGAGAACGGCGCCGTGACCGGCCAGGGCGACCTCGCGGTCAACGGCGGCGAGGTCATCTCCTTCGTCCAGGGCGGCGACGGCGAGCTGTACGTCCTCGGCCTCGGCGGCAGCGTCTCCCGCATCGACGCGGCGTAATCCCTGTCGGACACCGACTCGGGCCCGGCGCCTCTCTGTTGGCGCCGGGCCCGACCCGTGTCCGGACCACCCCGGCGGCGAAGACGGCGAGCCCGGCGGCGGCGACCAGGAAGTCCCACCCGATCTGCCTCACCCGCCGCCGCCCCGCCGCCCGACGGTGAACCAGACGGCCTTGTACGCGGGCTCCCGCCCCCCGTACACGGTGGCCCCCCAGTCCCGCGCCAGGCTCTCCACCAGCCGTAACCCCTGCCCGCCCTCCCGCAAGACGCCGGTCTCACCGGGCGCGGGCAGGCCCCAGGGCTCGCTGTCGCAGACGTACACGGTGGCCAGCTTCCGACTGACGACGGCCTCGACCCGAATCCGCCGACTGCGGGTATGCCGATGGGCGTTGGTGACCAACTCACTGACACAGAGCCGCGCGTCGTCCACGAGGGTCGCGTAGCCGCTGACTTGCAGCAGCCCGGCGACGAAGTCCCGGGCCAGCCGGGGGGCGTGTGCGGTGCTGGGCACGGTCAGCCGGTAACTCTCACCGCCGTGGCGGTGGGGGGTGGTGGGGGTGGTTGGAGGCATGTCGGGTCTCCCTACGCGGGACGGTGGGGGTACGCGCCACCCGCCGGACGTGGCAACGGCCGCTGAAGCGGCTGCACTTCGGCCGTGCGGCTTGGCACGTTCCCGAACGTAGGGCACAACACTGGGACGGTGCAACAGTGGGACGTAAGTCGCACCCGGACGGGTGGACCGGTGACACAGTGGGACGGCACACTCGTAGGCACCAGAGAGGGAGGATCCATGCCGCCAAGGGCCTATCCGACAGCCCGGCAGAAGCGGGTGGGGATCGAGCTGCGGAAGCTGCGCGAACGGGCGGGCCTGTCCGGCAGCGCGGTCGCGGCATTCCTGGGCGGAGAACGAGCCCAGGTAAGCCACTTGGAGTCCGGCAGATACGGAGTCAGCGCGGAACGCGTGCGACGCATCGCCGCGCATTGCTCGGCGACGGACAAGCACCTTGTCGACGCGCTGGCCGGCATGGCCGAAGAACGCGGAAAGGGGTGGTGGGAGGAGTACCGGGGGATCCTGTCGCCAGGATTCCTCGATCTCTCGGAACTTGAGCATCACGCGCTATACATGCGCGCCATCGAGATGCTGTACGTGCCGGGCCTTTTCCAGACGGAAGCCTACGCTCGGGAACTCTTCACAAGCGGTGTTTCGAATCTGCCCACTTCGGAGCTGAACGCACGAGTGGAGCATCGCACGAGGCGCCGCGAGATCTTTGACCGCCCGAACCCGCCGAAGTACGAGGCGTTCATCCACGAGGCAGCACTCCGCATGAGGTACGGCCCGGTCGAGATCGTCCGGGCACAGCTCGAATTTCTGCGCGACGTCGCGCTATGGCCGAGCGTGACCATTCGCATCATCCCCTTCGAAGCGCAAATGCCCAGCTCCATCCACCCGATGCTGTACGCAGGAGCCCTCATCCCGCAGCTGGACACCGTCCAAGTCGACAGCGCCTTCGACGGCGGTTTCCTGGACGCTGAGGCGCAGCTCGCGAAGTACCGGTCGCTCCTCGATTCGGTCGCCACCGTCGCTCTCGACCCTGACGAGTCGACCAAATTCATCCAACGCATCGCACAAGAAATGTGAGTCAAGCGGCATGACCGACCACATCGTTTGGCAGAAGTCCTCATTCTCCGGACCCGACGACAATCAGAACTGCGTCGAACTGGCCCACGCCGACGGCCAGATACTCCTCCGCGAGAGCGACGTACCGGACACGATCGTGACCACGAGCCCCGAGAAGCTGCGCGCGTTCCTGCTGGGAGTCAAGGCCGGCGAGTTCGATCACCTGATCTGATGAACCCGGCATCGTGAACGCCCCCGCCTCCGCAGGCGGGGGCGTTCTGCATGGTGCCCGCGGCGCGTTGGGGGGTGAACCGCACCCCGTGGCGGCGTGAGGGGGGCGGGGTCGCAGGAGGGGGGTGTTCGGACACTCAGGCTGACTTGTGCCGCGTGAACGACCCGGTTCCCCCGGGTCCAACGAGCCTTGCACGCGGCGTAAGTCACGCCGTCCGGACACCCCCCTCCGAAGGCCCCGCACCCCGCCCCCGTCAACCACGGCGCAACTCTGGGACGTCCCACCGTTGCGACACTCCTCCAAGTCACGCTACCGTCACTACGCGTCGCATCCGGACCGGCCAACTCGGCAGCCCGGCCCGTGGCGACGTACCTCCCCCTGCCCTTGGCCCGGCCAGGGAGAGGGCCAGAAAGGTTGCCCCCGCCGGACCGCCCGTCATGCCGACGCCCGGCGGGGGCGACCCCGCACCACCCCGCAACCCCGCAACCCCGCACCCCCACGCGCCGGCGGAAGGCCCCACCCATGCACCAGCCCCCCGCTTCGCCATGCCCGGACACGGAGATCCACTACTGGTGCGAGCACGTCACGTACCGTTCACTCGGCGCCGCGGGCTCGGACATCGAGAAGGTCGAGCGCCACTCGGCAAGCACCCCCGCCGAGGCGATCCGTCAGATCCGGTCATCCGTCCGCACCGTCGCGTCCACGCTCCCACCCAACGAGCACAGACGGGCCCTCAGCTGGGCCGAAGGCGGCGGCTGCGTCGGGGCCGTCGCGGCCCTGCACCGAGGCGAACTCTGCGGGTTCTCACTCAGCACCCGCAGCACCTGGCTGGAGTGGACGGTCCACCCCTACCACCTGTTCCAGCCCCCGCCGGCGCGCCAACTCCCCCTCGTACCGCGCTGAACGCACCCCACGCACCACAACATCGACAGAAAGCGAGCCACCAGCCATGACCAGCCCCATCACCTGGCAGAAGTCCTCGTTCTCCGGATCCGACGGCGAGATCCAGTGCGTCGAACTCGCGCACGTGGACGGCCGGATCCTCCTCCGCGAGAGCGAGACACCCGACACCGTCGTCACCACCGACCCCGCCAAGCTCCGCGCCTTCATCGCGGGCGTCAAAGCCGGCGAGTTCGACCACCTGATCTGACGTGACAGGGGGCGCTCCTCACACGCACGGCTTCGGACGCGCGCACGAGGCACGGGCCCTCAACCGGGCATCAGGCAAAGGGCCCTCTGGCCAGTGGAACTGACTTTCAGTAGCTTCATGGTGACAGCAAGTCCCACCCCGGAGGGCATCCCATGATCCGTGACTTCACCCCGCCCCCGCAACGCCGACGGGTCTTCGACGACCCGTTCGTCACAAAGGCGGTCCGCCGCGTGCAGGCTCCGGCCGAGTCGCACGAGTACAAGAAGGCGCAAGGATCGGCGGACGGCGCCCACACCTACGACACCACCGCCATCTGACGAGCCCGCCAGCAGAAGCGAATCGACTCGACCCCAGTCATCTGGACTTGGAGTACTCGTGCTCACGCTTCAGCTCACCCCCTACGCCGACGACACGTGGCAGTGGCTCTCCGGTCGCTACACAACCGGCGATCGGCGAGGGGAGATCGTCCCGCTCGCGCACCCCATGGTCGAGCAGCTCGCCGTGACGGACGGGCACCGTACTCTTCTGGTGGTGCGCGAGCGGGTGGCCGGACAGCCGCCGTGCGAGCCGGACGTACGGCCGGCAACGGCCGACGAGTACAACGCCATCCGCGGTCTCGCGCGGCGGTGGCCCGCAGACTACGTTCTGGTCGAGACCGTCCCGGACAAGCCGGTGCAAGTCTCCGCCGGAGCCTGCCGAACCACGCCCCTCTACCTCGCCCACGACGACACGGCCCTCCACGGTTCCTGGGACATGGCCGACTTACTGCCGTACGCCAGAGGCCTCAACGTGCGGGAAGCCGCCCGGCTGCTCCTCTACCGGCCCCGCTACAGCCAGCACACACTCTTCACGGGGATTCACCGGCTGACCGAGCGTTCGACCGCCCACTACGGCGGGCACCTCTTCCTGCGCTATCCGGCGCCCGCCCTGCACACCGGTCCGCGCCAACTCGCCCCGGACGCCGACGTTCAGAACGCGTTCGTGCAATGCCTGGATGACGCCCTGGACCTGCGTCCGCTGGATCCGGAACGAACGCACTTCCACCTCACCGGCGGCTTCGACTCGGGCACGGTCGCCACACGCGCCGCCGAACGCTTCCCCGGACGGTTGAACACCTCCGCGCTCCTGATCGGAGGCCCCGGCCGCGAGCAGCAGATGCGGCGCCGTGCCGAGATGCGCTCCACCGTGCCGTTCGGGCCGGTGGACGTGCTTGTCGACGCCATGGAGCATCTACCTCTCCACCCCGACTGTCTCAGGGCCCAGGGCGCGCCGATCAGTCCGTACGAGGACCCGCTGCATCACCCCTTCGTCAGCATGACGCGGCGCATCGCGGCCACCGGCGCGCACACGGTCGTCACCGGAATCGGCGGGGACGAGATGGTCGCGCTGTCGCAGGAGGAGTACCCCCATCGGGCGGCGGGTTCGATGAAGGACGCCGGCTCCCTTCCCTGGATGGGCGAACGCGTCGCTCAGGTCGCGGAGTTCGGTGACGACGGGATCGCCCCTCCGGCTGCCGTGAACTCCATGACGCTCCTGTCCCTCGAAAGCGCCGCGCCGGTGCTTCTCCGCGCCGGACTGTGGCCGGTCCATCCGTTCGCCGACGAGGAGATGGTGGCGCTCGGAGAGGCGCTTCCGATGGACTGGCGCGAACTCAAGCGGCTCCAACGACGACGTCTGTCAGCACTTGGCATGGGCTCCGAAGTGACGTGGCCGGTTGAGCGGGAGAGCTTCGCCGAGGTGGTGGCAGCAGCTCTCGTCCGGCACGGCACGACTCTGCTCGCCAACATGATCAGGCAAGGCTCGCCCCTGTTCGAGACCGGGCTCGTCAACCCCGACGGGCTCCGCGCCGTGACGAATGCCCTGAGCCGCGAGACGTACGACGAGATGCACCACTCGCAGTTGATCGAGGTCATCCACCTCCACCTCGCCGCGGTCGCCTACTTGTGAAGCGTCCCGGCCCGGTGTTGAGGGCCTTTCTCTCCTAGCGGTGTGGGACCGACGCGGCGAAGCGGGCCGGCAGGTCCTCGATCCGCTCGGCGCGTCGTCCCATCAGATACATGGGGCCGTGGGTCTTCCGCATCGTGTGAATCACGGTGAAACCCTGGCGCTCGTAGTAGGCGACCAGACCGTCGGAGCGACAGCCTCGGCGTACCCACTCGGTGCCTTCCTGGAAAGCCCGGTCCACCGCCCACAGGGCGATGAGTGTTCCCGGCTTCCAGCTGCTGATGGCCGGGTCCGTGATCGTCGTGTACAGGTACAGCGACGATTCGGCGAGTTCCTCCTGGGTCCACGCCATCGGGGGTGTGGACGCCGTCAGCGTGGTGCAGCCGACGGGACGGCCGTCGGCCTCCAGAATCCACATGGAACCGTCCGGATTCGCGGTGAGTTCGCTGACGAGGTCCGCGTCCTGCCGCCAGCTCGGCAGTCCTTTGGACTCAAGCCAGTCCGACCGCTTGAACACGATGCTCCTGACTGCCGGAGCATCGTGCGAGCGGGCGGGGCGAATCGTGAACTGCACCGTGTCTCCTCAATGCCTGGGTCGCGGACCCACTTTGCCACCGACCGGACCACCTGCGAATGCTCCGCCATACCTCTCGTTCACACCATCGGGTGGCATGAACGATCAAGGCGGGCGTGGCGTCCGGGAGGTGCGCTGAACTACTGCCGAGTCGACCGCGCTGAACGCACCCCACGCACCACAACATCGACAGAAAGCGAGCCACCAGCCATGACCAGCCCCATCACCTGGCAGAAGTCCTCGTTCTCCGGATCCGACGGCGAGATCCAGTGCGTCGAACTCGCCCACGCGGACGGCCGGATCCTCCTCCGCGAGAGCGAGACACCCGACACCGTCGTCACCACCGACCCCGCCAAGCTCCGCGCCTTCATCGCGGGCGTCAAAGCCGGCGAGTTCGACCACCTGATCTGACGTGACAGGGGCGGCCCGTCAGGAGGGGCCGCCCAGCACGCAGAACTCGTGGCCCTCCGGGTCGGCCAGGCACGTCCAGCGGACGGCGCCCTGGCCGAGGTCGAGGTCGGTCGCGCCGAGGGTGCGGAGCCGGGCCGCCTCCGCCGACGCGGCCTGGCCCCGGTAGGGCAGCAGGTCGATATGGACGCGGTCCGGCACGGTCTTCGGGTCGGCCGAGCGGAGGAACTCCAGGTAGGGGCCGACCCCTTGGGCCGAGCGGAGCACCGCCTGGTCGTCGGTCACCTTGTGCAGGGTCCAGTCCGTCGCCTCGTCCCAGAACCGGGCCATGGCCCGCGGGTCGGCGCAGTCGACGACCACCGCGGCGATCGGCCCGGTGTCGCGGTAGATCTCCCGGGGCTCCAGCACGCAGAACTCGTTGCCCTCGGGGTCGGCGAGCACCGTCCAGGGCACGTCGCCCTGGCCGATGTCGACGGGCGTCGCGCCGAGGGCCTTCAGGCGGGCGACCAACTCCGCCTGGTGCTCGGCGGAGTTGGTGGCGAGATCGATGTGGGCGCGGTTCTTCGTCGCCGACTTGGCCTCCGGGACGGCCACGACATCGACGCAGAGGGCTTTCGCGTCGGGCCAGACGAAGTCGCCGGTGGGTTCGACGTTGGTCACGCCCGGCGCCTCGCTGGAGGTGCCCCAGCCGAGCGCCTCCGCCCAGAAGCGGCCGACCGCCGCGTCGTCGAGAGCTTTGATGTTCACCTGAACAGGTCGCAGTGCCATGGCGGCGATCCTACGCAGAGGACTCAGCGCCGGTCGTGATGATCGAGCAGCCGGGAGAGGTAGTCGGTGAACCGCCGGCGCTCCTGCGGTGACAGCGGCGCCAGCAGTTCGTCCTGGGCTTCGGCCAGCGGCTTCTCCAGCCGCCGCAGGTGCCGCTCGCCCTCGGCGGTCAGCGAGATGACGTTGCGCCGCCGGTCGGCGGGGTCCGGGGCGCGCTCGATCAGCCCGCCGTCGCCGAGTTCGTTGAGCGCCCCGACCGTGTCACTGACGTGGATACCGGTACGGCGGCTGAGCCCGGCCTGGCTGGAGGGGCCGAACTCCTCCAGCGTCGCCAGCAGCCGGTAGTGGTAGCCGCGGGCGCCGGCGGCCGTGAACGCGTCGGTCACCAGACGGTGCGCGTGGTGGGCGGTCTGGGTGAGCAGCCAGGTCGGCAGGCCCTGCCACGCGGCGGGGGTGTCGTCGGGTGCCCGCTCGGACGCGTTCCCGGCCGGGGTTCCGGGCCGGTTCTCGGGTGGGGTGTCCATGGGGCGAGTCTAGCTAATCGTTGGTGACACCTACGATTATGTTAGCGTTAGCTTCACTAACGTTTGTCGCCCCAACGTTTGGAGCCTCCATGAACGCCTCCGGAGCCGGGACCGCGATCAAGCCCTTCCGTATCGCCGTCCCCCAGGCCGACCTCGACGACCTGGCCGACCGCCTCGCCCGTACCCGCTGGCCCAACGAGGTCGCCGACGCCGGCTGGGACTACGGCTTCCCCCTGGCCCGGCTCAAGGAGCTGGCCGAACACTGGCGCACCGGCTACGACTGGCGCGAACACGAGGCGCGGCTCAACGAACTGCCGCACTTCACCACCGAGATCGACGGACAGAACATCCACTTCGTCCACGTCCGGTCCCCGAAGCCGGACGCGCTCGCGCTGGTCCTCACCCATGGCTGGCCCGGTTCGTTCCTGGAATTCCTCGATGTGATCGAGCCGCTGTCGCGCGATTTCCACCTGGTGATCCCCTCCATACCGGGCTACGGCTTCTCCGGGCCGACCCACGAGCGCGGCTGGGATCTCGTCCGGATCGCGGAGGCGTGGGCCGAGTTGATGCGCCGTCTCGGGTACGAGCGCTACGGCGCTCAGGGAGGCGACTTCGGCTCGGGCATCTCGACGGCGCTCGGCACGGTGGCGCCCGAGCGGGTGGTCGGGGTCCATGTCAACTACCTGCCGACCAGGCCCGATCCGGACGCCGGCGTCGAATTGTCCGCGACGGACGAGGCCCGCCTGGACGTGGTCGGACGGCTAATGGCGAACCGTCCGCCGTACCAGGCATTGCAGGCGCTGACCCCGCAGACCATCGGCTACGCGCTGACCGACTCGCCCGTCGGCCAACTGGCGTGGATCGCGGAGCGCTTCGCCAACTGGACCGATCCGCGTACGCCGGTCGATGACGACCGGATACTCACGGACATCTCGCTGTACTGGCTGACCGCGACGGCGGCCTCCTCGGCGCGGCTGCACCACGACGCCCCCGGGAAGGCCGGGAGGACTGGGCACACCGCGCCGTGCCCGGTGCCGATGGGCGTGGCGGTGTTCGCGTACGACATCACCCAGTCGGTGCGCCCGCTGGCCGAGCGGCTGTACGACATCAGGCACTGGTCGGAGTTCGACCGGGGCGGCCACTTCGCGGCGATGGAGGTGCCGGAACTGCTGGCCGAGGACATCCGGGAGTTCTTCCTCGCACGCGGCTGAGCGCACTGCTGATACGTACTGCTGAGCCCGTCGCGCGCAGGCGGCTGAGCCCGTCGCGGACCGCGTTGTCGATGAGTCGCCGGGCGACATATGTTGGGCGGATGAGTGAGCGTGTGCTGCAAGAGCCGACCCTTCTGGTGCTGACCGCCCTGGCGGACGCGCCCCGGCACGGCTACGCCATCGCCCAGGAGGTGAAGACCCTCTCCGGCGGCCGGGTCGTCCTGCGTACCGGCACGCTCTACGGCGCCCTCGACCGGCTGTTGAAGGACGGCCTGATCGACGTGCATCGCGAGGAGGTCGTCGACGGGCGGGCCCGCAAGGTCTACGCGCTGGCGCCGCTCGGGCGGGAAAGGCTCGCCGCCGAGGCGGAGCGGATGGCGGCGACGGCCCGGGAGGCCAGCCGGCGGCTGGGGGTCTCCGGAGTGCCGGGGACACCTACGGCGAAGGTGACCGAGGCGTGATCGGGCTGATTCTGCGCCTGTACCCGCCGCGCTACCGCCAGGAGTTGGGCTCGGAGATCCTTGCCGTCTATCGGCAGGCAGCGGCGGAGGCGTCCCGTACGGACAGATTCCGGGAGGCGGCGGACATCGCCGCCCACGCGGTACGGATGCGGCTCGGGCTCAGCTCGGCGACGGCCGCCGGCCGGTTGCTGGCGAGCGCGGCGCCGTACGCGGTGGGCGCGGCGGCGGCCGGTTGCGGCGTCCATGTGACCAGCTGGTACGCCGGGGTCGTCGCCTCACCGTCCCCCGTGCACCTCTCCGCCGACACATGGACCGCGCTCCTGCTCGCGTCGGCGCTGGTCGTCGTCGGGGCGATCACGGCACTGACCGGCCGGTGGCACGGGGGCGTGAGCACGGTCGCGGTCGGACTGTCGGGACTGGCCGTCGCCGCTGTCGTCAGCGGGCGCGCGTTCGGCGACCCCGTCGTCACCCCGGCGATGGCGCTGCTCACCGCACTGATCGTGCTGGCATGCCCGCCGGATCTGCGACCCGGTCCCCGCGCGTGCGCGGCGGCGGGCGCGATGGCCGCGGTCGCCTGGCTGCCACTGGTCGCCGTCCAGGCCCACGTACTGCCGTTCAGCACCGACTACGGCCTGTGGCCCCTGCTCGTCCTGGCGGCCACCGGGCTCGCGTCGGCGCTGCGGTCGAAGTCGCCGGGGTTGAGGGAGGCGGCGGCGATGACCGTGGCGTGCCCGCCGTTCCTCGCGTACGCCTACACGGGCGGCTGGGGCACCTCGCTTCCGGTCCTGGCGCTGGGCGCCGCCGGGCCGGCGGCGGGTGCGATGGCGGCGTACGCGTATCGGCTCTCGCGCCGTGGGCGGGGCCGGGCCGGCCACTGGGCCGACCTGCGCTGAGACACCCCGCACCACCTTGGGCACTCCGCACCACCTTGAGGCACCCCGCACCACCTTGAGCGGCAGGGGCGATCCGCCATAGTCAGTTGGGCGACATATACTCTCGGGTGACATATCCAGTTGCCCGACCTGTCTCGACTCGCGAGGGACTTCCGTTGCCGTTCACGCTGTCCCACCCGGCGGCCGTACTGCCGCTGCTGCGCCCGCCGTTCCGCCCGGCCGCCCTGGTCTGCGGATCCCTGGCGCCGGACGTGCCGTACTTCCTCGTCGGCGCGGACATACCCGTCAGCGCCCAGTCCTGGTACGAGCCGTTCCTCAACGCCACCTACTCCCACACGCCGCTCGGCGGCCTGCTCGTGGCGCTGCCGTTCGCGCTGGTTCTCCTCACGCTGTACGGAGTGATGCGGCGGCCGGTCGCCGATCTGCTGCCGAGACGGCTCGCCGCAGCCGGGACGGCGGCCCGTACGAGCAGCTGTCCGCGCCGGGCCGGCTGGGTGCTGCTGTCCGCGCTCATCGGCGTCGCGACCCATCTGGCGTGGGACTCCTTCACGCACTTCGACGGCTATGTCGTCACCCACGTGAGCGTCCTGCGCTCCCAGGTGGCCGGCGATCTGACGGTCGCGCGCGTGATCCAGCACCTCAGTACGGTCGGGGGCCTGGCCGCCGTCGCCGTACATCTGTGGCGCCGCCCCCGCCGCCCCCGCCCGGCCGATCGATCCCCCGGTCTCCCGGCGGCGATGCGCCGGAGCGCCCTCGCGGCGCCGGCCGCCGCCGCCCTCGTCGGGGCCGCCGTCAACCTACAGACGATGGAGACCTACCGGGGCGGACCCGGCACGACCACCCCGGCGTCGGCCCGAGAGGTGGTGGAGGGGATCTTCGCGGACTCGGCGATCGGCGGGGGCGCCGCGCTGGCCTGCGCGCTCGCGCTGTACGCCGCCGTCTGGTGGGCGGTGAAGTGCGTCACAGCTCCGGGGACGGACCGTGGGCCTCGCGCCCGTAACGACCCACCCCCGCCCACCGATCCGCGTGAACGTGCGGCCGAGCACGCCAAGGGCCGACTTAGGTAACCCTTCCCTGTCGGCGCGAGCGCCTGGTACTGATGGAGATGTTCCAGCGGCACAGCGAAAGTCTCGCCATGAATCAGGACAACAGCACCGACGGCATCTCCGACGACCTCATACCCTTCACGATCGACCTGACCTTCGAGGAAGCCCGCCGACGGGCCGAGGTCGTGACCGCGCTCGGTCCCGAGTGGGACCCCGTCGCCGCCATGCGGGGCGAGGACGAGGCGTACGCGCTGCTCTACTCCGGCCTGGACGCCGAGCAGCAGCGCACCTACGACATGCTGGTGGCGGCAGGAGTCCTGCCCGGGGACGGGCCGGGCCGTGCGGCTGCCCATTGATCCGCAGGCGGACGCCTCCCGGCGGGCCTGGGTGGCCTGCCCCGTCTGCGACGACGCCCGGCACTGCGCGACGTGCGCCAGTCCGCGCAACTGCGGTGAGCACTGGCGCTATCTGATCGCCAACAGCGGTCCTGTGCTCCATCTCCAGTGCCCGCGGTGCACGCATGCCTGGTCGCTGAACACCCGCCCCTGACGGCCGGCTTTCCTCTTAACTGTGGACCTGTTCAGGGCGCGATGTCGGGCGCGACGACTCTTGCGGATGGCGCGTCATCTTCCATTCTCCGTAGGAAGTCGTCCCGCGTCGCTTCGCTGTTGTACTGATATATGTAGGTGAACTGCGGGAGGAAGGTCGACACCGCAGTTACAGCCTCCCCGGGTCCGAGGGCATACGGCGGGTAGAGGGGCAGGAGGGCCAGGTAGATGTCATCCAGCTCCAGCATCTCCGGGGTGGCCTCCGTGGAACCAGCGATGTACAAGCGCAAGCCGGCCACGGTCACCACGTATCCGTTTCCGCGCCCAGGTGGGTGCCATTGCTCGGCTTCTGCGTTGATGCCGTAGGCGGGGATCGCTTCGACCGTAATCTCTCCGACCTCAGCCTGCCGGCCATTCGCAAGGGAGACAGCGTTCTCTCTCAATCCTTCTGGGAGGCTGTCTATGACGTACTGCGGAGCGACGAGTTGTGTCTCATTCTTGAGGAGACCCTCCAGAGTCTCGACATCGAAGTGGTCGTGATGCTCATGCGAGATCAGAACGACGTCAGGCGCTGGGTGGCCCGAGTACCGGTCGCTGCCCCCGGTGGGATCCGAGTAGATGACGCCCTCCGGAGTCTCTATGACAACGCTCATCTGCCTCACCTGGCTAACGGTGACAGTGCCGCTGCCGGAGACGAAGTCGGCCTCGGCGTGCCCGGAAGTCTGCTCCTGACCGGTGGGCGACTGCGTGGCGTCTCCGCCAGTACCGTCGACGCCTTCGGCGGAGCACCCTGCGCCGATCAACAGAGCGACGACAAGGCCTGCGACGGAGAAGGCTTTCGGGAGCGGACGGGTGGATGGGGGCGTCAAACGGCCCGTTGAGCTTCGGCCTGCCGGATTGGCTGCCTTGTTCATCATCGTCTTCGGTGTCCAGTCCTGGGTCTGTTCGCGGCATTTATGGATGCGACACCCGTGGCGTCGGCCTCCTGCGCACAGGCCTTGGGCACCGATCGGTACATAAGTCTACTTCCTCGCGCCGTCTGCGATGTGCCGGTTCGGTGTCAGTGGGTCGGTGACGGCATGTCAGGTTGATATCGCCTTGGGGGGGCAGGTCATGGCGGGATCGAAGGTCCAGGCCGGCACTGGTTGCGCGGCTGTTGGAGCCCGATGCGGCCGGGGCGTTGACGACGGCGCACGTGCGTGCGGGCGCCCAGGTCGGCAAGGTGAATGTGCGCACAGTGTGAAGGAGGTCGGGGCAGGCACCAACGCCGCGAAGGCCGGGTAATACGCGATCTTCTCGGGACGTGCCAAGCTGCGACGGGCCGGCACCCAGCGGCGGTGGATCCGAACCCTCCACGGTGGGGAGCTTGGCCCCGGCCCAGTCCTAGCCCGTTTCGTGTCCGAACGCGGCGTTGCGTGAAATCCGGTGCCTACCCCGCCCTACTACGACCGCCCGTCCGCCTTACGACCGCCCGCCGAACTGCCAGCGGTGGACCTCGATCTCGGCGTACCCCTCCGGGGTCAGTACGGCGCGGGCCGCCGCCGCGTCCGGGGCGCGGACCAGCGCCGCCGTACCCAGCCAGTGCGTACCGTCGTCCGACAGCAGCGGCCCGTACGCGATCAACTCGCCCCGGTCGGACGGCACTTCGAGGTCGACGGCCGGTCCCGCGCCCAGGCCGAGCACCAGATGGCGGTTGCCGTCCTCGGGGCCGCCCGGAAACTCCCACATGGTGCGGCCCAGCGCGTTGCGCCAGCGGCGCAGCGACACGTCCCGGTACACACCGGCCTGGTAGCCGGGCTCGTCGAAGGCGAACGCGCGGGCGGCGGCGGTGGTCGGCAGGTCGAGGATGTGGACGCTGCCGGTGGGGGTGCCGTCGGCGGCGAGGGTCGGGCCGCGGGCGATCATCTCCTTCGCATAGCCGTCCATGTACGACCAGTGCTCCTCCAGCAGTTCCTCGCGCAGCGCGAGGGAGCCGGCACGGTCGCGGTGATAGCAGAAGTACTCCATGCCCCGCAGTCTCCACCCTGGCCGGGGACATGCAGAGGGCGGCTCAGAGGGTCTCCACCGGATTCGGTCCGTCCGCCGGGAGCTGTTCCACGATCTCCCAGCGCTCGGCGATCAGTCCGTCCTGGACGCGGAAGACGTCCGCCACCGCGATGTCGAGCCCGCCCGCGGGCAGCGACCGCCGGGAGAACATCGTGACGTAGTCACCCTCCGCCACGAGACGGCGGATGTCGACGCGCAGATCGGCGAGGGGCAGTATGCGCGCCTCCGCGATCCACTCCGCCTTCGTGGTGGTACGGAACGGGAGCCCGTGATCCGCGTAGTCGTCGCGCAGGAGGGGTGCGACGGCGTCGAGGTCGCCCGCGCCGTACAGCTTCAGGCAGTTGAGGACCAGGTCCTTGTTGCTGTCGTTGCTCATGTGGAGGAGTGTGGCGACACGGGCGGGGGCTGTCGATGAACTCCCAGTTCATGGACCGTCCGCGCGGCACGGGACTAGGGTCGACCACGTGGAGGTCGACCACGTGGAGACGGTGGGCGGGCTGCTGCGCGAGTGGCGGCACGGCAGACAGCTGAGCCAGCTCGATCTGGCGCTGGCGGCGGGCGTTTCGCCGAGGTACGTCAGCCTGGTCGAGACGGGCCGCTCCCGCCCGAGCGCCGACATGGTGCTGCGCCTCGCGGCGCAGCTGGAAGTTCCGCTGCGGCACCGTAACCGCCTGCTGGTGGCGGCCGGATTCGCGCCGCGTTACCGCGAACGGCCCCTGGACGAGCCGGACATGGCGGCCGTCCGGGACGCCGTGCTCAGGGTGCTGCGGGCGCACGAACCGTATCCGGCGCTGGTTATGGACGGGCGGTGGAACGTGCTGATGACCAACGCCCCGGTCGACCACTTCCTCGCGGAGGTCGATCCCGAACTGCTGGCCGCCCCGCTCAACATGGTCCGTCTCGGCCTCGACCCACGCGGCCTCGCCTCCCGGATCGTCAACCTCGCCGAGGTCCGTACGGTCCTCCGTGCCCGGTTGTCCCGGCAGATCGCGAGGACCGGCGATCCGGTGGTGGCGGCCCTGTACGACGAGTTCTTCGCGGCGGACGGACCGGAGGGACCGGCGAGGTCGGGCGGATCGGAGGGGGCGCGCCCGCCGTTGGAGTCGGAGGTCGCCACTCCGATGATCTTCCGCTTCCGGGAAGGGGAGTTGAGCCTCTTCTCGACCATCACGACGTTCGGCACGCCGCAGGACATCACGCTCGACGAGATCTCGATCGAGTCCTACTACCCGTCGGACGCCGCCGGCGCGGCACTGCTGCGCGGCCTCGCCGACGCGCGGGGCCGGGGTGTCGGTGCCGGGTGGGACACTGCGGGGCATGGTCGAATCCAACCCGAAGGCGGACCTTCTCCGCTATCTGCAAGCCGCTCGTGACGCCCTGCTGTGGAAGCTCGACGGCCTGTCGGAGTACGACATCCGCCGCCCCCTGACTCCCACGGGGACCAATCTGCTGGGGCTGGTGAAGCACACGGCCGGCGTGGAGATCGGGTATTTCGGCGTGACGTTCGGACGGCCGTTCTTCGAGGCGGGGCGGGTCCCGGCGTGGTACGAGGAGGAGGCCGAGCCGAACGCGGACATGTGGGCCACGCCGGACGAGTCGCGCGAGGAGATCGTGGGGCTGTACCGACGGGTGTGGGCGCACTCGGACCGTACGATCGCGGCGCTGCCGCTCGACGCGGGCGGCCATGTCGCGTGGTGGCGCGAGGGGCAGCGGGAGGTGACGCTGCACCGCGTCCTGGTGCACGTGGTCGCGGAGACCCACCGGCACGCCGGGCATGCCGACATCGTCCGGGAGCTGATCGACGGGAACGTCGGGATGCGCGAGGGCAACGAGAATCTGCCGTGGGACGGGCGGACCACGTGGGAGACCCACCGGCGCCGGCTGGAGGACGCGGCGCGGGAGGCCCGGGACGCCGGGGAGCCCCGGGAGGCCCGGGAGGCTGGTGAAACCGGTGAAGCCGGTGCGGGCCGGTGAGTCTCGCCGCGCCGGTACGGGCCGAGTTGGACCGGCACGACTGGGCGAGTCTGCGGTGCGGCTGCGACGGGTCCGCCGACCATGTGCCGATGCTGTTCGAGACGATCATCGAGGCCGGGGCACCGGGTGAGATGGCCGGTTACAGCCTCGCCGGCCACCTCGAACGGGAAACGAACCTCTTCGAGGCGTCGGTCCCCGCGGTCGGGGTGATCCTCGCCGCGCTGGCCGGTGACCTGTCGCCCATGGCACGGGCCGAGTTCATGATCACCCTGTGGCGCCTGACGAGCGGGGACTCCCACAGCACGGAGGCGGCACTGGGCCGCACCCTGCTCGGCGACGAGTGCCGTGCGAGGTGCCGAGAGGGATTCTGGGTGGTGGCGCGGATCGGTCTGACGGGCAGCGCGGACGAGGCGGAGACGGTGGCGGACATCGTCGAGTTCATCGACCTGGACGAGGAGAGGTCCGCGTACTACCAGTCGCTCCTACGGGAACGGATACGGGCCAAGTCGAAGCGGGGCCGGGCGATGTGACGCCCAGGTCGAAGCGGCGCCGGGCGATGTGACGCCCAAGTCGAAGCGGGGCCGGGCGGTGTGACGGCCACGTCCCGACAGGCGTGCGGCGCTCAGGCGTCGAGCAGGATCCGGGCCAGCTCATGGGGCTGCGAGAACATCGGCCAGTGGCCCGTGTTCAGCTCCACCAGCCGCCAGTGCTCGCTCTTCAGCAGCTCCGCCACGTCGGGGCTCGGCTCCGGCCAGTCCAGCAGGCACTTGATGTAGATCGCCGGGAGGTCGCCGAGAGGGCGGGTCAGCGTCGCCGGTTCGGTCAGGGTCGCGCCCGGGTGCGGGGTCGCGCCGGAGACGATACGGGCGATCTGCTCGTCCGTGAGGCCCTGCCCCGCGTACTCCTCCGCCGTCAGGGGCGCCCAGAAGCCGCCGTGCTCCGCGATCGACGCCTCGACCGCGGCCCGGCCGTCCGGCCAGGCGGAGACGAACGACTCACCGTCCGCCGGCACGTTCGAGTCGACGAACACCACGCGGGACAGCCGGTCGCCGATCCGCTCGGCGGCCTGGCCCACCGGGATGCCCGAGTAGCTGTGTCCCACCAGGACGACGTCCCGCAGATCGAGGCGCTCGATCGCGTCCACGATGTCCTGGACGTGCGTCTGCTGCCCGACGGGCGCGTCCCGCTGCTCCTGCCGCCGGTCGGCGAGACCGGACAGCGTGAGCGCGTGCGCCCCGTGCCCGGCGTCCCGCAGATCGGACACCACCTCGTCCCACGCCCACGAGCCCAGCCACGCACCTGCCACCAGTACGAATTGAGTCATGCCCGGAATCTAACGCAGGGGTCTGACAACGCCGAGATCCGAGCGCGACCGGGTGACCGGGGGTGAACCATGGCGCCCGGGGTGAACCGTGGCGCCCGGCGGGTGAACCGTGGCGCCCAGGCAGAGGCGGCAGACGTTGCCTGGGCGACCGACCGTCGGTCCACCGGCCCTGCCCCCTCAGTTCGCCGCACGGTCGAGGGCGGCGACCTCCCGTACGGAGTCGGCGACGGCCAGGAAGTCCTTCTTCAGGATCGCGTCGTGATTGCTGGCGACCTTCGCGCTGATCCTCATGTTCGGGTTACGGGCGACCACCCCGTCCAGGCTCGCGCGGATCACCTCCTGCTCGTCGCCCTTGCTCCCGAGAGAGTTGCCCGAAGCCACCACGTACCGCGCCGGGACCGTGATCCGGTCCAGCACCGGACCCAGCGCACTCTCGCGGGCCAGCTTGCCCAGCTCGATGTTGCACTCCGCCATCTGTGCCGCGTTCATCCGCGGGGTCAGACCCGTCGGCCGCAGCAGCGGCATGAACAGGTTCAACCGCCGGAAGGTCTTGCGGATCCGCTCCTCCATGGCGTCGTCCAGCCAGTCGTGCGGCTGCGCGCCCTCCACCAGGACCGCGCCCAGGGCACGCTCCGGATTGCGGGACGCCCAGTGCGCCGCGACGAACGCCCCGTAGGACCAGCCCACCACCAGCGCGCGGTCCACGCCCCTGGCCGCGAGAACGGCGTCGACGTCCCGCACCGCGGCCTCGAAGGAGTAGTCCGCCGACCGCTTCGACTTCCGGCCGCGGGCCCGCTCGTCGTAGGTGATGTGCCGCCAGTCCGGGCCCAGTTCGGCGACGACCCGCCGCCAGTACCCCTGGGTGGCGAACTGACCGTTGAGATAGATCACCGGGACACCTGAACCACCGGTGTCGGTGACGGCCAGCGCCGTGTCGTCCACCGGCACCATGCCGGTCCACGCGGTGGCGGAAGTGCTGTTGTTCGTGATGCTCATCGCTGGTGTTCCCTCTTCTGTGGCTGCCGGGTTGTCCGGCGAACGAGAGCAACGTTAGGACTGTTGCCAGAGCTTTGGCAATAGCTTGCCATGATTGATTGCCAACGAACTCGACCAACCCGCCCCCACCCCGGCAAGAGATTGCCTCGCTATCGGCAAGTGAGTTAAGGTCGGGCGCGACGTACGCCTACGCGGACGTCGGACGTCGGACGTCGTCACCGCCACCCGGGAGTGAGTTCGGACATGATCGAGCAGCCAGTCTTCGGCCGTCGGCTCAGGCAGCTGAGGACCGAACGCGGCCTGACGCTCGCCGCGCTCGCCGGCGAGGGCATGTCCGCGGGCTACCTGTCCCGGCTGGAGTCCGGCGCACGGCAGCCCACCGAGCGGGCCGTGGCGCATCTGGCCGGTCAGTTGGGCATCAGCCCCGCCGAACTCACCGAGACCACGGCCGCCTCACTCGCGCGGAGCCTGACGCTGGCGACCGGACTGGGCCAGGACGAGGCCGGCGAGGCACTCAACGAGGCACTCAAGGCCTCGGGCGGCGAGGACCCGCTTCTGCGCTGGCAAGCGCTCTGGCAGGTCGCCGAGTGGCGCCGACGGCGGCAGGAGTACGCCGAACAGCGGGCGTGCCTCGACGAACTGGTCATGCTCGGCGCGGAGGCCGGACTGCCCGAGCTACGGGGCAGGGCACTGGCCGAACTGTCCCGCTGCATGCGCAACATCGGTGAGATCACCGACGCCGTCGCCGCCGCGACGCACGCCTACGAGCTGGCCGAGAGCGAGCAACTGCCCGCCCGCGTACGGATCGCGGCCCTGCTGGCCCTCGTGTCGGGGCTGGGCGAGGCCGGGCGGCTCCCCGACGCCGCGCGCTACACCGACGAACTGCTCGCCGTTACGGAAGAGGGCTCCCCCTCGCTACGGTCACAAGCTCTCTGGGCCGCGGCCACCACCCGCTCCCGACAGGGCGATCCCGAGGCCGCGGCGGAACTCATGGACCAGGCCTGCCAGGGCTTCGACGGCCGGGACGATCTGACGATGTGGATGCGCGTACGCACCAACGCGGCCCGCGCCGATCTCCTGACCGATCCGCCGAGGACGGAACGCGCCCAACGGCGCGTCGAAGAGGTCCAGGCGGCCCTGCCGTTCGCGGGCGCACCGGCCATCGAGCAGGAACTGCTGGCGGTACGCGCCCGGATCGCGGTCATCACGGGCCGCCCCGACGAGGCCCGCGCGGCACTGGACCAACTGGTCGGCTTCGACGACCGGTTGACGTTCCAGGACCGGATCAGGCTCGACGTACTGCGCAACCGCGTACTGCTCCTGGAGGGCGAACAGGCCCCGGCGCTCGCCGGACTGCGAGAACTTGCCGAACGGGCCCAACAGAGCGGCAACATGGCCCTGACGGCGGAGATTTGGCGGTTCGTCGCCGAAGCGCTCGCGGAGTAGGGCCCGGCGCGGGCACGTGGGCGGCGCCGGGATAATGCCTCACACAAGGCGAATTCGCAGATGAGAGAGGCGTGTCGGGGTGGGGAAGCGAAGACGGCGTACGGCGGTGCTGTGCGCGGTGGTGGTGGGCGTGGGCCTGACCGGGATATCCGGATGCGGTGATTCCGGAGAGGAGTCCCCGAAGGGGTCGCGGCAGGGCGGGACCGAGGTCCAGCGGATGTCCGCGGCGCTGAAGACGCTGAAGGGGTACGACACGGTCCGGATGACCGGCAGCTACTCGCCGGTGGGCCCGGTGGATCTGCGGGTGGACCGGGACGGCAACTGCGTCGGCACCATGGGGTATCCCGGCGAGAGCCGCGTCGAGATCATCCAGGTGGGCGGCGAGCGGGCGTGGTACCGGCACGAGGACGCGTCGCTGGCGAGCGTACGCAGAATGGCCGAGTACATCGGTCCGGGCGCGGTCGCCCGCCACGACGAGGCCGCGAAGAAGGCCCGCGGGAAATACATCGAGTCCTCGGCGGCCGAGGTGAAGGACGACCAGCGCCTGACTCTGTGCGATCTGGACAGGGCGTTCGCCGAGGTGCCCGACTCGGCCAGCAAGGCCAAGGCGCTCAATCCGATCACACAGGACGGCGAGCGGATCGTGGAGCTGGTGGAGCAACCGGAGAGCGACGGGGTCACCGTCCACATCACGGTGAAGGGCGACCCCCTCCCGCGCAAGGTGAAGTTCGAACTGAACGACGAACGCGCGGAGTTGGAACTCCGCGATGCCGACAAGCCCGTACCGGCCACCCCTCCCCCGGCCGCCGAGACCGTCCCGTCCGCCGAGGTGACGGGCCTGTTCCCGGAGATCCCCGAGCACATGCGGGGCGAGTAGGAGCGCACAGCGTTGACCGTCGAACTCCACGTCGATCCCACCCCGGCCGGGCACCCCGCCCTCGATCTCCGTCCGTGGGACGACAGCGACATCCGCCCGCTGATCGACGTCTACCGCGACCCGGTGCTCCGGCAGTGGACCCGGCTGCCCGTCACGGGAGTCGAGGACGCGCTGCGGTGGCTGGAGATCCAGCGGGACGGGTGGCGGTCCGGGGAGCGGTTCAGTTTCGCCGTACTCGAAGGTGATCGGCTCGTCGCCAACGTCGCCCTCAAGCGGGGCGCGGCCCGCCGCGACAGCGCGGAGGTCGGCTACTGGACCGCCGCCGAGGCCCGCGGGCGCGGCATCGCGCCACGCGCCCTGGAGGCCCTGACCGGCTGGGCGTTCAGCGCCCTCCCGGGAGTCAGCCGCCTCGAACTGCTCCACCAGATCGACAACACGGCCTCCTGCCGCGTCGCGGAAAAGACCGGTTACGTCTACCGCCAGACCCTCCCCGCCCGACCACCGTTTCCCCTGGACGGCCACCAGCACGTACGGGAGGCTCCGGAGTAGGGGCGCGGCGGCGGTCAGTTGGCGTACGGGATCGGGACCGCCGTCAGTACGGTGCCGCCGTGGGTGCGGGCGAAGCGGCAGGACTCCGGGAAGTGGAAGAGCATGCGCGCGCAGCCCGTCACGTCGCGGAGGTCGGCCAGGGCGCCGTCGTCTGGGAGGGCGGCGGCCAGCGAGCGGATGACCGGGTCGGTGCTCGTCCTCGCGGTGGGCGCGGAGACCGGGAGTACGTCGGGGCCGGACTCCTCGGGCTCCCGCCAGCCGTCCTCGAAGGCGGAGCTGAATCTCCGTACGTCTCCATCCGCCTCGCGGACCGCGTCGCGCAGGGATTCGGCCGTGCGCCGGATCCAGGCGTGCGGTGAATCGGCCAGGCGTTGCGTGTCGTTCTCGTCGGAGAAGGTGAACACCGGTCCCCAGGCGCCTGTTTCGCGGTCGACGTCGACGTAGACGAAGCCGCCCGCCGAGTCGAGGTGGACGAAGTGGTGGGTGCCGGGGCCGCCGGCCCGCTCCACGTACCAGCTGCCGTCCCAACCGCCGGGCGCCGTGCCCTCGTTGAGCGGTTCGTCGAAGTCGATGTCCGTGAAGAGGTAACCGCCGTCGGTCCTGGACCGGCCGAAGGCGATCCGGATGCCGCCCACCGCGCGCAGCAGTTCGCGTATCTCTTCCGGCACCGGCGCCGCCCAGGTGTCCATCCGGGCGTCGGAGAGTCCGGGGCGCAGTTGTACGAGGCCGTCGGACGCGTCGGCCGTCTGCCGGAGCAGGTCGATCAGCGAGGGGGTCGTGTTCGCGCCGCTCACCGGGCCGGCACCACCCGTGCCCCGGCGGCGGGCGATGAAGTCACC
Source organism: Streptomyces sp. NPDC006643 (assembly GCF_042870175.1). Lineage (NCBI taxonomy): Bacteria > Bacillati > Actinomycetota > Actinomycetes > Kitasatosporales > Streptomycetaceae > Streptomyces > Streptomyces sp. NPDC006643. Next base: position 99,842 of record NZ_JBIAHA010000005.1, on the reverse strand, counting down.
CGCGCCGTACGGCAGTTGCCCGATGCCAGCAGGGCTTCGGCGACCGTCGTCGCGGACTCCTCGTCCTTCGTCAGGAACGCCGTCGTCGGGCCCGAGCCGGAGACCAGGGCCGCCAGCGCGCCCGCCGAGGTGCCCGTGGTGAGCGTCGTCGCGAGGGAGGGGCGCAGGGAGAGGGCCGCGGGCTGGAGGTCGTTGGTGAGGGTGGCGGCCAGGGCCGTCGGGTCGCCGGTGCGCAGGGCCGTGAGCAGGGCCGGGTCGGCGGTGGGGGGCGGGACGTCGGTGCCCGAGGTGAGGCGGTCGAACTCCGCGTAGACCGCCGGGGTCGACAGGCCGCCGTCGGCGACCGCGAACACCCAGTGGAACGTGCCGCCGACGTCCAGCGGCGTCAGCCGCTCGCCGCGGCCGACGCCGAGCGCCGCGCCGCCGAGCAGGCTGAACGGTACGTCGCTGCCCAACTCGGCGCAGATGGCGAGCAGTTCGGCCTCGGACGAGCCCAGCGACCAGAGCGCGTCGCACGCGAGCAGCGCGCCCGCGCCGTCCGCGCTGCCGCCTGCCATGCCGCCCGCGACGGGGATGTCCTTGTCGATGTGGATATGGACGCGCGGATCGATGCCGTGCCGCTCGGCCAGTGCGATCGCCGCCCGCGCCGCGAGATTCGTGGTGTCCAGCGGTACCTGGTGCGCGTCCGGTCCCGCGCAGGTGACGCGCAGTTCGTCGGCCGGGGTGACGGTGATCTCGTCGTGGAGGCCCACCGCCAGAAAGATGTTGGCCAGGTCGTGGAAGCCGTCGGGGCGCGCCGCGCCCACCGCCAGCTGCACGTTGACCTTGGCCGGGACCCGTACCGTCACCCGGTCCCCGCTGACCGCGGCCCCGTTGACCGCGCCCGTGTCGACCGCGCCCGTGTCACTCACGCACTCGTTCCCTTCGACTCCGCGATACGTGCGAACTCCTCCACCGTCAGCGACTCCCCCCGCGCCTGCGGCGAGATCCCCGCCGCCACCAGTGCCTTCTCCGCCGCCGGTGCCGATCCGGCCCAGCCCGCGAGTGCCGCCCGCAGCGTCTTGCGGCGCTGCGCGAAGGCCGCGTCCACGACCGCGAAGACCTCGGTGCGTGTCGCGGTGGTGGTGAGCGGCTTCGGGCGGCGGACGAGCGAGACGAGGCCCGAGTCGACGTTCGGCGCGGGCCAGAACACGTTACGGCCGATGGCGCCGGCGCGCTTGACCTCCGCGTACCAGTTGGCCTTGACCGACGGCACGCCGTACACCTTGTTGCCCGGCGCCGCCGCCAGCCGGTCCGCGACCTCCGCCTGGACCATGATCAGGGTGCGTTCGATCGTCGGGAAGTGCTCCAGCATGTGCAGCAGGACGGGGACGGCGACGTTGTACGGGAGGTTCGCCACGAGCGCCGTGGGTGTCGGTCCCGGCAGTTCGCGTACCTGCATCGCGTCCGCGTGCACCAGCGAGAAGTGAGCCGCGCGGGCCGGTGTCCGGGCCTCGACGGTGCGCGGCAGCGCGGCGGCGAGGATGTCGTCGATCTCGACGGCCGTCACATGCTCGGCCGCCTCCAGCAGCGCCAGCGTCAGCGAGCCGAGCCCCGGGCCCACCTCCACGACCACGTCGTCCGGGCGTACGCCGGCGGTGCGGACGATACGGCGGACGGTGTTGGCGTCGATGACGAAGTTCTGTCCGCGCTGCTTCGTGGGGCGTACGCCGAGGGCCGAGGCCAGCTCGCGGATGTCCGCGGGGCCGAGGAGGGCGTCGGGGGCGGCAGGTGCGTCAGCGGCGGCAGGTGCGTCAGGGGCGTCAGGGGCGGGATGTGCGGCAGGTGCGCCGAAGGCGTCGGGGCCGTCGTCGGGGACTTCAGGGGGCTCTGTGGTGCTCACCCGTGCAGCCTACGGCCGCAGTGCGGCCACGGACTCGCCCCCCTTTGCACATAGAGCTTCTTCGCCCGGAACGTCTGCTCGCCCGCCGAGGCGTCCTGCGGCCGTCCGCTGCCGCCGAGGGACTGCCAGGTGCCGGTGTCGAACTGGTAGAGCCCGCCGTACGTCCCCGAGGGGTCGACCGCGTCCGGCCGGCCGCCCGACTCGCAGGCGGCGAGAGCGGCCCAGTTGAGGCCGTCGGCGCCCGCGACGGAGGCCGGGCGACGCTTCGTACCGACGCTGACACGCTGGGTGACGGGCGCGCGGAGGAGCTCCTCGGAGACCTTGCGCGGCTTCTGCCGGACGCCGTTGACGGCTCGCACGGTGTAGGTGAGGCGGCGCGTGCCCTGCTCGCCCTGGCGGGTGACGACCTCCGTGCCGGTGAAGAGGGTGGGGTCCTCGGTGCGTTCGGTGGCGTACGGGACGGCCTCGTCGCGGACGATCTCGTCGCGGGTGATCCGCATCACGGTGATGGTCTGGCCGTCGCGCGGGAAGCTGTCGGGCGACACGGAGGTGGTGTCCTCGCCGCGCAGGGCGAGCCCGGCGTGGGCCAGGGCCTCGTACACGGTCGCGGCGTTCGTACGGAGGGTGTGTTCACGCCCGTCGGCCATGAACGTGACGGTGCGCTCGGTGAGGACGTCGAGGGCGAGTCCGCTGCGCGGGATCGCGGACGAGCGCGAGACGGACAGGAGGGCGCCCTCCGCGCGTACGCCGAGCTGGCTCAGCGCGCCGTCGACGGTGTCGGCGGTCGTCCAGATCTGCCGACGCCGGCCGTCGAGGGTGAGCATGACGGGGCGGCCGTGGCGGACAACGACCGTGTCGCCGTTGGTCAGTTCGGCGCCCCGGCCGGGGGCGACGAGGTCGTGCTCGCCGATCGCGACGCCCTCGTCGGCGAGGAGTTCGTCCACGTCGTCCGCGAAGGTGTGCAGCGTGCGCGGGGTGCCGTCGACGCTGAGCCGTACGGCCTTGTCGTCGGCGACGAACGCGGAGGTGCCGCCGGCCAGGACGGCGACGACCAGCGCCTGCGGGACGAGGCGGCGGGAGGCGGAGCCGGCGGTGGGCAGCCGCTCCGGCGGCCGGGGCTGCTGGTGCGGGACCGGCAAGATCAGCGTCTCCGGCTGGGCGGCCGGCGGGGCGGGAGGGACGGCCGACGGGACCGGAGGGGCGGTCGGCGGGGTGAACCACGCCACGGTGGGCGCCGGTTCGGGGTGGCGGCGTCCGGCCGCTCGGTGACTGCCCTGCGCACTGTTCACGACGCTCGACGCTCCACAAGTCCGGTCCGGCCCCCATGCGACCCGGCGGACACTAGCGGAGCGGCGGTCACTCTCCAAAGCAGCGCGACTACACAGCGTCCCGACGGGCGGAACGGGACCGATCGGGAGCGACCGGGAGCGACCGGAACCGAACAGGACCGGCCGTCTCAGTACCCGAAAGCGCGCGCCGTGTTGGCCGAAATCGCCGTCGCCATCGCGTCCTCGCCGATCCCGCGCACCTCGGCCATCGCGCGCACCGTCACCGGAATCAAATACGGGGCATTGGGCCGTCCTCGGTACGGAACGGGCGTCAGAAAAGGCGCGTCCGTCTCCACCAGAACGAGTTCGAGCGGAGCGACGGCCAACGCCTCACGCAGTGGGCGCGCGTTTTTGAACGTCATATTTCCCGCGAAAGACATGAAGTAGCCTGCGGCGGCACAGATTTCGGCCATTTCCGCGTCGCCCGAATAGCAGTGGAATACGGTCCGCTCCGGGGCGCCTTCGTCGGCGAGCACGCGCAACACGTCGGCGTGCGCCTCGCGATCGTGGATGACGAGCGCTTTTCCGTGGCGTTTGGCGATCTCGATGTGCGCGCGGAACGAGCGTTCCTGCGCGGCCATGCCCTCGGGCCCCGTACGGAAGAAGTCGAGCCCGGTCTCGCCGACGGCCTTCACCTGCGCCAGCGCGGCCAGCCGGTCGATCTCGGCGAGCGCGTCGTCCAAGGCCGCTTCGCCGCCGGCCTCGCGCTCGCCCTGGCGCGACCAGCCGTCGGGGTCGCCGTGCACGATGCGCGGCGCCTCGTTGGGATGCAGCGCGACCGCCGCGTGCACGGACGCGTGCGCGGCGGCGGTGTCGGCCGCCCAGCGGGAGCCCGGCACGTCGCAGCCCACCTGGACGACGATCGGCACTCCTACGGAGGCGGCCTTGGCGAGGGCGTCCGTGACGGTGCCGCTCTGCATGTCCAGGTGGGTGTGCGAATCGGCGACCGGCACCCGGAGGGGTTCGGGTGCCGGCGGCGCTTCCGCCGTGTTCCTGGCGCTGCTCCTGGCGCTGCTGTTGGCGTTGTTCCCGGTGCTGCTCTTGGCGTTGCTCTTGGCGTTGTTCCCGGTGCTGCTCTTGGCGTTGCTCTTGGCGCTGTTGGGACTCTTCGGGCTCATGGGCACGATCGTACGAGGACGGCCCCCGTCGCCCGCCGCGAATTACCTGCGGTGGAAGGGGTGCAGAAGGTCCGAGAGGTGCCAGTGGTGCGCCGACTTCGCCCGCGCGCTGTCGGCGACGGCCCCGATGGCCGCGCCGCCCGCCTCGTCGGTCACGGGTATCGGCTTGCCCTGCTTGGGCGGCTTCGTCCGATGCGTCCGGTGGGTCCTGGGCGCCTTGGGGGCCTTGGGCTGCTTCGGCGCCCGGGGGGCGGTCATCTGCTGGCTCAGGGCGCGCACCGAGGACACCTGTCCCGAGCGCATGATGCGTACGACGTGGTGTCCGCAGTTGAGGCAGGTCGGGCTCGACAGCGGCGAAGGCACCCGCAGTCCGTCCGCCTTGTAGACGACGAATTGCTGTCCGGAACCGTCCGTGTGGTGCTCTATGTCGTACGCCTGCTCCCAGCCGTGACCGCATCGCATGCAGCAGAACGCATATGCCTCGTGGGCGACGGCGTTGCCCGTGATCTCACTCATGCCAGCTCCTCTCCACTCGATCCAGTGGACGCCTATTCGGGCGGGAGCGCATCAGCGCTGTCGATTAATGGCAGGCTCTTGGCCTCCGCATGCCTAAAGCGCCCGGCACACGGTCTGCGCTTTGCTTTTCAAGATAGTCCTTTACCGTCCCGGGGGCTTGTGCGAGCAGCATTCTTTGCCGCCACCACCGCATCGAAGACTTCCCTCTTGGGCACCCCCGCCTCGGCGGCGACGGCGGCGATTGCCTCCTTACGCCGCTCCCCCGCCTCCTCCCTCACGAGCACCCTGCGCACCAGCTCGGCGGGGTCCGTCACCGGCGCGCGTTCCGGGGCTCCCTCGACCACGACGGTGATCTCACCCCGTACGCCTTCGGCCGCCCACACGGCCAGTTCGCCGAGACCGCCGCGCTTGATCTCCTCGTACGTCTTGGTCAACTCGCGGCAGACGGCGGCCCGGCGCTCGGCGCCGAAGACCTCGGCCATCGCCGCGAGGGTGTCGTCCAGCCGGTGCGGCGCCTCGAAGTAGACGAGGGTGCGGCGCTCGTCGGCCACCTCGCGGAGCCTGCCCAGCCGCTCGCCCGCCTTGCGCGGCAGGAACCCCTCGAAGCAGAAGCGGTCGACGGGCAGCCCGGAGAGCGCGAGCGCCGTCAGCACGGCGGACGGGCCCGGCACGGCCGTCACCTTGATGCCGCGCTCGACGGCCGCCGCCACCAGCCGGTAGCCGGGGTCGGAGACGGACGGCATCCCGGCGTCGGTGACGAGGAGCACGCGGGCACCGCCGGCCAGTGCCTCGACCAGTTCGGGCGTACGGGCGCTCTCGTTGCCCTCGAAGTACGACACGACCCGGCCCGTGGTCTGCACGTCGAGCGCCTGGGTGAGCCTGCGCAGCCGCCGGGTGTCCTCGGCGGCGACGACGTCCGCGCCCACCAGCTCGGCGGCGAGGCGCGGCGGCGCGTCGGAGGTGTCGCCGATGGGGGTCCCGGCGAGCACGAGAACGCCGGTCGGGGCTGCGGGGTCCGTTCCCCGGGAGGGCACAGTAGTCACGTACGCCATCCTCGCAGGGCCGCGCGGGCGCCCGGTCCGCCGCCGTGTCCGTCCGGGCGTGCCCACGGCACACAGCGGCGTTCCCTACGATGGCGCGGTGACCAGTACTGCGCCAGAAGCCCTCCAGGGTCGGGACGCCGAGAACACGCCGCCGTCATGGCCCCAGCGGCTGCGGCGGTTCGGCTATGCGCCGAGACCGGTGATCGGGCTGCGCGAGCGGCTGGTCCCGCCGTACACGGAGCCGTCGGAACGCCTGTGGATCGTGCTCGGTGTGCCGCCGCTGCTCGCCGACCGGCTGACCCGCTGGTCCGCGTGGCTTGGCCCGGCGCTGGTCGCGCTGGTCGCCGGGCTGCTGAGGTTCTGGCATCTGGGCAGCCCCAAGGCGGTGATATTCGACGAGACGTACTACGCGAAGGACTCGTGGGCGCTCGTCCAGCAGGGGTACGAGGCCAGCTGGCCGAAGGACGTCGACAAGCTGATCCTGGCCGACCCCTCGCAGGTCGCGCTGCCGGCCGACGCCGGGTATGTGGTGCACCCGCCGGTGGGCAAGTGGATCATCGGGCTTGGCGAGTTGATGTTCGGCTTCGACCCGTTCGGCTGGCGCTTCATGGTGGCGGTCCTCGGGACGCTGTCGGTGTTCATGCTGTGCCGTATCGGCCGCCGGCTGTTCCGTTCGACGTTCCTGGGGTGTCTGGCGGGCGGGCTGCTCGCCGTCGACGGGCTGCACTTCGTGATGAGCCGTACGGCGCTGCTCGACCTGGTGCTGATGTTCTTCGTGCTGGCGGCGTTCGGCTGTCTGCTGCTGGACAGGGACTGGGCGAGACGGCGCTTCGCGGACGCGCTGCCGGTGGACGCCGAAGGCGTGCTGCGCCCGGACCACGCGGTCGGCGAGGGCCTGCGGCTGGGCTGGCGGCCGTGGCGTATCACGGCCGGGGTGATGCTGGGACTGGCCTTCGCGACGAAGTGGAACGGGCTCTACATCCTGGCCGCGTTCGGTCTGCTCACGGTCCTGTGGGACGTGGGCGCGCGGCGCACCGCCGGGGCCGTGAACGCGTATCTCGCCGTGCTCAAGCGTGATCTGGTGCCGGCGTTCGTCTCGACGGTCCCGGTGGCGATCGGCACGTACGTCGCCTCCTGGACCGGCTGGATCGTCAGTGACAAGGGTTACTTCCGCGACTGGGCCGCCACCCAGGGCGACGGCGGGCTGTGGTCGTGGCTGCCGGACTGGGTGCGCAGTCTGTGGCACTACGAGACCCAGGTGCTCGACTTCCACGTCAATCTGACCTCCGGGCACACCTATCAGTCCAACCCCTGGAGCTGGATCGTCCTGGGCCGTCCGGTCTCGTACTTCTACGAGTCCCCGAGGGGCGGCACCGAGGGCTGTACGGCGGCCCCGGCGGACAAGTGCGCCCAGGAGGTGCTGGCGATCGGCACACCGCTGCTCTGGTGGGCGGCGTGCTTCGCGCTCCTGTACGTGCTGTGGCGCTGGCTCTTCCGCCGCGACTGGCGCGCGGGCGCCATCGCCTGCGCCGTCGCGGCGGGCTGGGTGCCGTGGTTCTTCTTCCAGGAGCGCACGATCTTCCTCTTCTACGCGGTGGTCTTCGTCCCGTTCCTGTGTCTGGCGGTGGCGATGATGATCGGCGCGATGCTGGGGCCGGCGGGCTCGGACGAGAGACGCAGGACGATCGGCGCGGTGGGCGCGGGCGTGCTGGTGCTCCTGATCGTGTGGAACTTCATTTACTTCTGGCCCATCTACACCGGGCAGACGATCCCGATCAGCGAGTGGCAGGACCGGATGTGGTTCGACACCTGGGTGTGAACGGGGGCTGGCGTGCCCGGGGGCCGGCGTGCCCGGGGGCCGGGGCCGATGACCGGGGGCCGGGGCCGATGACCCGGGGCCCGGGACAGGAGACGGGGGCGCGGCGGGCGATCGTCGCGGTCCTGTAACGGGCGCTCCTCTGTTCACCCACGTCACGTAGAGTGCGAAAACGTTGCTCCTTTGAACACGTTCAAACGTGGCCGGGGGCACTCCTGGGGGGAGGGGACCCACGCATGCGCAGTGGAGCGAAAGTCGCCGTCGTCGGCGGCGTGTTCATCGTTGTCGCCGGGGGGATCGGATACGGCGCGTACACCGTCGTCGCCGGGGACGGCGGCACGGGCTCCGCGTCGAAGTCGGCCGAGGTCCGGACCGGGCCGCTGAGCGCGGACGAGATCAAGGACACCGCCGGGGACTTCCTCGCCGCGTGGGCCGCCGGCAAGGATCCCGAGCGCGCCGCCTCCCTCACCAACAACGCCGCCGAGGCCGAGGCGGCCGTCGCCGGCTACAGCGAGCAGGCGCACATCACCGGCGCGGTGATCACGCCCGGAAAGGCGACGGGCGCGAAGGTGCCCTTCACCGTGAAGGCGACGGTGAAGTTCGGGAAGCTGAGCAAACCCCTCTCGTACGCCTCCGAGTTGACCGTCGTCCGTGGGCTGACCAGCGGGAAGCCGCTGGTCGACTGGGTGCCGACCGTCATCCATCCCAAGCTGGAGAAGAACACGCACCTGGTCACCGGCGAGGCCACCACGCCGCCGATCAAGGCGGTCGACCGCAACGGGACCGAGCTGACGGCGGAGAAGTACCCCTCGCTCGCGCCGGTGCTCGACCAGTTGCGGGAGAAGTACGGGGAGAAGGCGGGCGGCAAGTCCGGCGTCGAGACCTGGATCCAGACCGACGGCGAGAAGGTGACCCGCTCGACGGTCCTGACACTCTCCGAGGGCGAGAGCGGCGAGCTGAGGACGACGCTCGACGCCAAGGTCCAGGCGGCGGCCGAGCAGGCCGTGAAGAAGTACAGCGAGGCGTCCGTCGCGGCGGTGAAGCCGAGCACGGGTGAGATAGTCGCCGTCGCCAACAACCGTAAGGACGGCTTCAACGCGGCGATGCTCGGCAAGCAGGCGCCGGGCTCGACGATGAAGATAGTGACGGCGGCGATGCTGCTGGAGAAGGGCCTGGTCGGGGCGGGCAAGCCGGCCGAGTGCCCCAAGACGGTGCTCTACCAGGGCACTTCGTTCCACAACCTGGACAACTTCGACATCAAGGGCGGCACGTTCACCCAGAGCTTCGCCCGGTCCTGCAACACCGCCTTCATCAAGCTGATCGACGACACGAAGGACGACCACGCGCTGCCCGAGGTGGCGGGGCATGTGTTCGGCCTCGGGCTGGACTGGAAGACCGGTGTCGCGTCCGCCGACGGCAGTGTGCCGGACGCGGACGGGGGCGGGGCCGCCGCCCAGTACATCGGCCAGGGCACGGTCCAGATGAACGTACTGAACATCGCGTCCGTCACCGCCACCACGAAGGACGGCACCTTCCGCCAGCCGGTCATCGTCCCGCGCGACCTGGACGACCGCCAACTGGCCGTCGCCGAGCGGCAGTTGCCGGGCGCGGTGGGGCAGCAGCTGCGCGACATGATGCGGGCGACGGCCTCGTGGGGCACCGGTCAGAAGGCGATGGCGGGGCTCGGCGGGGACAAGGGCGCGAAGACGGGCTCGGCCGAGGTCGACGGGCAGGAGACGTCGAACAGCTGGTTCACCGGCTTCCAGGACGACCTGGCCGCCGCCGCGAGCGTCGAGTCCGGCGGACACGGCGGGGACGCGGCGGGACCGGTGGTCGCGGCGGTGCTCTCGGCGGGGTAGGGCGCGCTCAGGGCGGCGTGACCGGCCGGGGCCGCCGACCTCGTACGGAGGGCGTCGGCCGGGGCCGCCGTCTTCGTACGGAGGGCGTCGGCCGGGCATCCCGGCCGACGGGCCCCACCGTCTCTCTCAGTCCAGGCAGAACTCGTTGCCCTCCGGGTCGGTCATCACGATCAGCCCCCTGCTCAGCGGCGGAGCCGGCTCGTCGCGGCGTACGCGGGTCGCGCCCAGTGCGACCAGACGGGCGCACTCGGTCTCCAGCGCCGCCATCCGCTCCTCCCCCTCCAGTCCGGGGGCCGCGCGGACATCGAGATGGACGCGGTTCTTGGCGATCTTGTCCTCCGGCACCTGCTGGAAGAACAGGCGGGGGCCGTCCCCATCCGGGTCCTCGACGGCCGACTTCGTGTTGCGTTGGCCCTCCGGTACGCCGATCCCGGCCAGGAAGTCGTCCCAGGCGGCCAGCGGGTCGGCGCCCTCGGGCAGCTCCACACCGGGCGGACCGGGGTGGACGTAACCCAGGGCGTCGCGCCAGAAGGTCGACAGAGCGGCGGGGTCGTGGGCGTCGAAGGTGATCTGGATGTGGCGGCTCATCGGGTCGCTCCGTTCGTGGTGGCGTGGGTGTGCAGGTAGAGGTCCCGCAGCAGGCAGACCTCGGACAGATGGTGGATCAGCTCCCGGTGGATGTGCAGGACCAGATCCGCCGTGGGCGCGTCCGGGTACGGCTCCTTCTCACCGATCGGCGCCCGGAGCCCGTCGGCTCCGAGACCGGACACCCCGGCCAGCCAGCTGTCGAGCTGGGTCTGGAGCTGGTCGAGCGCGCTGGCCGCGTCGCCGGCGTACTCCCATGTCTCGTACGACACCTCGGGCGCCCCGAAGTGCGCCGCGTTGCGGGTGGCGAGTACGCCGACGACGACATGGCCGAGCCGCCAGGCGATGGTGGTGAAGGGCGCCGGCGCGGGCGTGGGGAAGGCGTAGTCGATCGTGAACTCCCCCGCGCCCGCCTGTACGGGTGCTGTCGAGTCACCGCGCGCCCGCACGCTCCACGCGTCCCGCACCGGGGACCAGAAGTACTCCTCGTCGGTCAGCCCTTCGAGCCTGGCCCGGAGCTGATGGTTCCAGTGGAACTCCCACTGCTCGCGCAGTGTGCGGTTCCAGTCGAGTTCGTCCGTGTTCATGGCTCCACCGTGACACTCCTGGCGGACAGGATCGGTCCGCTTTCTGTCAGGCTTGGCGACATGGAGACGACGAACGGGGCCACCGAGCGGGGTACGACGGAACGGGTGCTCACGCTGCTCGGGCTGTTGCAGGGGCGGCGGCTCTGGAGCGGGCCCGAGCTGGCCGAACGGCTCGGGGTGACATCGCGGACCGTACGGCGCGACGTCGAGCGGCTGCGCGCGCTCGGGTATCCGGTCCATGCCGGTCAGGGGGTCGGTGGCGGCTATCAGCTCGGCCCCGGGCAGGTCCTGCCGCCGCTGCTCCTGGACGACGAGGAGGCCATCGCCACCACCGTCTCGCTGCTCGTCGGCGGGGGCGCGAGCGGGGACGCCGGCGCGGGCCCGGCCGGCGGCAGTGACGCCGCGCTGCGCGCGCTGACCAAGCTCGACCAGGTGCTGCCCGCCCGGCTCCGCCACGAGGTGCGGGCGCTCTCCGGCTCGGTGGCGTTCTTCGGCGGCGGCCGTCCCGCGGTCGACCCGGACGTGCTGATGACGCTGGCCAGAGCCTGCCGCGACGAGGTCGAGACCGGCTTCGACTATCCGGCGGCCGGGGGCGTACGGCGGCGGCGGACCGAGCCGTACCGTCTGGTCGCCTCCGACCGGCGCTGGTACCTCCTCGCCTACGACCTCGACCGCGACGACTGGCGGACCTTCCGTGTCGACCGGATGACGGAGGTGTCGCCGCGGACCTGGCGCTTCCGGCCGCGCGAGGCGCCCGACGCGGCGGCGTACGTACAGGAGGGGGTGGCGAGCCGGGCCTACGCGCACCAGGCGCGCTTCCTCGTGCACGCGCCCGCCCGGACGGTGAGTGAACAGGTCCCGGGGGCGGCTGCCGTCGTACAGCCGCGCGGGGACGACCGGTGCGAAGTGCTCAGCGGCGGCCGGGACCTGGACCGGGTCCTGATGCATGTGCTGCTGCTGGGGCACGACTTCGAGGTGCTGGATCCCCCGGAGCTGGCGAACCGCGCCCACGCGCTGGCCGAGCGGCTCCGGGCGGCCGGGACCAGGAGCGGCTCCGGTGCCGGTGCCGGAAGCGGGGCAGGTCCCGGCACCGACACGGGCACCGGCACCGGAACAGATCCGCGTGCGTGAAACGGGTTCGCCCCCGCCCGCCCCTCCCGCTAGCGTGCCCGCCATGAGCAACCCCGGCGGCACGCCTGACACCCCGGCCCACCCCCGCTTCGTCGAAGCGCTGCGCGAACTGGGCCTCGACCATCTCACCGGCCAGGTCCGCACCTTCCCGGACGCCACCCGGACGGCGGCCGAGGCCGCCGCCGCCATCGGCTGCGGGCTCAGCGAGATCGTCAAGTCCCTGATCTTCGAGGCCGACGGCGTCCCGGTCCTGGTGCTGATGGACGGCGCGTCGCGCGTCGACGTGGAGCGCGTACGGGAGGAGTTGGGCGCCGGTACGGTCAAGCGGGCGCGCGCCGATCTCGTACGGGAGACCACCGGGTACGCCATCGGCGGCGTACCGCCCTTCGGGCACCGCACCCGCACGCGCGTGCTCGCCGACCGGGGTCTGCTCGACCACGACGTGGTGTGGGCGGCGGCCGGGACCCCGCACACGGTCTTCCCGATGGACCCCAAGAGCCTGGTCCGGCACGCGGGCGGCACCCTGGTGGACGTCCGCGAGCGCACGGCGTGACACCGGGCGTCGCCGCCGCCGTCCTGCTGGCCGCCCTCACACACGCCAGTTGGAACGCGATCGCGCACACCATCAAGGACCAGCTGGTCGCCTTCACCCTGATCGCCGGCGGCGGCACCGTGCTCGGCGCGGTCGCCGTGTGCTTCTCGCCGTTCCCGGCCGCCGGCGCGTGGCCGTATCTGATCGCCTCCGCGCTGCTGCACGTCGGCTACCAGGCGCTGCTGATGCGGTCGTTCAGCCTCGGCGACTTCGGCCAGATGTACCCGATCGCACGCGGCACCGCGCCCCTGCTGGTGACCGTCCTGGCCGCCGTCTTCGTGGGCGAGTCGCTGGACCGCTGGCAGGCGACGGGCGTGGCCGTCGCGTCGGCGGGGCTCGTCGGCGTGGCGCTGTGGGGCAGCTGCATGCCAAGATCTTTGCCAAGTCCCAACGATTCCGGCAATGTTACCTGGGGGTAGAACCAATGATCAGTGGCACGCTCAGCCGACGCACGTTGATTACCTTCGCTGTGGCTCTATCCATAGGCGCGCTCGGCAGCACGCCCATCGCCCATGCCGACCCCATGCCATCCGGAATTCACACATGGTCCGGAGACAAGTACGACGGTCTGGGAGGGGGAAGATCTGGTTCCCAATCGACCGCGGCGGGCCTTGAGTTCGACGCCTTTGCCTCATTCGACCACCGAATGATCTCGGTAACGGTCAATCCGAGCTCTGAAGAGTCATGGGGTCTGGACTTTGCCGCACCGAAGGGGCAAGTTCTCACAGAAGGCCGCTACGAAGGAGCTGTGCACCCAAACATCGGGCTTTCAGACAGGCCGGGCCTGAATGTCCAACCGCCGTGGGGTACATCCAGCGACATCACCGGCACCTTCACCGTGACCGATGTGTCCTTCGGGGAGGGCCAGAAAGTGGAGTCCTTCGAAGTCAGCTATGTGCAGGATCGCGAGGGTTTCGAACCACTGACCGGTGAACTCCGGGTCGGTTGAAGCCGTCATTTCTGATCGCACTATCGCCCGCGCAGGGCGTCGGCCTGGTGAGCACCCGGTCGGCCAGGGGGCACGCTTGTCCCCCGCGTGACCTGCACGTTCTCAGGAACTTTCAGGCACGTTGGGGGATTCCCAACCACTTCGAGCGCACTCGGGAACCAAGATCGGCTCCCATTCTGCCCCCACTTGATCTTGATGTTTTCCCAGGTGAGTGCCGCAGGTTTTGTGAGGGCTTGGGATGCGTCCCGCCAGCCGGCCAGGTAGTTCACGCCGCAGACCCACAGCACCGCGTCAGGGCCCAGGTCGTCAGCGTCGAATCCGTCGTCCCCCGGTGCTGTTCATCTCTACAAGTCCCTTTCCCCGCAGGCTGGCTGACCATTGGCTGGGGCTGGCCACGCCGCAGGAGACACGACGACGGCCCCGGTGCCATCGGCACCGGGGTTCGTGATCGTTACCTGGAGGCCGCCGTGACGACCGCCGGCCTTGCCGTCGAGGCAGGCGACGCCCTTCAGTCCGTGCGCTTTCAGCGGTACGTCAGTGACTTCCAGCGTGAGGTGTCGGTCCACGCGCACAGCCCTGTGGTCGAGCAGTTCAACGGCCACGTGCAAGCCGCGATGCAACGCCTGGACGACGAGTAGGCAGGATCAGCCAGGGTTCCAGTCGCGCGGGGCGTCCTCGTCGCGGAGCGAGGCGATACGACGGGTGTACTCCGCCGCTGTCTCGGCGCTCTCCGAGACGTTCTGCATCAACCACGTCGTCATGTTGAACTCCTGCAATGACCGCAAGGTAGGGAACCCAGCCCACGAGCGGAGATCCCGACCGTACGCACCGACGAACGCGCCGTACTCCTGCGGTGTCTGCCAACCCAAGCTGTGATGCTCGGTGGCCGTGACCATCAGGTCCCACTCGGGGTGGTCGTAACTGAACCGCTCCAGGTCGATCAGGATCACCCGGTCAGTGCGGTCCACCATGAGGTTCTGTACGTGGGCGTCTCCGTGCACGGGGCCCCTCTGAGAATCGAAGCGCAACTCTTCCACCCGGCCGCAGAGTTCACGGGCGCGCTTACGCAGGAACGCACGGTCGTCCTCCGGTATCCCGGTCGCCGCGTTGATACGTCGGTCTGTCCGGTCCAGCACCGGATACGGAGGGAGGCTCAGGGAAGCCGGCAGGGTGAGCGAGTGGAGATCGTGGAGGATCGCTCCCAGCTCGCCGTACGTCGGCTTACGGTCGCTCTCCTCGATCAGGTGCCAGAACGTCACCGGGTGACCATCGATGATCACGGGCTGCTCCAGATCGTCGATGACCCGCGTCGCAGGGAAGCCCTCACGGGCCAGCCAGCGGGACACGGCGACCTCACCCCGCGCGGATTCCAGATACTCGGTCGACCGGGCGATCCGGACCACCACCGGGTGTGCCTCCAGGCCGAACAGAGCATTCTCACCCAGGCGGATCAGGTTGGCCCCGTCACCATCAAGCCCCGCTTGCCGACACGCCGCAGCCACCACCCTCGTAGCGACGGCTGAGGTAAAGCCTTGTTCCGCGTTCAGCTCAGCACCAGACGGCATGCCCCCACCAACTCCTCAGATCTGTCGACCTGCCATGCACCAACCCGCACGGCGTCACTACAACATCCATACTGGTAGGACAGCCCCGCAGGCCACGACAGGCGAGAATCCAGGGCGTGACGTTCAGCCGTATACACGGAGACTCGACTGTCCGGCGATCACATGCGGCACGATCACGCCAGAGCTTCCGTCTGACCGCCATGCGTACCAAGATCAACCACAGATCGGCCGATTAGGGTCGGAGGCATGACGACAGCCCCTGCCAGCAGCGCCTTCGACTCGCTCCGCGTCGACGCCGTGCCCAACCAGGAGACACTGCGCCGGGCCTACGAACTCCCCAGTGACGCGGCCGTGCGCAAGCAGATGACCGAACTTACGGAACAGACGAAACGTTTGATCGGATGCTCACCGCTGGTCCTGGTCGCCAGCGCGGACGCCAACGGCAACTGTGACGTCTCCCCGCGCGGCGGCCCAGCTGGGTTCGTCGCCGTCCTGGACACACGGACGGTGGCGATACCGGACGCGACCGGCAACAAGCGTCTGGACACTCTGCAGAACGTCATCGAAACCGGACGGGCCGGGCTGCTGTTCCTCATCCCAGGACGCACCACGACGCTCAGGGTGAACGGCCGGGCCTGCGTCTCCACCCGCCCGGACCTGCTGTCGCAGCTGACCGCCGTGGGCAAGCCGCCGGCCAGTGCGCTGGTGGTGGGGATCGAGGAGGTCTACCCGCACTGCCCCAAGTCGCTTCTGCGCAGCGGGGCCTGGAAGCCGGAGCAGTGGCTGTCGGCTGACGCCCAGCCGACCTCGGCCGAGGTGACGCTGGCTCAACTGCGGATGC
Source organism: Streptomyces sp. NPDC006643 (assembly GCF_042870175.1). Lineage (NCBI taxonomy): Bacteria > Bacillati > Actinomycetota > Actinomycetes > Kitasatosporales > Streptomycetaceae > Streptomyces > Streptomyces sp. NPDC006643. The sequence continues at coordinate 84,030 of NZ_JBIAHA010000005.1, read as the reverse complement.
CGGAGCTGACGATCGCTGACATCGAGCAGACGGAGGCGGATTCGCTGAAGTACCGGTACGAGTAAAGGACCGACAGCCGCTGGACCACCAGCCCGCCGAACCCCCAAGACCAGCACACCCCAAGATCAATCTCGGCGCAGCCGGTCGTGGGCGCGGCGATAGGCGCGGTGTTCTTCAAGGAACGGTTCGGTATGCCGCGCATCGCGGCTGCCGGGCTGATGGTCGTCGGCATCGGCCTGATGCTGCACACGAGTTGAGCCGGCGGGACGAGACGGTACGGGGACAGGGACGGAACAGGGATGAACAACAGGCGGCGGAAGAAGCTGTCGCGGCGGCTGGTGCTGGCCGCGAGGCTGGGGCGTACGGCCGAGGTCGGCGCGCTGCTGCGGGCCGGTGCCCCCGCGTGGGCGTACGACGCCGAGGGGTCGACGCCCCTGTACGCGGCGGCCGTGCACGGCGACGCCGACTCCGTACGCCTGCTGCTGGCCGCGGGCGCGCCGCCCGACGCCGAGAGCGGGGACGGGACGGAGGGCACGCCGCTGTGTGGGGCCGCGTGCTGGGGCCATGCGGGCGCCGTACGCGAACTGCTCGCGTACGGCGCCGATCCACGGCTGCGCGAGGACGGCGGCGGCGGGCGCTCACCGCTTGAATGGGCGCGGACCGGGCCGTATCCGGAGACGGTGCGGCTGCTGGAGGAGGCGGGGGCGTAAGGGGGGCCGGACGGAGCCGTCAGGCTCGCCCGGCCGAGGCCAGCATGTCGAGCGACACCTGCCACAGGCGCTCGGCCGCGGCCGGGTCCAGGGCGTGCGCGGCGACGCCGCCGGAGTCGCCCTCCCGGTGCGGACGCGCCTCGTTGCAGTCCTCGAAGTACCGGCCGCCGATGCCTTCGAGTCCCGGCCAGGTCGCCACCAACACCGAGGTGGCCGCGCCCTGTTGGGGCGTCTTGAAGGTGTAGCCGGAGGCGATGGCCTTGCTGAGTTCGTCCTGGCTCATATGGCGGGTGAGGTTCGACAGGACCGCGCCGGGGTGGACGGCGTTGGCGGTGATGCCGTCCCTGGCCCAGCGCCGGTTCGCCTCGACCGCGAAGAGCGCGGTGGCCGTCTTGGACTGGCCGTACGCGAGGCGGGTGTCGAACGGCCCTTCGCGGAAGTCGATGTCGTCGAAGTCGACCGCCTGGAGCAGATGCCCGACCGAGGTGAGCGAGACGATCCGCGCCCGGTCCGCGGCGGTGAGCGCCGGGTGCAGGCCGGTGGCCAGCGCGAAGTGGCCGAGGTGGTTGGTGGCGAACTGGAGTTCCCAGCCCTCCGGTGTCCGCAGCTCGGGCGTGTACATCACCCCGGCGTTGTTGATCAGGATGTGCAGCGGCCCGTCCCAGGCGGCGGTGAACGCGGCGACGGACGCCTGATCGGCGAGGTCGAGCGGCGCGACGAGCACCCGGCGGTTGCCGGTGGTGCCCCTGATGTCACCGGCGGTGCGCTCTCCGGCGTCGATGTCGCGTACGGCCAGGGTGACTTCGGCGCCCGCGCCGGCCAGCGCGCGGGCGGTCTCGACACCGATGCCGGAGGAGCCGCCGGTCACGACGGCGCGCCGGCCGGTGAGGTCGACACCGGCGACGACCTCGGCCGCGGTGGACTCGGCGTCGAACGGGGTGGTGACGCGGCCGGTGGAGTCGGTGGTCATGGTGGCTGCCTCTCACGGTGGCTCGTGGGTCTGCGGGGGGGGCGCCGCCGGGATCTTCCGGACATCCCGGTCGGCAACCGCAACCCAACCACCGGACGCGGGCCGTTCGGCGGAGGCGGCCCGTTTCGGTGCGGGAGAGGTTTCCGGGGGGAGGGGTTTCCGGCCAGGGCCGGCCCCCCGGTTCATGGCCCTGGCCGGTGGGGGCTGGTCAGGCCCCCGGTGACCGCCCGGAGTGTGGTCCGGGCGGTGGTTCGGACGGCGGCTTCGGCAGCCGCCAGTACTGGCGTTTCCTCTCGTCCCGGATCGCCAGGCCCAGCCCGTTCAGCTCGTCGCGCAGCGCCCGGACGTCGTCCCCCTTGTCCGTCTTGCGCATCGCGTACGCGCGGGCGCTCAGCAGGGCGTTCGCGCCCACCGGGAGGCCGGGTGTGTCCGGGACCCAGAGACGGAAGTCGGCCTTGTGCGGGTCCTCGTCGGCCCAGTCGTAGCCGTGGGCGGTGAAGGCGGCGGCCAGGGCGGCGCGGTCCAGGTCGAAGGGTTCACGGACCAGTTCCTCGGTGTGGTGGCCGAGCAGTACGAGGAACTTGCCATCCAGGAAGAGCGGGCCGACGTCGGCCCGGCGCAGCTCGCGGGTCTCGTCGCGGATCTTGAGCGTCAGCCGGGTGTCCGACACCCGTACGGTCAGCGACTCGTGCAGCGCGATGAACCCCACCACCACGCCGAGCACCACGCCCGCCGTCACTCCGAGGATGGTCAGCCATGGCTCGGGGATGGAGTTCAGCAGCCTCGCCGGGCCCTTCAGCGGGGCCCAGTCCCAGCCCACCAGCCAGTTGGCGAGCAGCTTGACCAGCCAGCCGACGACCGCCCCGGCGACGGCGAACGCCGGGACGAGCCAGACCGATTGGGCCAGCACGGTGACATCGCCGACCGGCTCCCGGGACTTCGATCGCTTGCTCATGCGCATGCCCCGAGGCTAGGAAGCGGCGGCCGGGGCGGGTATCCGTCGAAGGGATCCGCGGGCGTGACCAAAGTATCGACCTGGCCGGCCTGACCGACCTGGCCTGACCGACCTGGCCCACCCGACCCTGCCGGTCACTCGGCCGGGTCCCCCGTCGGTCGCCCGTCGCGCCTTGACCTCGATCGCACTCCAAGTCCTAGAGTGCCGGCGTACGCCCCACCAGATGTCTGACAATTGCCTGACCAGCAAGGGAGCACGACATGCGTTACCGCACTCTCGGCGGCACCGGTATCGAGGTGAGCGCCCACTGCCTCGGCACCATGATGTTCGGCTCCGTCGGCAACAGCGACCACGACGACTCCGTACGCGTCATCCACTCCGCCCTCGACCGGGGGATCAACTTCCTCGACACCGCGGACATGTACTCCGCCGGTGAGTCCGAGATCATCGTCGGCAAGGCGCTCAAGGGCCGCCGCGACGATGTCGTCCTCGCGACCAAGGTGCACTTCCCGATGGGCGAGGGCCGCAACCGCGGCGGCAACTCGCGGCGCTGGATCGTCAGGGAGGTGGAGGAGAGCCTGAAGCGGCTGGGGACGGAGTGGATCGACCTCTACCAGATCCACCGGCCCGACCACACGACGGACATCGAGGAGACCCTCTCCGCGCTGACCGATCTCGTACGCGAGGGCAAGATCCGCGCCTTCGGCTGCTCGACGTTCCCCGCCGAGGAGATCGTGGAGTCGCACGTCGTCGCCGAGCGCCGGGCGCTTCAGCGGTTCCGTACGGAGCAGCCGCCGTACTCGATCCTGGCGCGCGGCATCGAGTCGGCGGTGCTACCGGTGTGCGAGCGGTACGGGATGGGTGTGCTGACCTGGAGTCCACTCGCCTCCGGCTTCCTCACCGGCAAGTACCGCAAGGGCGGCGCGATCGACATGACGACGGGGCGCGCGGCGCTGAGCCCGGCCCGATTCGACCCGACGCTCCCGGTGAACATCGCCAAGCTGGAGATCGTCGAGCAACTGGCCGAGCTGGCGGCCGACATCGGCTGCTCACTGCCCGAACTGGCGGTGGCCTTCACCCTCGCGCACCCCGCGGTGACGTCCGTCATCATCGGCCCGCGCACGATGGAGCAGTTGGACGGTCTGCTGAAGGGCGCCGCGCTCACGCTGGACGACGCGGCACTGGACCGGATCGACGAGATCGTGGAGCCCGGGACGAACGTCTATCACCCGGACGGCGTCTGGAAGCCGCCGGCGCTGAGGGACGCCTCGCTGCGACGACGCCCGGTCGGCGAACGCGCGGCGGCGTGAGGCGTTGGCGCGGCCAGGCGTGAGGCGTCGGCGCGGCCAGGCCTGAGACGTTGGCGCGGCCAGGCCTGAGACGTTGGCGCGGCCAAGCTGAGATGGGGCGCGGGCGCCGGCGTGGGTCAGACCGTCGACTTCAGCATCGTGGGCGGCGCGAACACCACATCCGTCGGGACGCGCGCCGCCACCATCCGCCGGTAGCGGTCGAGTTGGGACGGGCTGTTCACGCACAGCGCGCCGGTGACGAGCTGTCCGTCCGAGTACACGGCGACGAACTGCCGCTCGGCGAGCATGCCGACGACGACGTGCGGGACACCGGTCGCGACGCCGACGAACTGGATCTCGGTGCCGTACTGCTCCGACCGGAAGTACGGCAACGACTCGAAGGGCATCGGGTACTCACCGTCCGCCAGGAGCGTGTCGGCGGCGGCCCCGGCCTGTTCCGCCGTATCGCTGCGCGGCTCGGCGTCGCCGCCGTCCTCGACCCGCATCACCGCGCCGAACAGCGGGTTGAACCAGCGGGCCACGCTCCCGGCCGCGACGACGCGCGAGGCGCCCACCGCCGCGCACGTCGAGTCCAGGAGCACCCCGTCCGCGATGTCGAGACCGCTGCCGCGCAGCCATTCGGTACGCGGCGCGGGTCCCGCCGCGACGACCACCACGTCGGCGGGTACGAGAGTGCCGTCGGCCGTCACGACCCCCTCGGGGCGCAGGGAGACGGCGCGGGCGCCGGTCGTCATGACCGTGCCGTGGTCGCGGTGCAGGTCGGCGAGGGCGTGGCCCATGTCCTTGCCGAGCACGCGCTCCAGCGGGGCGGCGCGCGACTCGACGACGGTGACGTCGAGTCCGCGGGCGCGGCAGTACGAGGCGACCTCGCAGCCGGTGAATCCGGCGCCGACGACGGCGACCCGTGGGCCGGCGGCGAGCGCGGTGCGCAGTGCGAGGGAGTTCTCGGAGTCCTCTCCGCCGCCGCTCCCGGCATGGTCCTCGAAGGTGCGGAGGGAGAAGACGGCCGGGTGGCCGCCCCGGGGTCCGGGGGGCCGGTGTGCCCCGGCGCCGGTGGCGATGACGAGCCCGTCGGCGTCGAGGGTCCGGCCGTCCGACAGACGCACCGTGTGGCCGGAGTCGTGCGTGAGGTCCAGCGCTTCGGCCGTTGTGTCCGGCAGCGGTTCGGCGTCGAGGTCGGGCGGGGTGTCGTGCCCCGCGTCGACCAGGGTGATCCGGTCCTCGAAGCCCTGGCGGCGGAGCGCGCGGATGGTGCGTGTCCCGGCGTCGGAGGCGCCGACGACGGCGATGTGGCGGAGTGTTCCGTCGATCCCACGGCTCTTCATTCCAGGTCAGACTCCTCTTCGCGTAGCTGTCGCAAGTTGCTGTCGCTCGCTCGACGGGGCACCTACCCACAACCTGTCAAAATGCCCTAAGTATCGGCAATCCGGCCCGCGCACCATTGACAGCACCCGGCCCCGGGGCGAGACTCTGGCCGTCCGAAATCATGAACATTAATTCACCAGGCGAACACCGCACCCGCGCGAGCCGGCAGCCGCGAGCGCCCGCGTGCGCGCCCGCCGCAAGGAGTGAGACCTGATGCGAGACGTGTACGTCGTGGACGCCGTCCGCACGCCGTTCGGCAAGTACGGCGGCGCGTACGCCGGAGTGCGCCCCGACGATCTGGCCGCGCACGTGGTCCGGGCGCTGGTCGACCGTACGCCGGATCTCGACCCGGCCCTGATCGGCGACGTGGTCCTCGGCAACGCCAACGGCGCGGGCGAGGAGAACCGCAACGTCGGCCGCATGGCCGCCCTGCTCGCCGGCCTGCCCGTCTCCGTACCCGGCGCGACCGTCAACCGGCTGTGCGCGTCCGGGCTCGAAGCCGTGATTCAGGCCGCCCGCACCGTGGCCGTCGGGGACGCGTCGGTGGTGATCGCGGGCGGTGTCGAGTCGATGAGCCGGGCGCCGTGGGTGCTGCCCAAGCCGACGCGCGCGTTCCCGGCCGGCCATCAGGAGCTGTACTCCACCACCATCGGCTGGCGCATGGTCAACGAGCGGATGCGGCCGGAGTGGACGGTGCCGCTGGGCGAGGGCGCCGAGCTGATCGCGGACAGGTTCGGCATCACGCGCGAGCGGCAGGACGCGTACGCGCTGGGCAGTCACGAGAAGGCGGCGCGGGCGTGGCGGGAGGGCCTGTACGAGGCGGAGACCGTGCCGTACGAGGACTCCGCCCTGACCGGCACCGACGAGAACATCCGCGAAGGCGGTACGGCGGCGGGCCTCGCCAAGCTCCGGACCGCCTTCCGTGAGGAGGACGCGGGCGGCACCGTCACGGCCGCCAACTCCTCGCCTCTCAACGACGGCGCGGCGGCGCTCCTCCTGGTCGACGAGGACGGCCTGCGGGCCACCGGACGCCCGCCGCTCGCCGTCGTCCGCGCGTCGGCGGTGACCGGGATCGAGCCGCCGATGTACGGCCTCGGCCCTGTCGACGCCATCGGCCGCGCCCTGGAACGGGCGGGCCGGGACTACGCCGACCTGCACACCGTCGAACTGAACGAGGCGTTCGCCGCGCAGGTGCTCGGCTGTCTCGCCGGGCTCCCCGACCTCGACCCGTCCCTCGTCAACCCGCGCGGCGGCGCGCTCGCCATCGGCCACCCGCTCGGCGCCTCGGGCGCCCGTCTCGCGGGGGCCGTCGCGCACCAGCTGGCCGCGCACGGTTCCGGTGCGGGCGTCGCGGCCCTGTGCGTCGGGGTCGGCCAGGGAGTCGCCCTCGTGCTGGAGCAACCGTGACACGACCACCCGGGACATCCTGAGGGACACGAATGAGGGTGTACGACTCCGCACACACCCCGCCCTGGCCGGCGGCGCCACGCCGTCCCGTCCCGCGCGCCCGTCCGGCACATCTGTCCCGTACACCCGTTCCCGCCGCAGGTCCACCGCTCGCCCGACCGCTCGCCTCGCCGGACGCGGCCCGACGGGAGACGCTGTTGGCGAGGGCGGGACCCGCCCCGTCCGGCACGCACCGCCACAGCTACCGCCAGCCACCGCCACCGCCACCGCAGCGATATTCGCGACATCCGACTTCAGTGCGACGAGGAGACGGTTTTCCTTGACCTCCGCTGACCGGTCCACCCCATCCCCCCTGCCGCCCTCCCCCGACGCGGGGCTGCTCTCGCCCGGCCGGGCGGGCTCCGCCGCCGAGGCGGCCACCGGTGACACCTCGTTCCTCCGGGCGATGCTCGACGCCGAGGCGGCGCTGGCGCGCGCGCAGGCGTCGGTCGGTCTCACGCCGGAGGCGGCGGCCGACGCGATCACGGTGGCGGCCGGGGTGGCGGGCCGGTTCGACGTACGGGACGTGGCGCTGCGGGCGCGCGCCGGCGGCAACCCGGTGGTCCCTCTGGTGGCGGATCTGACGGCGGCGGTGGACGAGGCGGACGGGGACGCGGCGCGGTACGTCCACCGGGGCGCGACCAGCCAGGACATCGTGGACACGGCGATGATGCTGGTCGCCACCCGTACGGTGCCGCTGATCCTGGCGGATCTGGACCGTACGGCGAACACGCTCGCCGCACTGGCCACGGCCCACCGCGACACACCGATGGCGGGGCGCACCCTCACCCAGCACGCGGTTCCGACGACGTTCGGGCTGAAGGCGGCGGGCTGGCTGTCGTCGGTACGGGACGCCCGCACCCGGTTGGCCGCCGTCCGGCTGCCGGTCCAACTGGGCGGTGCGGCGGGCACGTTGGCGGCTTTCGCGCCGCCCGACGAGCCGGTGCCCGGCCCGCCGGGCAGTACCTCGACCGCCGCGTCCTGCGAGCCCGTGTACGACCTGACCGGCGCGCTCGACACGACGCTCGACAGCCCTCCCGAGCCGCTGCCGGACTACGCGCCCGCCACCGGCACCGAACCGGGGACCGACGCCGGACCCGAACTCGGCGCCGACCCGGCGCCCGAGGAGCCGGTCTACGACCTGACGGGCACGGGCCCCGGCGCGCCGGCCAAGGACCGGGACCAGGATCAGGACCGGCCCGAACAGGCGGCCGGCGCCGCCGGCGCCCACCCCCGCAGGGACACCGGCGTGCGTCTTCTCGCCGCGTACGCCGCCCAGCTCCGGCTCGCCGAACCGACGCTGCCGTGGCACACCCTCCGTACCCCTGTCGCCGATCTCGGCTCGGCCCTCGCCTTCACCGCGGGCGTGCTCGGCAAGGTCGCCGCCGATGTGCTCGTGCTGTCCCGGACGGAGATCGGCGAGGTCGCGGAGGCGCGCGGCGGCGGTTCGTCCGCGATGCCGCACAAGCGGAACCCGGTGCGGGCCACCCTGATCGCCGCCGCCGCGCGGCAGGCGCCCGCACTCGCCTCCGTACTGCTGGGGGCGCTCGTCGCCGAGGACGAACGCCCCGCCGGGCCCTGGCACGCCGAGTGGCAGCCGCTGCGCGAACTGCTGCGGCTGACCGGCGGCGCCGCCCACGACGCCGCCGAACTCACCGCCGCCCTGCGCGTCTTCCCCGACCGGATGCGGGACAACCTCGGCCTCACCCGGGGCCTGCTGGTCAGCGAACGGGTCGCCGCCGCGCTGGCCACCGCCGTCGGCCGGGAGCACGCCACGCGGCTGGTCACCGCCGCCGCCCGCCTCGCGGCCGGCGCGGGCATCCCGCTCGCGCAGGCGCTGACGGAGACCGACCCGGCGGTCGCCGAGCTGATCGGGGAGGAGCGGATGCGCGCGCTCACCGACCCGGCCGGTTACACGGGGTCCGCCCCGGCGCTCGTGGACCGCGCGCTCGCCGAACACGCCGAACACGCCGAACAGAACGAACCCGCCGAACAGAACGAACGCGCCGCGGAGGACCCACCGGAGGCCCCTCGATGACCGAGCCGCCCGAGCCGCCCGAGCCACGCGACCCGACGCCCGAGCCGACGCCCGAGCCGACGCCCGAGCCGACGCCCGAGCCGATGCCCGAGCCGATGGCGGAGCCGGCCGGCCCGGCGACGGAGCCGGCCCGGATCGGTCTCCCCCACCCCCACTTCCGCCTCGACGGCCCCGCCGACGGCGCGCCGCTGATCCTCGGGCCGTCCCTCGGCACATCCCTGCGCGTGTGGGAGCCCCAGCTGGAAGCCCTCGCCCGCGACCATCGCGTCCTGCGCTGGGACCTGCCCGGCCACGGCGGTTCCCTCCCCGCCGCCGCCCCCGCCGTCTCCGTCCCCGCCCTGGCGAACCAGGTGGTGCGGCTGGCCGACGAGCAGGGCTGGGACCGTTTCGCGTACGCGGGGATCTCGCTGGGCGGCGCGGTGGGCCTGGAGTTGGCCGTACGGCACCCCGACCGTCTCGTCTCCCTCACCGTGGTGTGCTCGTCCGCGTACTTCGGCGCCCCCGACACCTGGCGGGACCGCGCGGCGACGGTCCTCGCCGAGGGCACCGAGTCGCTGGTGGCGAGCCGGCCCGGCGTCTGGTTCGCGCCCGGTTTCGAGCGCACGCCGCCGGGCTCGGCGCTCGTGGACGACCTGCGGGCGGCCGACGACAAGTCGTACGCGGCCTGCTGCACGGCCGTCGCCGACCACGACCTGCGCGACGCGCTGGCCGCGGTGCGGGTCCCGACGCTCGTCGTCGCCGGCCGCGACGACCCGGCCACCCCGCCGTCGCCGCACGCCCGCACGATCGCCGACGGCATCCCGGGCACGAGCCTCGCCGAGATCGCCGGGGCGCGTCATCTGGCGAACGTCGAACGTCCCGCGCCGGTGCTCGCCGCGCTGCTGGGCCATCTGGCGGCGACCGCGCGGACCGTCGGGGACGCGTCCCGGCACGGCGCGGGGATGGCCGTACGGCGCGCGGTGCTCGGCGATCAGCATGTGGACCGGGCGGTGGCCCGTACGTCGGCGTTCACCGCGCCCTTCCAGGACTTCATCACCCGCTACGCCTGGGGCGAGATCTGGACCCGGCCGGGGCTGGACCGCCGTACGCGCAGCTGCGTCACTCTGACGGCGCTGGTCGCCGGCGGGCATCACGACGAGTTGGCGATGCATGTCAGGGCGGCGGTACGGATCGGGCTGAGCCGCGAGGAGATCCGGGAAGTACTGCTCCAGACGGCGGTGTACTGCGGGGTGCCCGCGGCCAACAAGGCGTTCGCGATCGCCGACGACGTGCTGTCGGAGCACCCCTGACGGAGGGACACCCCCACGGTCGAGTCGCATGTCCGGTTCGCCCGATTTAGAGTCAGATCCGGTGAACGGTGGCGTTCCCTGTCCGAGGGCGCGCACCACCCCGTTGCACCACCCTCACCTATGACTGATTCACAGCCTCCACCGCCGGACACCACGAAGTCCGCCGACGCCGCCTCCGACGATCCCGGGGACGGCGGCGGCAACGGCATCGCGCTGGCCATCATCGCCTCCTGCCAGCTGATGGTGGTCCTCGACGTCACCATCGTGAACATCGCGCTCCCGCACATCCAGAGCGCGCTCGACTTCTCGACCCAGAACCTGTCGTGGGTGGTCAACGCGTACACCCTCACCTTCGGCGGGCTGCTGCTGCTCGGCGGTCGCCTCGGCGACATCCTGGGGCGGCGCAGGGTCTTCATGTTCGGCATCGCGCTCTTCGCCGCCGCCTCCCTGCTCTGCGGACTGGCGCAGGAGTCGTGGCAGCTGCTGGCCGCCCGTGCCATCCAGGGCATCGGCGGCGCCATCGCCTCCCCGACCTCGCTGTCGCTGATCACCACCACGTTCCGTGAAGGGCCCGCGCGCAACCGGGCGTTCGGTGTGTTCGCGGCCGTCTCGGCGGGCGGCAGCGCGATCGGACTGCTGGCCGGCGGCATCCTGGTGGAGTGGCTGGACTGGCGGTGGATCTTCTTCGTCAACGTGCCGATCGGGCTGCTGCTCATCCTGCTGACGCCCCGCTTCATCAAGGAGTCCGAGCCGCGCCCCGGCCACTTCGACATCGTCGGCGCGCTCACGGCGACGCTGGGCATGGTGTGTCTGGTCTACGGCTTCATCCGGGCCTCCGAGGAGGGCTGGACCGACGCCCTGACGCTCGGCGCCTTCGCGGCGGCCGTGGTGCTGCTGATCCTCTTCATCGTCATCGAGCGCGGTTCGCGGCAGCCGATCACTCCGCTGTGGATGTTCCGGGACCGCAACCGCGCGGGTGTCTACGGGATGATGCTGAGCCTGGCCGCGGCGCTGTTCGGCATGTTCTTCTTCCTGACGCTCTTCGTGCAGGAAGTCCTCGATTTCAGTCCCCTGCGGGCGGGCCTCGCCTTCCTCCCGGTGAGTGTGGTCATCGCCATCGGCGCGGGCATCGCCTCGCAGCTGCTGCCGCGCTGGGGCCCGAAACCGTTCATGGTGTCCGGCGCGGTCCTGGCCGCCGCGGGCCTCTCGTGGCTGACGCTGACGGACGTGAACAGCACCTACGTGGGCAGCCTGCTGGGCCCGGTGCTGGTCTTCGGCCTCGGCATGGGCTTCCAGTTCGTGTCGCTGACCCTGATGGCGCTCTCGGGCGTCAGCCAGGAGGAGGCCGGCGCGGGCTCCGGTGTCTTCAACGCGACGCAGCAGGTGGGTGGTTCGCTGGGGCTGTCCATCCTGGTGACGGTGTTCGGCACGGCCAGCAGGGACGAGGCGAAGACCCAGCTCCGCGACTTCATGGCCCATGCGACCCCGGCCCAGAAGGCGACGTTCGAGAAGACGCACTCGCTGCCGAAACCGTGGAGCGACGAGGTGCTGGCGCACGGTGTGTCGAACGCCTTCATCGTGGCGGCCGTGTTCGCCGCCGTATCGGCCGTGATCGCGGTGTTCGTGATCCAGGTACGGGCCTCCGACCTGGAACGCCTCCAGGGCGGCATGCCACCGCCCGCCGCCTGATCGGCTAGGTGTTGGTGCTGATCAGCCCGAGGGCCAGGATCAGGGCGGTCCCGGCGGTACGGCGGGTCACGGCCGTCCGCGCGGGCGGGTGACGGCGCGGGACGCCCTCGACCAGCATGATCAGGTACAGGTAGCAGCGGTAGAGCGCCATACGCAGCCGCGCGGCCTCGTCGAAGCCGGTGTCCCCGCCACCCGCCCGGTAGCCGGCCAGCAGCGCCTGGTCGTCCTCCGGCTCGCCGAACAGATTGAGCGAGACGAACTCCGCCAGCGGATCACCCCAGAACATCCGCTCACCATCGACGATCCCGCTGATCGCCCACTCTCCCTCGTCCCGCGCCAGCAGGACGTTGCCCTGCCACAGATCGAAGTGCACGAGCGCCGGCACGGTGACCTCGTCCAGGGCGGGGGCCGCGCCGCGTACCAACGCCCGTACGCGCTCGACGGACACGGGCAGCCGCGCCTCGAACCGCTCGGCGTCCGCCAGCACCGCCTCCAGCATCGCGCTGAACGCCTCCCGCCAGGTGGAGGCGGTGGGCACGGCCTCGGACGGATAGCCGAAGCGCGTGCCGCTGACGGCGCCCAACTGTGCGACGTACGCGCCGAGTTCACCCCGCAACCGGTCGTGCTCCACCTCCCCGAGCCCGCCCGCCAGGCCGGACCACGGCTCCCCCGGCAGCTCCGACATCAGCAGCGAATCGCCCGCGAGACGGACCACCTCGGGCACGGGCACCCCGGCGCCCCGGGCCGCCCGGTAGAACTCGCCCTCGTTGACGAGGAGTTCACCCTCGTACGTCAGACGCGCCGCACCGGCCTCGGGCGGCAGCTTCAGCACCAGCCGCCCGCCGCCGTCCAGATGGACCCGGTAGAGGGAGTTGTACGTGCCTCCCCCCAGCACGTCATGCCCCTCCCCCGCCCCCACCCCGGCGGCTTCGAGAATGACGGCCAGCCGCGCCGCGCTCAGGTCGGACATGTACGGACCCTTTCCCCTCAACTGCCGCACTGCTCGTGTCCCCTAGTTGAGCTGGATCCCGCTGTTCGCCGCGCTGCCGTCGCCGTCCGCCTCGGCCTCACCGGTGTCCGTGGCGCTCGCCTGCACCGGACCGCCCGGACCGCTCGAATCGCCCGCACCGCCCGCACCGCTCGAACCGCCGCGTGTGATACCGGTGTTGGACGTGCCGCCGCTCCGTGCGGCGCTCCTGCCCGTCCGTGTGGCACGGAAGCCGCTGGGCCGCTGTTCCGTGCCGCCGGCGAGGGCGCAGACGATACCGACGACGCCCGCCGACGCGCCGACGACACTGGCCACACCGTCCGCGGTCCCGAGGTCCACCACCGCCCAGACCACCACCATCGCCACGATCAGCGCGCACGAACCGACGATCAGTGCTGTTCTCCGCCATCCCCGCATGGGCGAATTCTCACCCAACACTCCTTATATGTCAGGCGCTTGAGGGACCGCACCCCCCGGGCGCGCGCTACGACTCCGCCAGCACCTTCCGCAGCACCCCCGCGAACTCCCCCGGCACCTCCACGAACCCGCCGTGCCCGCCCGGGAATTCGACCGGGGCCGTGCCGAGACGGGCGGACAGCTCCGTGGACGTGCGGTATGTGACCAGAGGGCCGGACGTCGCGCCGATGCCGATCACGACCCGGGCGGGGCCGGCCGTCAGGGCGGTGAGGTCGGGCAGGTAGCGGGCGGTGCCGCGCAGTTCGTGGCCGAGGAAGCGGGCCCCGTCCGCGAGGTCCTGGGCGGAGGGCTCCTCGGGCTGCGCGGCGGGGGCGCCCTCCTCGCCGGTGTCCATGCCGGAGACGGCCATGAACTTCATGAACGCCGGTCCGGCGCCCTCCCGGTGGAACGTCTCGACGATGTCGTCCATCTCCGCCAGCCGCTCCGCCGCGTCGGGCAGCACCACCAGTACGGGCGGCTCGTGCGCGACCAGTGCCCGTACCCGCGCGGGGTGGCGCGCGACCAGCGCGAGGCCGGTGACGGCGCCGCCGCTGCTGCCGAACACCAGGGCCGACGCCGCGCCGAGGTCGTCCAGGATCGCGGCGATGTCGTCGGCGCGCAGTTCGGGGGTGGAGTCCTGGTCGGGGTCGTCCACCGCGCTGCCGGAGATGCCTCTGGGGTCGTGCGTGACGACGGTGTACTCGTCGGCGAGCGCGTCGGCCAGCGGCGCGAAGTGCGTGGCGCCCATGGGCGCGCCGGTGAGCACCAGTACGGGGCCGGAGCCCCGTACCTCGTAGCGCAGGTGTGCGCCGGGGACGTCGAGGGTGCGGGTGGTGACCATGGTCGGGCCGTCCTTACGTGGGAGCCTGGGGGCATCGCGGTGACGCGGGGCCTACAGAGATACGACCCCGGCGGCCCGTGAAACTCATCGCCCCTCGGCCACCGGCGGGGCGGCGAGCGCGTCGCGCAGCCCCACGTTCGCCGACAGGATCCCGCCGTCCACCGGCAGCGTCACCCCGGTGATCCATCCGGCGTCCGACGACGCCAGGAACGCCACCGCCGACGCGACGTCGTCCGGGAGCCCCACGCGGCCCGCCGGGTAGTGGGGCGCCGCGCGTTCCAGGTTGGCCTCGCGGCCCCGCCAGCCGTCGGTGCGGATCGTGCCGGGGGCGACGAGGTTGACGCGGACCCCGCGCGGCGCCGCGTGGCCGGACAGGGTGCGGGTCAGGCTCGCGAGGCCCGCCTTCGCGGCGCTGTAGGCGTGGTTGCCGAAGTCCTGCTCGCCGTTGACGGAGCCGATGTTCACGATCGCGCCGCGCCCGGACGCCACCAGGTGCGGCAGGGCCGCCCGCGCGCAGCGGAAGGCCCCGGTCAGGGTCAGGTCCAGGTCACGGGCCCAGTGCTCGTCCGGTTCGTCCTCGAAGAGCGGTGCGTCCGGGGTGCAGGAGTACGCGTTGTTGACCAGGACGTCCAGCGAGCCGAAGTGCTCGACGGCGTACGCGACGGCCGCCTCGACCGACGCGCGGTCGCCCACGTCGCACACCAGCGGCACGGCCCCGTCGATCGACTCGGCGGCCCGCGCCGCCCGTTCACCGTCCACGTCCGTGAGCAGCACCCGCGCGCCCTCGGCGGCCAGCCGCCGGGCGATGGCCTCGCCGATGCCCCGGCCGGCCGCCGTGATCAGTACGCCGTGATTCTCGAATCGCCTCATGTGCCGATCATGAAGCCGACCTGACGGCCCGCACCAGGGCCTGTGCGCGGGGATCCGCCGTCACACCCTTGCGCATGCCGTTGGTGACGTAGCCGAAGGCGGTGCCCGACTCGGGGTCGGCGAAGCCGAGCGAGCCGCCGCTTCCCGGGTGGCCGAACGAGCCGGGGCCGAGCAGTGGCGTCCCCGCGCCGTGCAGCATGAAGCCGAGGCCGAAGCGGGTGCCGACGACCAGCACCCGGTCGGGGCCCGCCGATTCCTCGGTCCGGGCGGCGGTCAGTGTCGCGGGGGCGAACAGCCGCGCGCCGGCCCGGTAGCCGCGCCCGGGGCCGTCGACGGGGCCGATCATCGCCGCGTAGCAGCGGGCGAGCGCACGCGCGGTGGAGATGCCGCCGCTGGCGGGCATCTCGGCGGCGCGGTAGGCGGCGCTGTTCAGGTCGGGCAGTGGATCGATCGCGCCGAACGCCCGCCGGGTGAGCGAGTCCGGGTCCTTGTACGCCTCGGCCACCGAGCGCTTCACACGCAGCCGCAGCTCCCCGCCGCCCCCGGTGGGCTCCTCGATCCGGCCGATCCGGCCCACCCGGTGGGCCTCCTCGGCGGGCAGCCCTATCCAGAAGTCCAGACCGAGCGGGCGGGCGATCTCGTCGGCGATCCACTGGCCGACGGTTCGTCCGGTGACGCGTTTGACCAGCTCGGCGATCAGCCAGCCGTACGTGTACGCGTGGTAGCCGTGATCGGTGCCCGGCTCCCACAGGGGCCGCTGCGCGGCGAGCGCGTGGGCGCCCGACTCGCCGTCGAGCGCTTCGGCGGGGCTGAGCGGCCGGTCGAGCACGGGCAGACCGGCGCGGTGCGACAACAGGTGCCGTACGAGCACCCGTTCCTTGCCGGCCGCCTTGAACTCCGGCCAGTACGTGCCCACCGGCGCGTCCAGGTCGATGCGCCCGCGCTGGTGCAGCAGCAGCGGTACGGCGGCGGCGACGCCCTTGGTGGCGGAGTGGACGATCTGCGCGGTGTCCACGGCCCACGGCTCCACGCCGTCGACGTCGCGCGTGCCGGCCCACAGGTCCACGACCTTGTGCCCGTCCCGGTAAACGGCGACGGCCGCGCCCCGCTCACCGCGTTCCTCGAAGTTCCGTACGAAGGCGTCCTTGACGGGTTCGAAGCCCGCGGCCACCGTGCCCTGGACGTCAGCGACGCCTACCATCCCGCTCATACCTCCATGGTGCACGCATCGCGACGCGTGCTGGGCCACCGGGACCTAAGGCGTCACGACCGACCGGGGATCGAAACCGAACGGCAACTCCAGCCGGTGCGCGCCCATCAACTCCGCGTCGCCGAGCAGGTCCCGGGTCGGCCCGTCGGCCGCGATGACGCCCTCGCTGAGGATCACCGCGCGCGGGCACAGTTCCAGCGCGTACGGGAGGTCGTGCGTGACCATCAGCACGGTGACGTCCAACGCCCGCAGGATATCGGCGAGTTCACGGCGCGACGCCGGATCGAGGTTGGACGAGGGCTCGTCGAGTACGAGAATCTCGGGCTCCATCGCCAGGACGGTCGCGACGGCGACCCGGCGGCGCTGCCCGAACGACAGATGGTGCGGCGGCCGGTCGGCGTACTCGGCCATGCCGACCCGGGTGAGCGCCGCGACGACCCTGGCCTCCAGCTCCGGGCCGCGCAGACCGGACGTCGCGGGCCCGAAGGCCACGTCCTCGCGGACCGTGGGCATGAACAGCTGGTCGTCGGGGTCCTGGAAGACGATCCCGACCCGGCGGCGTATCTCGGCGAGGTGCTGCTTCGCGACGGGCAGCCCGGCGACGGTGACGGACCCCGCGCCGGCCGTGTGGATGCCGTTGAGATGCAGGACGAGGGTGGTCTTGCCCGCGCCGTTGGGTCCGAGCAGCGCGACCCGCTCGCCGCGCGCGACGGTCAGGTCGACGCCGAAGAGGGCCTGGTGGCCGTCGGGGTACGCGTAGGCGAGCCCGCGCACCTCCAGCGAGGGCGGCGGCTGTTCCTGGGACTGCGTGCTCATAGGGTCCAGCCAAGCAGACAGACGACGAGCGCGGTCAGGGGGAGGGCGGCTGCGGACGTCCACTGCGCGCGGGACGCCGTCAGCTCGTCGATGACCGGCATCGTGCCGGTGTAGCCGCGGCTCATCATCGCCAGATGCACCCGCTCCCCGCGCTCGTAGGAGCGGATGAACAGCGCCCCGGCGGACTTGCCGAGCACCCCCCAGTGCCGTACGCCGCGCGCCTCGAAGCCGCGTGAGCGACGGGCGATCGACATCCGGCGCAGCTCGTCGGTGATCACGTCGCCGTAGCGGATCATGAACGACGCGATCTGTACGAGCATCGGCGGGAGTCTGAGCCGCTCAAGTCCCAGCAGCAGCGCGCGCAGTTCGGTGGTGGAGGCCAGGAGTACGGAGGCGGCGACGCCCAGTGTGCCCTTGGCCAGCACGTTCCAGGCGCCCCACAGGCCGGGGACGCTGAGCGACAGTCCGAGGAACCGGACCTGGTCGCCGGGCACCACGAACGGCATGAGGACGGCGAAGGCCACGAACGGCACCTCGATCAGCATCCGGCGCAGCAGGAAGCCGGCCGGGACGCGGGCGAGCACGGCGACACCGGCGAGCAGCACCGCGTACAGGCCGAACGCCCACACGGCCTCGCGCGGGGTGGAGACCACGACGAGCACGAAGCACAGGACGGCGGCGAGCTTGCAGTGCGGGGGCAGCGCGTGGACGGGCGAGTGGCCGTGCCGGTAGAGCTTGTGGGCGTGACCGGCGCCCATGTCAGGCCCGCTCGGAGGAGAGCGGCGGGTTCGCGGGCGTACGGCGCCGGTGCACCACGTAGAAGATCCCGCTGCCCACGACGACGGTCGCGCCGACGCCGATGACGCCCGCGAGGCCGCCCGAGAGGCGGGAGTTGGAGATGTCCTTGATGCCGTAGTCGGCGAGCGGTGAGTCGGCGGCGGCGTGCTCCTCGACCTTCTTGTCGATGCCCTTGTCGGCGGCGACCTTCTCCAGCCCGTCGGGGTTGGCGGAGGCGTAGAAGGAGACAACTCCGGCGAGCAGCAGGGCCGTACCGAGACCGGCGGCGAGGAGCCCGCGCGGCGAGCGGGAGGCGGCCGGGGCCGCCGCGGGGGCGGGCACGGCCGCGGGCGCGTCGACCAACTCGCCGTCCACCCGCAGCTTGAGCGGCGCGGCGAGCCCGCGCGCCCCGTGGACCAGGTCCGGCCGTACGGCGATGACGGCGCCGACCGTCAGCGCGGTGATCGCGGCCTCGCCGATGCCGATGAGCACGTGCACGCCGACCATCGCGGTGAGCACCTTGCCGATCGGGATGTGCGTGGTCCCGCCGATCGCGTAGAGGAGGGTGAAGGCCGCGGCGGCGGCGGGCACGGAGACCAGCGCGCCCACGAACGCGGACACGGTCACCGAGCGGCGCCCCCGGGGCAGGATCCGGAGCAGGCCGCGGAAGATCCCGTACGAGACGA
This sequence comes from Streptomyces sp. NPDC006643, assembly GCF_042870175.1. NCBI lineage: Bacteria > Bacillati > Actinomycetota > Actinomycetes > Kitasatosporales > Streptomycetaceae > Streptomyces > Streptomyces sp. NPDC006643. The sequence goes on along the minus strand of NZ_JBIAHA010000005.1, from coordinate 65,614 downwards.
TCACCGTCACGACGCCCATGACCGTGATGTTGACGCCGAGCGCGGTGAGCCCGCCGTCGGCGAAGAGGATGCCCTGCATCAGCAGCACGACGGCGATGCACAGGACCCCGGTGCAGGGGCCGACGAGTATCGCCGCGAGTGCCCCGCCGAGCAGATGCCCGCTGGTGCCGGCCGCGACGGGGAAGTTCAGCATCTGTACGGCGAAGACGAAGGCGGCGACGAGCCCCGCGAGGGGCGCGGTGCGTTCGGCGCCGTGGCCCTCGGCGAGCGGCCCGGAGCCCAGTTCGCGGCGGGCGCCGCGCAGGCTGACGGCGACGGCTCCCGCGGCGACGACGCCGGCCGCGGCCGAGACCGGCAGGTTGATCATTCCGTCGGGGACATGCATGGGCGGGCTCCGCTTCCGGGCAGGTGTGGTGAACCGCTCGAAGTGAACCGTTCGCATAGATAGTCCTCTCTTGCGAACGAGTTGCAAGAGCGCCTGCCGTGCGAATCGGTGTACGGGCCCCGAACGGCACGGAAAGTTTGAGATTTCCGGGACACTCGGCGTTAAATAAGGGACAAAAGGTATGTTGTGTTGTAAAGCACCACAAGGTAGCAAGGAGCGAAGCGATGCCGGCCGTCGTCGAGCAGCCCGCCAAGGTCCGTCTCATCACGGACGCCCCCCACCACGGGTGCCTGTCGGTCACCCTCCGCTACGACAGCGCCGACCCGCTCGCCGTCCGCGTCGCCTTCCCCGCCGAGGTGTCACGGGACGACGGAGAGGTGGTGTGGGCCTTCGCCCGCGAACTGCTCGAAGCGGGCCTGCGTACGCCCTCCGGCGACGGCGCCGTACGGATCTGGCCCTGTGGCCGCGCCCAGACGATGCTCGAATTCCACTCGTCGGAAGGCGTGGCGCTGACCCAGTTCGACACCGCCGTACTCCGCCGCTTCCTCCGGCTGACACACCAGACGGTCCCGGCCGGTGAGGAGCGCCACCCACTGCGCGCCAAACGCGGCCTGGACCGTCTGCTGCACAACACCTAGGGCACACCGCCCAGGTCAGGTCGGGTCAGACCCGCACCAGCTCCTTCTCGGAGCCCGGACCGGAGTCCGGCCCCCGCCCCGCCGCGGCCGGCTCCTTCTCCAGCATCTTCCGCAGCTGCTCGCCCTCCACGTCCACGTTCGGCAGCAGCCGGTCCAGCCAGCGCGGCAGCCACCAGGCCCGGTCGCCGAGCAGCGCGAGCACCGCCGGCACGATGGCCATCCGGACCACGAACGCGTCGAAGAAGACCGCGATGGCCAGCGAGAAGCCGATCATCTTGACCATGGACTCGCTGGAGCCGATGAAGCCCGCGAAGACCGCCATCATGATCACCGCGGCGGCGGTGACGACCCGCGTCCCGTGCCGGAAGCCGGTGGAGATCGCCTGTCCCGGCCGCTCCCCGTGGACGTACGCCTCACGCATCCGCGTGACCAGGAAGACCTCGTAGTCCATGGCGAGACCGAAGACCACACCCACCATGAAGATCGGCATCATCGACATGACCGGGCCGGTCTGCTCGACCCCGAACAGCCCGGAGAGCCAGCCCCACTGGAAGACCGCGACCACCGCGCCGAGCGCGGCGACGACCGACAGCAGGAACCCGAGGGCCGCCTTGAGCGGTACGAGGATCGACCGGAAGACGAGCATCAGCAGCAGGAACGCCAGACCCACGACGAGCGCGAGATAGGGCAGCAGCGCGTTGTTCATCTTCTCGGAGAAGTCGGTGTTCATCGCGGTGGCGCCGGTGACCAGGACCTTCGCCTCGCTGTCCCCGGCGATCTCGCCGCCCGCGTCACGGATGGCATGGACCAGGTTCTCGGTCTCCACCGACGAGGGGCGGTCCTTCGGGACGACGGTGATCGTCGCCGTGTCGCCCGCCTTGTTGTACGTGGCGGGGGTGACCGCCGCGACGCCCTTCATGTCCTTCACGGCGTCGGTGACCTGGCCGGCGGTCTGCTTGGCGTTGTCGTCGCCCTTGCCGTCCACGACGACCATCAGCGGACCGTTGAAGCCGGGGCCGAAGCCGTCGGACAGCATGTCGTACGCCTTGCGCTGCGAGGTGCTCGTCGGCTGCGAACCGTCGTCGGGCAGCCCCATCTCCAGCGAACCGGCCGGCACGGCGATGATGCCGAGGCCGACGACCGCGGTGAGGAGTACGGCGACGGGGCGGCGCAGGACGAAGCCCGCCCAGCGGGTGCCCATGTTGGGCTTGCCCTCGGCGAGCCTGCCGTCGGCGGACGCGGCCCGCTCCCGGGTGTGCCGCTCGCGCACCTTCTTGCCGTGCACCCGCTTGCCCGCGAATCCCAGCACCGCCGGGACGAGCGTGAGGGCGATGAGGACGGCGATCACGACCGTGCCGGCCGCGGCGGCCCCCATCTTGGTGAGCATCGGGATGTTGACGACGGCGAGCCCGACGAGCGCGATGACCACGGTGAGACCCGCGAAGACCACGGCGGATCCGGCCGTACCGGCCGCCCGTCCGGCGGCTTCCTCCGGCTCCCGCCCCTCGGCCAGCTCCGCCCGGTAGCGGGAGACGATGAACAGGGCGTAGTCGATGCCGACGGCGAGGCCGATCATCATCGCGAGAATGCTGGTGGTGGAGCCGAGGTCCATCACGCTGGCCAGCGCCGTGATGGTCGAGACGCCGATGCCGACGCCGATGAGGGCGGTGAGCAGCGGCAGTCCCGCCGCGATCAGCGAACCGAAGGTGATGACGAGCACGATCGCGGCCACGGCGATGCCGATGATCTCGGTGGCCCCCGTCTCCGGCGCGGCCTGGAGCGCGTCACCGCCGATCTCGACGGTCAGCCCGGCGCCCCGCGCGTCGTGCCCCGTCTCCTCCAGTGCCGTACGGGTCTCCTCGGTCAGCTCCATGGAGCTGACCTTGTAGGTGACCGAGACGTACGCGGTCGTGCCGTCCGCCGAGACGGCCTTGGCCGTGTACGGGTCGGTGACCTGCGCGACCTGGTCCGAGCCGGCCGGCAGCTCGTCGACGATCTTCTCGACCTCGGCCTTGTTGGCGGCGGAGTTCATCGTCTCGCCGCCCGGCGCCTTGAAGACGACCCGGGCGGTCGCCCCGTCGGCGCTCCCGCCGGGGAAGCGCTCTTCGAGCAGGTCGAAGGCCTTCTGGGCCTCCGTCCCGGGAATGGAGAAGGAGCTGGATGTGGCGGTGGACGCGGATGCCGCGCCGACGCCCGCGAGGGCGAGCAGCGCCACCCATACGAAGGCGACGAGATTTCGTCGTCGGAAGGCGAACCGTCCGAGTTTGTAAAGAAACGTGGCCACGAGGCGTACTCCCGGTCTGGGGGTGGATCAAGGGCATGGGGAGCCGACCGACGGCGCGAGAGCGACACGCGTCAGGTGTAGTACCTGGTGCCATGAGGGCATCGGGTACTGCCGGTACTGCTGGGGAGCCCCGGAGGTGGGCGAGCGGCCCAGGGAGGCTTGGCGGCGCGTGGCCGCCGGGAGATCAGACGCCGAGAGCGGGGAGAAGCACGGCGTCGACGTAATCGCGGAGGAAGGCCTGGTCGATCGGCCGGTCCTCGACGAGCTGCCGGGCGACGAAAGCGCCGACCAGCATGTGTGTGACGTATTTCAGCGCGGGCTGGTCCGCGTCGATCTCGCCGCGTTCCACGGCACGGCGCAGAAGTACGCCGATTCCGTTGAGTTCGGGCTCGATCAGCAGGTCGCGCAGCGCTTGGTGGAGATCGGGGTTGTCATGAACGGCATGGACCAGGCCCCGCATCAGCGCGGCGTCCCGCTCCATCTGGCAGTCGTCGGCCATCGAGACCATGGTGTGGAAGTCCCCGCGCAGCGAACCGGTGTCGATCTGGGCGACATCGGCCGGCTTGTTGTGGCGCAGGGCCCGTGCGACGAGCTCCGGCTTGCTCCCCCACTGGCGGTAGAGGGTGGCCTTGCTGGAGTGGGTGCGGGCGGCGACGGCGTCCATGGTGAGGGCGTCGTAGCCGACCTCGCGCAACAGGTCGAGCGTGGTGCCGTACAACTCGCTCTCGCGCTCCGGCGTGAGTCGGGTGCGTGCCACGGTCGACCTCCTGTCGTGGTGTCGATAAGCCAAACGAAACGGTTTCGTACAGTACGAAGATAACCCCACCCCGATCGAAACGGCAACGTTTCGCTTGTGGGCTCCACCACACCCCTGACGACCCGCCCGCGCCTCGTCCGACACCCGGCCCGGCATCCGGCCCAACACCCCGTCCGGCACCCCGTCCGGCACACCGCCCGCTCGCATGACGAGTACCTGCCGAACACATCCGGCCAAGCTGGCTGCTTCCACGAGTTGCCGCGCCCCTCCCGCACGGAAAGCATTGGGGGGTGAGTGACGACGTCGCGTATCTCCGCTATCCGCATCTGCACGACGACTTGCTGTGCTTCGCCGCCGAGGACGACCTCTGGATCGCGCCCCTCTCGTCGGCCAAGCACCGCCCGGACCGTGCGTGGCGGGTGACCGTCGACCGCACGAGAGTGGGGCATCCGCGGTTCTCGCCCGACGGCTCCCAGATCGCCTACACGAGCTGGCGCAGCCTCGATCCGGAGATCCATCTGGCACCGGTGGCCGGCGGCCCGGCCCGGCGGCTGAGCTACTGGGGATCGACCGACACCCGCGTCTGCGGCTGGACCCCGCCGGACAAGGACGGCTCGGCGCAGATCCTCGCCGTCTCCTCGCACGGCCAGCCCTTCTCGTACTACTCCTGGGCCTACAGCGTCCCCACCGACGGCTCCCCCGGCGGGAAACTGCCCTGGGGCCCGGTCGCCGACATCGCGATCGCCGATGTCGGGGGCGAGCGGCGCAGTCTGCTGCTCACCGGCAAGCCGCCGCACGAACCGGCCGCCTGGAAGCGGTACCGGGGCGGCGCCATGGGGCGGCTGTGGCTGCACGGCGAGCGGCTGCTGGAGGATCTGCCCGGCCATCTCGACTGCCCGATGTTCGTCGCCGGGCGCATCGCGTTCCTCTCCGACCACGAGGGCGTCGGCAATCTCTACTCGACGCTCCCCGACGGCACGGATCTGCGCCGGCACACCGACCACGACGCGTTCTACGCACGCCACGCGTCGTCCGACGGACAGCGGGTGGTCTACCAGTGCGCGGGTGATCTGTGGCTGGTGGACTCGCTGGCCCCCGGCGCGATGCCGCGCAAGCTGTCGGTACGGCTCGGCGGCCCGCGCGCCGGCCGCCGCTCCTACCAGGTCCCGGCGGCCCACCACGTCGACTCCATCTCCGTGGACACCACGGGCCGGGCGAGCGCCGTCTCCGTACGCGGCAGCCTGTACTGGCTCACCCACCGCGACGGCCCCGCCCGCACGATCACCGACACCCCGGGCGTGCGGGTCCGGCTCCCCGAGATGCTGGGCAGCGGCGGCAAGGTCGCCTATGTCACGGACGCGGACGGCGAGGACGCGATCGAGATCGCCTACCTGCCGCGCGCGAGCGGGGACCGGCCGCCGACGCGGCTCGCCTCCGGGCGGCTGGGGCGCGTCCACGAGCTGACCGCGGACCCGGACGGCGAGCGGCTGGCGCTGAGCACGCACGACGGAAGGCTGCTGATACTGACGGTCCCTGACGACACGTCGGAAGCGGCACCCATGGAACCGGCCGAAGCCGGCGCAGAAGCCGCCACCGAAGCCGTCACCGAAGAGGCCCCCACCGGCCTCACCGAGCTGATCCGCTCCGTCAACGGCCCCGTCACCGACCTCGCGTTCTCCCCCGACGGCGACTGGATCGCCTGGTCCCACCCCGGCGTCGGCCGCTCGCTGCGCCAGATCAAGATGGCGCGGATCGAGGACCGTACGATCGTCGACGTCACCAACGGCCGCTTCGAGGACGAGAATCCGGTGTTCACCCGGGACGGCCGATATCTCGCCTTTCTTTCCTGGCGCGGCTTCGACCCCGTGTACGACGTGCACACCGGCGACCTCTCCTTCCCGCTGGGCTGCCGCCCCTATCTCGTACCGCTGTCGTCGGCGACACCCTCGCCGTTCGCGCTCCTGCCCGACGGCCGCCCGGCCGCCGGCGGTCTCGACCCGCTGCCCGCCGTCCCGTCCGACGGCACGACCACGGTGGCCGAGGGGACGGTCACGGTCGAGGTCGAAGGGCTTGCCAGCCGCGTCACGCCCTTCCCCGTGTCCGCGTCCAAGTACTCGGCCCTGCAACCCGTCAGCGGCGGCGGCCTCGTCTGGCTGCGCTGGCCGATCTCCGGCGCGCTCGGCGAGACGTTCGCCAACCCGGCCGACACCTCGGGCCGTCCGACGCTCGAACACTTCGACATCACCAAGGCGCGCAAGAGCGAACTCGTCAACCACCTCGACTGGTTCGCGCTCAGCCGGGACGGCTCCCGGCTCGTGGTCGTGGACGACGACGAGCTGCGCGCCGTCCCCGCCACCGAGCCCGGCGACGGCGACTCGACCGTCCAGCTCGACCTGCGCCGCGTCCTGCACGAGGTCGACCCGGCGGCCGAATGGCGCCAGGCGTACGCGGAGGCGGGCCGCATCATCCGCTCGTACTTCTGGGAACCGGACATGTGCGGCATCGACTGGGACGCGGTGCTCGACCAGTACCGCCCGCTGGTCGAACGCGTCGCGTCCCCCGACGAGTTCGCCGATCTGCTGCGCGAGGCGCTCGGCGAACTGGGCACCTCCCACGCGTACGTCACCCCCGCCCGCCGCAACGAGGGGCCGCCGCACTACCAGCGCGCCATGGGCCTGCTCGGCGCCAACCTGGTGTGCCGGGACGGCGAATGGCTGGTGAAGCGGATCCTGCCGGGCGAGTCGTCCGACTCCAAGGCCCGTTCCCCGCTGGCCGGTACGGGCATCCGCGAGGGCGCGGTCCTCACCCATGTCGACGGCCGGCCCGTCGACCCGGTGACCGGCCCCTACCCGCTGCTGTCCGCCGCCGGCGGTACGACGGTCGAGCTGACCTTCCGCCCCGCCGAGGATCTGTCGACCAACGGCGGTACCAGGCACGGCGGTTCACGGCGGGTGGCGATCGTCCCGCTCGTCGACGAACGGCCGCTGCGCTACCAGGACTGGGTGGCCAAACGCCGCGAGGTCGTGCGCGAGATGAGCGGCGGCAAGTGCGGCTATCTCCACATCCCCGACATGGGCGGCTCGGGCTGGGCGCAGTTCAACCGCGATCTGCGCCTTGAGGTGTCCAGGCCCGCGCTGATCGTGGACGTACGGGGCAACGCGGGCGGCCACATCAGCGAACTGGTCGTGGAGAAGCTGACCCGCCGCATCCTCGGCTGGGACCTGACGCGCAACGCCCAGGCGGTCAGTTACGCCTCCAACGCGCCGCGCGGCCCGGTCGTGGCCATCGCGGACGAGGCCACGTCGTCCGACGGCGACATGATCACGGCCGCCTTCCGGCTGCTGAAGCTGGGCCCGGTGGTCGGTCAGCGCACCTGGGGCGGGGTCGTCGGCATGACCGGCCGGCACCGGCTGGGGGACGGCAGTGTGATCACGGTGCCGATGAACGCGGCCTGGTTCGACACCTACGGCTGGTCGGTCGAGAACCACGGCGTGGAGCCGGACATCGAGGCGCTGCGCACCCCGCTCGACTGGGCGGAGGGCCGGCACGCGCAACTCGACGACGCGGTGTGGGTGGCGCTGGAACTGCTGGCGAAGCAGCCGGCGGCGACCCCGCCGGGCTACGGCGACGTCCCGGACCGCCGCCGCCCCCCGCTGCCGCCGCGCGCTTGACGGGACCGGCCGGTGGCCGGTCCGCAGTCAATCGCCGGACAGAGCACGCGGCCCGCGCACGAAGGGGCGCACCCGGTGCCGTCCGCACCGGGTGCGCCCCTTCGTAACGACAGCCGCTCAGGCGTCGTAGTCGTCGGAGAAGCGGTCGCGCGCGTCCTGCGCCCGCTGCCGCGCCCGCTCCGCGTCGTCCGGCGCGGACGAGGACCGCTCCGACGCCTCGTCGTTCTTCTGCTCGTCCGCCCGCCGCTTCGCCTTGTCGGCGAGTTCCCGTGACTTGTCCTTGAACTGGTCGGCGATGCCCATGGAAGCCCACTCCTGGAGGTCCGGTGAGGCCCGCGGAGAGTCCCGGGCCTGGGTCCTGTCCGGACCCAGATCGAGACTTGCACGCCCGGACACGGCACGCATGTCGATCAGTTACGCTGCGTACGCGCCCGCTCGTCGGCCGCCCCGCCCGCGCCGACCAGCCCCTTTCCCACTCCGTCGAGCCGCGGGCCGAGGCTCCGCACATGGCGGCTCCCCACCGTAGCGACGAGGCCCGGCAGATATCCGCGTACGGACTGCATACCGCGCAGCCACCACTGCGCGTACACATGCGCCGAACGCCGCTCGATCCCGGTCACGATCCGCTCGACGGCCGGCCCCGGCGGATACGTCTTGTTCGCCGGCCACGGCAGCCGCCGCCGCATCTCGCGCATCACCTCGTCCTCGTCGGCGCCGCGCACCATGTCGGTGTCGGTCCAGGACAGATAGCCGACCCCGACCCGGACCCCCCGGTACCCGACCTCGGCGCGCAGGCTGTGCGCGAAGGCCTCGACGCCCGACTTGGAGGCGCAGTACGCGGTCATCAGCGGCGCCGGGGTGATCGCGGCGAGCGAGGCGATCTGGAGGAAGTAGCCGCGGCTCTCCATCAGTACGGGCAGGAACGCCCGCGCCGTCACCGCGCCGCCGATCAGATTGACCTCGATGACACGCCGCCAGGCGGCCGGGTCGGAGTCCGCGAACGGACCGCCCGCCGCCACACCCGCGTTGGCGACGACGATGTCGACCTTCCCGAAACGCTGCTTGACCTCCGCCGCGACACGGGTCATCGCCTCGTGGTCGGTGACATCGGCGTACCAGTGCTCGCACTCGGTGTGCAGCTTGCCCGCCACCTCCTTCAACTCGTCGGCCTCCAGGCCCACGAGCGCCACCCGCACACCGCGCGCGGAGAGCTTGCGGGCCAGCAACTCGCCCACGCCGCGCGCCGCGCCGGTGACGACGGCGACCTGTCCGTCCAGTGCGATCCTGCTCATACGGCGCTCTCCTCCTCCACATCGGCCCCGAGGTGGTTCTCCACCAGTTCGCGGATCACGGCGGTCACCGCCTCCGGTGCCTCCACCGGCGTCATATGGCCCATGCCGGTCAGCTCGGTGAGACCGACGCACTCGGGCAGTTCGCCGGCCAGCCGGCGCGCGAGCGACGAGGGGGTCAGCCGGTCGGCCGTCCCGGTGACGACGGCCGTGGGGACCCGCAACTCGCCCACGCCCGCGTCGAGATCGAGTTCGGCGAGCACACGCGCCCAGGCCACCCGTACCGGGCGCGGACACGCGTGCACGATCCGCGCGCAGGCGGCGACCCGGTCCGGCGCCGTGCCGGGGCCCATGGTCCCGTAGCGCAGGATCCGCTTCGAGACGGGCGTGACCGGCCCCAGCGGGGCCCGTGCGCCGAGGATCAGCCGGGTCAGCCGGGTCCGGGCCCGACCGGGGCGCATCGGCACCACGCGCGCCTCGGCCACCAGCCGCGAACTGCCCGTGCTGCACAGCAGCGCCGCCGCCGCGTGCTGCCGGAACGCGGGCCGCGCCGAGGCGGCCATCAGCGCCATACCGCCCATGGAGTGTCCGGCCAGCACCGCCTTCTCACCCGGCGCGAGCGTCGCGCCCAGCACCGCCTCCAGGTCGTCGGCGAGCGCGTCGGTGGTGTAGCCGCCGGGCCCGGCGGCGGGTGAACGCCCGTGCCCGCGCTGGTCGTAGACGATCACGCGGTGGTCGGCGGCGAGGGCGTCGATCTGCGCGGCCCAGAAGAGGGTCGAGCAGGTCCACCCATGGCTGAGGACGACCGCCGGCGCCCCCTCGGGGCCGTACACCTCGATGTGCAGGCGCGCGCCGTCGGCGGAAGTCACGTCGAGCACGCGGGAGTCGGGGGTCGTCGTCATCGAAGGGCCTCCTCGGCCGGTGTGCTGCCCGCCCGTGCGTGGACGACGTCGTACTCCCCCAGGTCGACGGCGCGGGTCGCCCGCCGGAACTCGGTCGTCGTCCCCGGCCAGATGGTGGTGTTGCGTCCATTGGCGTCCAGATACCAGCTGGTGCAGCCACCGGTGTTCCACACGGTGCGCTTCATCCGCTCCTGCACGCGGTGGTTCCAGGCCTCGACGGCCGCCGGTTTCGGGGTCAGCGCGGCGCCCGCGCCGAGGGAGCCGAGCGCGCGCAGATAGCCGCTGAGATAGTTGAGCTGGGCCTCGATCATCAGGATCATCGAGGAGTTGCCGAGCCCGGTGTTCGGGCCGACGACGGTCATCCAGTTGGGGAAGCCGACGGCGGTCGCGCCGCGCAGCGACTCCATGCCGTCCTTCCACGCGTCGGCGAGTGTGATGCCGTCCGCGCCCACCACCCGCTCGGCGATGGGCATGTCGGTGACATGGAAGCCGGTCCCGAAGACGATCGCGTCGACCTCGGTCTCGCTGCCGTCCGCCGCCACGACGGTCGATCCGCGCACCTCGGCCAGCCCGGACGCCACGACGTCCACGTTGGGCCGCGCGAGCGCCGGATAGTACGTGCTGGACAGCAGGATCCGCTTGCAGCCGATCCGGTACGAGGGCGTCAGCTTGGCCCGCAGTACGGGATCCTTGATCGCCCGCGCGATGTTGGCCTTGGCGAGCCGCTCCACGAGCCCCAGCTCGTTGGGCCGCTTGGTGAACGCCTGGACCTGCAACTCCCTGATCCCCCAGAGCAGTTGCCGCCGCGCGGCAGCGGTGACCGGCAGCTTCCGGTGCAGCCACCGCTCGGCCCCGGAGATCACCCGGTCCGTGCGCGGCAGCACCCACGGCGGGGTGCGCTGGAACAGCGTCAGCCGCGCCACGTCGGGCTGGACGGCCGGCACGATCTGGATCGCCGACGCTCCGGTCCCGACCATCGCGACGCGCTTGCCCCGCAGGTCGTAACCGTGGTCCCAGCGCGCGGAGTGGAAGACCTTTCCCGGGAACGAGTCGAGACCGGGCACGTCCGGTGTCTTCGGGTCGGAGAGCGCCCCCGTCGCGGAGACCACGACGTCCGCCGTGAGAGTCCCGCGCGAGGTCTCGATCTCCCAGTGCGCCGCCTCGGCGATCCAGCGCATCAGCCGCACCTCGTGGTGCGTCCGGATGTGCGGCCGGAGCCCGAAGGTGTCGGTGACGTGCTCCAGGTACGCGCGGATGTGCCGTTGGCCCGAGAAGGTGCGCGGCCAGTCGGGGTTGGGCGCGAAGGAGAAGGAGTACAGATGCGAGGGCACGTCGCAGGCGCAGCCCGGATAGCTGTTGTCGCGCCAGGTCCCGCCGACCGAGCCGGCCCGTTCCAGGACGACGAAGTCGGTGATCCCGTCGCGGCGCAGCCGGACGGCGGCCCCCAGGCCACCGAATCCGGATCCGATCACCGCCACCCGTACATGCTCGTGCTTGGCCATACGCCGCCTCCCACCGGAGCGCCTCCACCGAATCGCGCCAGTAATCACTGGCACTGTTTGGGAGGGTAGGGCAGCTCCTTACTCATGGGTAGGGGGCGAACGAGAAAAGTTACCGCCGGTACGAGGACATAGGCTGGCCACCATGTCCGACCAGCAGAGAGCGCGGGAGGAAGTCCGCGAGTACCGCGAGTACCGCATGGAGGAACTGGCCGACGCGGCCGGCATCACGCTGCGTACAGTGCGCTTCTACCGCGAACGCGGTCTGATCCCGCCGCCCCGCAAGGAGGGCCGGATCGCCTGGTACGACAGCCACCACCTGGCCAGACTCCGTACGATCGCCGCCCTCCTGGAGCGCGGCCACACGCTCAACGGCATCGCGGACCTCGCCACCGCCTTCGAGAGCGGGCGAGACCCCGGCCGACTCGCCGAGGTCCTGGGCCTCGGCGAACCGACCGAGGAGACTCCCGTCCGCCTCACCCCCGCGGAACTGGCCGACCACTTCGAGGGCGAGGTCACCGCCGAGAATCTGGCCACCGCCCTCGAACTCGGCTACCTCGCCACCGACGGCGACGACCTCGTCCACATCAGCCGCCGCCTCCTGGACGTCTCCGCCGCCCTGGTCCGCGAGGGCGTCCCGCTCTCCGCGGTCTTCGAGGCGGGCCGCCAGGTCCGCGCCCACGCGGACGCCCTGGCCGAACTCTTCGCCACCACCCTGCGGACCCACGCCGCCGACACGTCCCCCGAGACCCTGCGCCCCCTCGCCAAGAGCGTGGTGGAGGCGGAACTCTCGATGGCGATGGACCGCCGTCTGCGCGGCGAGCGGGCTCAGCCCAGCTCGTAGGCCACGCTCACCGGCGCGTGGTCGCTCCACCGCTCGTCGTGCGTCGCGGCCCGCTCCACCCACGCCTTCACGGCCCGCTCCGCCAGCCCCGCCGTCGCCACGTGGTAGTCGATCCGCCAGCCGGTGTCGTTGTCGAAGGCGCGCCCCCGGTACGACCACCAGGTGTACGGCCCGGTCTGGTCCGGGTGCAGGGCACGGACCACGTCCACGTACGCCGCCTCGTCGAAGACCCGCGTCAGCCACGCGCGCTCCTCGGGCAGGAAACCGGACTCCTTGCGGTTGGCCTTCCAGTTCTTCAGGTCGGCCTCCTGGTGGGCGATGTTCCAGTCACCGCAGACCAGCACCTGACGGCCGTCGGCCGCCGCCCGCTCCCTCAGTGCGCCGAGGTACGCCAGGAACTCGTCCATGAACCGGACCTTCTCGTCCTGGCGCTCCGTGCCCACGTCGCCCGACGGCAGATACAGGCTGGCCACCGTCACACCGGGCAGGTCGATCTCGACGTACCGCCCGCTGGTGTCGAACTCCGCGCTGCCGAACCCGATCCGCACCCGCTCCGGCTCCCGCCGCGAGTAGAGCGCGACACCCGCGCGGCCCTTGGCCGCCGCCGGGGCGAACACCGTGTGCCACCCCTCGGGCCTGCGCACCGCCTCGGTGAGCTGGTCCTCCTCGGCGCGCACCTCCTGGAGGCAGACCACATCGGCCCCGGTCCCGGCCAGCCACTCCACGAAGCCCTTCTTGGCGGCGGCGCGGAGCCCGTTCACATTCACGGAAGTCACAGTGAGCATCCCGGCACCCTACCCAGGCTCTACGATCGATGCCGTGGCCATCCAAATACATCAGGTCCCCTACGACCACCCCGACGCCGTGAAGCTCGACGCCGAGGTCCAGCTCGAATACGCGGCGCTCTACGACAGCGAGGGCGACGCCACCGTGCTCAGCCCCGCGATGTTCGACCCGCCCCGGGGCCTGTATCTCCTTGCGTACGACACCGGAGACCGCCCGATCGCCTCCGGCGGCTGGCGCTCGCAGGAGACCAACGACGAGGGCTACTCCGACGGCGACGCGGAGATCAAGCGGATGTATGTGACGGTCGAGGCGCGCGGCCGGGGGCTGGCCCGGCGCGTTCTCGCGCTGCTGGAGGAGGACGCCCGCGCGGCGGGCCGTACGCGCATGGTGCTGGAGACGGGCACCATGCAGCCGGAGGCCATAGCGCTCTACCGGTCCAGCGGCTACACGGACTGCTCGAAGTTCGGCCACTACCGGCACAACCCGCTGAGCGTCTGCCTCGCCAAGCCCCTCGGGTAGGGAGCGCCCCGGCCGCGCCGGAGAGGTCCCGGAAACGACAGAGCCCGGCCCGGCAGCCGAGCTGCCGGACCGGGCCCCGAGGGGAACGTCAGTGGTTGCCCACGCCGTTCGCCGAGAGGATCGGGATGTCCTCCAGGATGTGCGACAGGGGCTCGTCGCCCTTCGCCTGGGTGGAGTTCTCGGTGCACTGCTGGTTCTGCGGGGACGACAGGACGTTGACGTCCTGGACCGCGATCGGCACGAGGCCCACGAGGGAGCCGACGTTGGCCTTGACGGGCAGACCGATGCAGGGCTTGTTGAGCGTGCCCTGAACGAGGCTGAGCTGGGGGCTCATGTCCCCGTGGGTCTCCGAGTTGCCGAACTCCTGCTCGGCACCGTTGCCACTGAGCGACGTCGTGCCCGTGTCGTTGCCGATCGCCAGCGCCGGCGACGCGGTGGCGGCGAGACCGCCGACCATCGTGGCCGCTACAGCAGCGGTAGCCCACAGCTTGTTCATTTTGTTGCCTTTCCGGAAAGTCGGAACCCCACCGGTGGAGTTCCGATTCGTTCAACTCGCCACACGACGTTTGGTTGCGCCCGTTCCCCCGAACAGCCCATAAGACATACCGGTTCGTCAACGCGCGGGAAAACAACCGGGCCACCGCCGAATTCGACGGTGGCCCGGCAGCGGTGAATCGGCCGCGACAGCCGTGCTATTCAGCCGCGATATCAGCCGTTGCCCGCACCGTTGGCCGACAGGATCGGGATGTCGTTCAGGAGGTGCGACAGCGGCTCGTCGCCCTTCGCCTGCGTCGAGTTCTCGACGCACTGCTGGTTCTGCGGGGAGGACAGGACGTTGATGTCCTGGACCGCGATCGGCACGAGGCCCACGAGCGAGCCCGCGTTGACCTTGGCCGGCAGACCGATGCAGGGCTTGTTGAGCGAGCCCTGGATGAGCGCCATCTGCGGGCTCATGTTCCCGTACGTCGCCGAGTTGCCGTACGACTGGAGGGCGCCGTTGCCGCTGAGCGACGTGGTGCCCGCGTCGTCACCGACGGCGAAAGCGGACGGCGCGGCCATAGCCGACATGCCGACGACGGAAGCAGCGACGGCCGCGGTGGCCATAACCTTCTTGATCACGATGAGTCCCCTTCTGAAGGATGCCCCAAGTCCCCGGGGCGCCATGAGCAACTAGATTCCGCAGGTTTAGTTATCGCGCTTCACTCCAACAGCCCATTAGGCACTCAATCAGCCTGCTCGGGCCGCACAATCCGAACGAGTGAAGGACCGGAACCAAACCCAGGGCATTCGGTTGGTCAGGCCGCACGACCTGCATTTCTTGAGAAAAGGAACTCACCGTGATCAAGAAGATCCTGGCGGCTGCGGCGGTCACCGCCTCCGTGGTCGGCGCCTCCGCCGCCGCCGCGCCGTCCGCCTTCGCCGTCGGCAACGACACCGGCACCACGTCGCTCAGCGGCAACGGCGCCAAGGAGTCGCACGGCAACGCCGCCACCCACGGCAACCTGAGCCCCCAGGCCACCCTCGTGCAGGGTTCGCTCAACAAGCTCTGCGTCGGCCTGCCCGTCAAGGCCAACGTCGGCTCGCTCGTCGGACTTCTCGTGCCGGTCGCGGTCCAGGACATCAACGTCCTGTCCTCCCCGCAGAACCAGCAGTGCGTCGAGAACTCGACGCAGGCGAAGGGCGACGAGCCGCTGTCGCACCTCCTGGGCGACATCCCGGTCCTCTCGGCCAACGGTGCGGGCAACGGCTGACAGCCATAGTCCGTACGGCGCCATTCCGGGCCGAACCGAGGCCGGCCGGGGCGAATTCGCCCCGGCCGGCCTCAGTGTCATATGAACGCCTTCCGTGCCCCTTTCGCCCGAAGAAACGTCAATCCCTGTGGCGATCGAGTGAACCAACAAAGGCCATAAATCAGGGCAGTTTCCTCATAAGCGCGTACTCGTTGGAGTTCCAGCAGCGGCGGTGCGGGCTGAGACAGCCGTGTTCGCGTGGCACGAGAGCCGTGCGCGCGTCCCCGCTGCGGAAAGGGCTCAACCATGAATGCCAAGAAGGCAGCCACCATCGTCGCGGGCGTTCTCCTGTCCGTCGGCGCCGCGGCCCCGGCCGTCGCCGACGCGGGCGCGCAGGGTGCGGCCGTCGGCTCCCCGGGCGTCCTGTCCGGCAATGTCGTCCAGATCCCCGTACACATCCCCCTCAACGTGTGCGGCAACAGCATCAACGTGATCGGTCTGCTGAACCCCGCCTTCGGCAACACCTGCGTCAACGCCTGACGTACGGCCCGCACTGACACGCACTGAAGCGCTCTGAAGGGCGCTCCCGGGGCCGGTCCCGAACCGCGATACGCGTCTCGGGACCGGCCTCAGTCGACAGCGACACACCGACGCACCGGCGACACACCGGCGATATCAGGAGAACCAGATGCGAGAACTCATCGGCAAAGGACTGCTCACCGCCGCAGCGGCGTCGAGCGTGCTGTCCATGACCGGCGGATACGCCGCGGCCACCGACAGCGGCGCCACCGCCGCCGGGTCACCGGGGCTGCTGTCGGGCAACAGCGTCCAGGCACCCGTCGAGGTCCCGGTCAACGTCTGCGGCAACACGGTGAACCCCGTCGGTGTGGGCAACCCCGCCATGGGCAACGGCTGCGGCAACTCGTCCGGTGCGCACGCCTCGCCGGGCAAGCACCGGCCGGCCCACCACGCGCAGCCCGTCGCCCCGCGCGCCGAGCCCGCGACCCACACGGCGCCCGCCCAGGAGCCGCCCGCCGCCCACCACGGCCACGACCGGGACGACGACGCCAGCTCCACGCACGGCGCCAAGCCCCGTGAGCAGGGCGGCCCCGCCGCCCCCGCGAAGGGCGGCCACCACGGCGACCACGCGGACGACGGCGGCTCGTCGGCCTCCGGCGCCGCGACCAACTCGCCGGGCCTGCTGAGCGGCAACCTCGTCCAGGCCCCGCTCGACATCCCGGTGAACGCCTGCGGCAACAGCGTCGACCTGGTCGGTCTGCTCAACCCGGCCTTCGGCAACGGCTGCGCGAACGAGCCCGAGAGCGTGGTCCCGCACACCCCGCCGAAGCCCCCGACGCCGCACACCCCGGTCGACCCGTCGACGCCGCCCTCGCACGGCCCCGGGAAGCCCCCGGCCGTGCCGGTCGCCCACACCCCGCAACTCCCGGAGCAGCCGCGGGTCATCGAGGAGGGCGACATCATCGACCAGCTGGCCGAGACGGGCTCGACCGCCAACCTGCTCGCCACGGCGGCCATGAGCGCCGGCCTGCTGATCAGCGGCGGCATCCTCTACCGCCGCAACACCGCGGCGGCGCGCCGCTAGGGGATCTCCGGAAAGTCCCGTCTGGCCCGCGACGCCTGGCACGGCGCCTCTCTCCCGTGGGCCTCAGGGGGCCACGGGAGGTGCCCCCGGTGTCGGAGTCGGCCGAGTACGCCCGGTACGAGGCCGATCCTCCGCCTTGCGATGCACCGCACCAGCCGCCGCGGGCCCCGCCCTGCGGGCGGACGACGCTACTTTCCGGACACCCCCTAGGGCGTGTCCGATCGCCGGCCGCTCGCACCCGGGCCGGCCGGCGATCGTCGGACGGCGTCGGCCGGGCCTCAGAACCGCTCCATCCAGTTCATCTGTGCCGCACCGGCCGGCGGTGTCTCGCGGGGCTCGCCCTGCCGTACGTACGGGGAGGCCGTGCCCAGGCGCCGTCGCACTCCCCGTACCACCCGGCCCGACGTGTACGTCGCGCCCAGCACGAAGCGCATCGACGGGCCGAACGACGGCGCGCTCAGCAGACCGGTCACGAACAGGCCGGGGTGGGAGGTCTCGAAGACGGCGTCCGTGTCGGGGGCGCCGCTCGTGCCCACCGTGCGCAGCTTCCGGCGCAGCCGCCCGTCGAGCAGTCCGAGCCGGTCCAGGCTCGGGGTGAAGCCGGTGGCGGCGATGACGTGATCGGTCGTGACGGTGTCCACGAGGCCGCGGGTGGAGACCAGGTCGAGCCTTACGCGGCCCCCGGCCGGGACGGCGGCGGCGACGCTCTCGCCGAACCGGACCTCCACCGCCCGCTCGAACCGCTCCCGCAGCCACCAGGCGCCGGCCGGGCCGAGCGCCGAGGTGAAGACACGGGCGCGGGTCGGCGCGGGCAGCCGGCGGAAGACGCCGGGGGTGTGTGCGTAGAGCCAGTTCTTCCAGCCGCAGCCCAGGCCCGTGTGCGGAGCGCGGGCGGCCTCGCCGAAGGGGCGTGCCAGGGGTGGCGGGAGGGTGTTCCAGTTCAGCCGGTGGGACCGGGCGACCACCCGTACGGTCGTGCCCTGCTCGGCGAGGAGCGTCGCGGTCTCCAGGGCGGCCTGGCCCGCGCCGACGACCGTGACGTCCAGGCCCTTGAAGCGCGTCAGGTCCGCGTGGTCGACGCTGTGCGACACCCGCTCGGGCGGCAGGGCGCGCAACGCGCCGGGGATGTCGGTGAAGGGCCGCACACCGACGGCCAGCACCACCGTGCGGGCGAGGAACGTCTCACCGGCACCGGCCGTCCCGTCCTCGACGGTGACCTCGAAGCCGCCCCCGGCACGCGGCCGTACGGCGGTGACCATCCGTTCCTCCACGGGCGGCGCCGCCCGCTCGGCGAACCAGAGGCCGTACGAGGCGAAGAAGCCGACCGGCAGCGGGACCCCGTGCCGGGCCGCCACCCCCTGGGTGGCCGCGTAGGCGGCCAGCCCGTACGCGCCCTCGGGGTCGGACAGGTTCGACGCCCACGGCTCCGACTTCAGGAACATCCCGGGCGGCATGCCGTCCCGCCAGGCCGCCATCGGCCGCCCGAACACACGGGGCTGGAGCCCGGCCGCCGCCGCGTGCGATGCGATCGAAAGACCGTAGGGGCCGGCACCCACAACTACCAAGTCCTGCATGGGAGTTCGCTGCTCTCTCTGTTGCGGAAGGGGTCGGTCGGACAGCTGGATCAGTGCGGGACGGGAGGCGTGGCGCTGTCCGGGGCGCGCCGTCGCTGGCGTACGCCGGACAGAAGCGCCTTCGGTGGCGCGGCCGGGCGCCGGGGCTTCAGCCGGCGTGCGCCCACGCGCGCCGCGTGCCGGAGCCAGGCGGCGGTCATGGCGTACGCGGGCCGGGGGTCGTCCCGCGCGAACCACGCCCTCTCGGTGCCCGCCGCCGCTGTCCGCCGGGCTCCCCGGCCCCGGCCCCGCCCCGACGGCAGCGCCGACAGCGGCGCGTAGTTCTCGACCACGAAGGTCCGGCCGTAGGCGGGCACCAGGGCCGGGACGGGCCGTCCGGTGAGGTCCAGATGCAGCGCCCGTACGACATCGGTGCCCGACGGGTCGGTGAAGAGCCGGAACTGGGCGCCGGGCCGGGGGTTGAAGTCGAGCAGGTGGTACGCGCCGGTGGCGGCGTCGAGCCGAAAGTCGAGATCGAGGATCCCCCGGTACCCGAGCGCGGCGACCACCCGGCCGGCCAGCCGCTCCACGGCGGGGTTGGGCAGCCACCGGCCGACGGCCGTCAGCCCGGCCCCCGCCGGCCACGCCCGTTCCTTGCGGCCGGTCGCGCCGACCAGGAGCGTGCCGTCGGCGCCGCTGTAGCCGTGGAAGAACCAGTCGAGGTCGCGCCCCGGCGGCAGCAGTTCCTGGAGCAGCAGCCGGCTCCCCGCCTCCGCGCTGCGCGCGTACAGCTCCCTGGCCTCCCGCGGCGAGCGCACCACGACGGTGCTGCGCAGCCCGGAGCCCTTGGGCAGCAGCCACGGCCGACTCCACTTCGCGACGACGGGCAGCCCGAGCGCCCACGCCGCACGCGCGGCCTCCTCGTGGTCGCCGGGGACGGCCGTGCGGGGGTGCGGCAGCCCGAGCGTGGCGCAGATCCCGGCCAGCTCCGCCTTGTCGGCGACCCGCTCCGGCAGACCTGACGGCTGCTCAGGCCGGAGATAGCGGCCGGCCAGCTCGGGGCCGAGCCGGGCGAGCGAGATCGCGCTGAGATCGTCCAGCGGAACGAGTACGGCGGGGGTCCCGAGCCGCTCGGAGATCCGCGGCAGCAGAGCGCGCAGGTGCTCCGCGTCCTCGGCCACCGTCGTATCGCGCAGATAGCGGGACCGGGCGACCGGGCTGCGCGCCGACTCGATCACCGCGTGCACCGCGATGCCCGCCCGGCCCAGGGATCTGACGGCGCCAAGGGTTCCGTGGTGAAACGGATTCCGGTCGAGCCGCACGAGCACGGCGGGGACGCTGATGTCAAAGCTCGCCACGGTGTTGTCCTTCAATTTCGATGGCCCATGCGGGGGGTGAAATCCACGAACGGTCTAGTGAAAGGCCGGACCGGATTCCCGATCGGCTCATTAGAAATACTTTTGCGGCAGTGCGACACGGACCGCGTCCCCTCTTGAGGAGCACACATGTCCTATCGACGTCGACGGCTGATCGGCACCTGGCTGGGTGTCCTCACGGCCGGCCTCCTTGCTTCGGGTTCCGCGCTGCCGATGGCGAGTTACGCCGCCGGTCCGGACGCTCCCGGCAGTCCCGAACCGCCGGAGGTGACCTCACCGGCGATGGGCGCCTACCTCGACTACGGCCCCGAGGGTGTCCGCCGTATCACCGGTATGCAGAAGTGGCTGGGCGGTACGGAGCTGCGGGTCGGGCACACGTACCTCCCCGGTGACGTGTGGTCCAACATCGAGGGGAGTCCGAGCTTCGTCCGGGACTGGGCCGAGTGGAAGAAGGCCCGTGCCGGCCGGATGTTCGTGCTCAACGTCCCGATGCTCGAACGCAACGAGGGCCGGGTCCCGGACCCGCTCGTCGCGCGGGAACTGCGCCGGGGCGCGCGCGGGGACTACGACCGGCACTTCGAGGTCCTGGCGCGACGGCTGGTCTCGCTCGGGGTGCCGGACACGGTCGTCGTGCTGGGCTGGGAGATGAACGGCACGACGTACACCCATCGCTGCGGCCCCGACCCGCGGGCGTGGAAGGCGTACTGGAAGCGGATCGTCGGCGCCATGCGCGCGGTGCCCGGCCAGGAGTTCCGTTTCGATTTCGCTCCGAACCGCGGAAAGGACGCCATTGCGTGGACCGAGTGCTATCCGGGCGACGACGTCGTGGACATCGTGGGGATGGACTCCTACGACCAGCCGCCGGGGCGGACGTTCGACGAGCAGGTGAATGAGCCGTTCGGACTCCGTCAGCATGTGGACTTCGCCGCTGAACATGGAAAGGTTATCTCCTATCCGGAATGGGGTCTCTTCCGCAACGGCGACAATCCCGATTACATGCGCGGCATGCTCAAGTGGATCGAGGAGCACCGGCCGCTCTATCACACGGTGACGGATTACTGCCCGCACGGCGTCTGGCAGTGCGCGGAGAATCCGCGGTCGTCGAAGGTGTTCCGTACGGCGCTGTACGGGCTGAAGCCGGAGCCCCGGCCCGAACCGGAGCCGAGCGTCCCGCCCGTCCCGCCGGTCACACCCGACCCGGAGCCCACCACGCCGCCGGAGCCCACGCCCGAGCCGACCACCCCGGCGAAGCCCGAGGCGCCCGCGAACTGCAAGGCGCTGACCTTGAGTTCGTGGATCGAGACCCTGCTGGGGAAGAAGGTCTGTCTGCGCTTCGGCGGCTGGGAGCGCTGGCTCTCCTGACCGGTCGCCGGCCCGGCGGCGGCGAGGGTCAGCCCTTGCCGTCGCCGCGCCGGGTCCGCCGCGCCAGGCCCGCCTTCATCGCCGGCAGCCGCTCGTTGACCAGGACGGCCGCCCGGCCGCGCGCGGCGGCGCGGGCGGCGACCAGCCGCAACGACGGTGCCAGCAGAGCGCGCGCCAGTAGCAGCCGCTGATTGCGGACGGTCTCCGGACGCCAGTGGTGTTTGTACGACTCGTTGCCGCGCAGCATGCTCAGCGTCGCGCAGCCACCGGTGCCGCCGCCGCTGATCCGCCGGGCGCTCCCGCGCAGCAGCATGGTGGCGACGTCGATCTTCCGGTCGCGCAGCGCCGGATCGGCGCCGTACAGATAGCCGCCCGCGAGGCGCGGTGACATCAGGGTGAGGTCGGCGGCCACCACCTCGCCCGCGAGCCGGAATTCGGTGACCACGGCGTCGCCGCACTCGACCATGGACCGCGCCGAGCGGGTCAGATGCTCGGCGAAGCGAGCGCTGAGGTGTTCGGGGGTGACGCCGCGCCCCTGCCACTGGCGGCGGTGCAGACCGAGGAGCCGTTCGACGGCGGTCGGGATCTCCTCGACGGGGACGACGCGTTCCTCGACGCCGAGCGAGTCGATCTTCCGGATCTTGGCCCTGGCGCGCTGGGCGCGGGACGACGGGAGCCGGCCGAGCAGTTCGTCCATGGGTACGGCGGGCAGCTCCAGGCAGAGCGAGTCCGCCAGCCTGTCGCGCGGGCCGTCCCAGCAGTCGTAGACGCGTTCGGCGTCGGCTCCGGGGCGTACCTCCCGCAGATCGATCACGGCGGTGCGGGCGGCGGTGGCGAGGGCTTTCGCGAGCGCCTGGGCCGCGCTGTCGGCGTGGTCGCCGTCGAGCAGGACGTCGGAGAAGTCGGAGATGGAGCCGCCGAGTTGGACCAGCACGGGGAAGGGCCGGTGGACCAGCATCAGCGGGGCGGCGGCGACGAGTACGCCGTCACGCCGTACGAGTACGACACGGAGCCGGCCGGGGGTGCCGTACGACAGCCACCAGGAGTGCAGCCAGGCGTGGCTCTGGAAGGGGGTGGCGGTGGCGGAGCGGCGGTGGAGCGCGGTCCACTCGGCCGCCAGGGCGCCGAACCGGCCGGGGTCCCGGCAGATCTCGGAGGTCAGCGCGGTGAAGGTGCCTCTGCCGACGGACGCGGCGCGGACCGGCCCGGGGCGCTTGGTGGTCGATTCCGTCGCCATCACACGCTTTCCGTCTGGGGCACGGGGGCCGTCGCGGCGGCCGGCGCCGTGGCCGCCGTGGCGGCGGGCGACGGGCCGGGTACGGGTGCGTGCCGCACCTCGGCGGTGCGGCGCTTCGGGCGGACCAGCAGACCGAGTCCGCCGAGCAGTCCGCCGGCGGCGGCGCCGACGAGCGCGGCCAGTGGCGCCGACGGGGACACGGGGCCGGTGGGCTTGACCGCCCGGGAGAACTGGACCACGCGTACGTTCGTACTGCCCTGCATCTGGGTGCCGTTGAGGACCAGCGAGCGCGCGACGCCGTCGGCCATGCTGACGGCGGTCTGCGGGGCGCTCGACGTGGCGGTCACCGAGATCATCGGGGCGTCGGGCGAGGTGACGGTGGTGACGTTCTCCTTGAGGACCTTCGAGGAGACCCCGGCCCAGATCTGGGCGTCGCCGACGGCGGCGACCTGCGAGGCGACCCGCCCGTACGCCTGCGCGAAACCGAGCGCGGCGGCCGGGTCGGTCTTGTCGGTCGGTACGACGAGTACATAGCTGGTGGCGGAGTACTGCGGGGTGCGCAGCGTGCCGTACGCGCCGCCCGCGAGCGCCCCGATCAGGGCGCCGACCGGCACGATCCACCAGACGGGCAGGGCCCTGATCCTCGACAGGACGCGGCGGGTCCGGGTGGCCGCGGGGGTGGTCGCGGGGGGCGGGCCGCTCTCGTTCTCGGTCATCGTCGAACTCACTCCTCGGGGGTGGCCGGGCGGCGGACGGGGCGCTCGGAGGAGCCGCCGTTCCGGCGCAGGGCGTGGTCGTAGACGGACATCAGCTGTTCGGCGCTGCGGGAGATGTCGTAGTGCCGCGCGGCGGGCGGGACCGGCAGTCGGCGGGGGTCGTCACCGGCCGCGAACTGCCGCTGGTACGCGCTCAGTCGCGCGACGAGATCGGCCACCGTCCCGCTGATCTGGCGCGCTCCCGGCGCCGAGTCGGCGGGCAGGTCCGTCAGGGCCGGGCAGGTGGCGTACAGGACGGGCAGCCCGGCGGCCAGGCCCTCGACCACGGCGAGCCCGAACGCCTCGTCCTCGGAGGTGGACACGAAGACGTCCATGGCCGCGAGGAGCCCCGGCAGGTCGGGCCCGTCGCCGAGACGGGGATCGGGCGGCGGGTCCTCGCACGCGCCGTGCGACAGGACGCGGCCGGCCGCCCCCAGCTCCGCAGCCAGGGAGGCCAGCCGGTCGCGTTCGGGGCCCTCGCCGACGAGCAGGAGCCGGGCGCCGGGGAGTGCGGCGACGGCCCTGACGAGGGTGTCGAAACGTTTGCCCGGACTGAGCCTGCCGACGCCGCCGACCACGAACGCGTCGGCGGGCAGGCCGAGTTCGGCCCGTGCCTTCTGCCGGGCCGTCTCGTCGTAGGAGAAGCGGGGCACGTCGATGCCGTTGGGCACGACATGGATCCGGTCGCGGTGTACGCCCCAGCGGCGCAGCCGGTGCGCGACGGTGGTCGAGACGGCGACCGTCGCCGTGCCGAGGCGTTCGCTGCCGAGATAGAGGGCGCGGGCGCCGGTGGTCAGCGGGCGGCCCTCGATCTGGTGGGCGCCGAGGGAGTGCTCGGTGGCGACGACGGTGCGTACGCCCGCGAGGCGGGCGGCGAGGCGTCCGTACACGCAGGCGCGGTAGAGGTGCGTGTGGACCAGGTCGTACCGGCCGTCCCTGATCAGTCGCGTCAGCCGGGGCAGAGCGCCGAGGTCGCGGTTACCCCTCATACCGAGGTCCATGACCCGGAAGCCGTCGGCGGTGATGCCGCGCGCGACGGCGCCCGGGTTGGTGAGCGTGACGACGGCGCTGTCGGTGGGCAACTGGCCGAGCAGCAGGCGCAGTTGCTGTTCGGCGCCGCCGATGCCGAGGCCGGTGATGATGTGCAGCACCTTCACGGGGCGCCGCCCTCAGGCGCGGTGGCCGCTTCGACGGGGGCGGGTCCGTACGCGGCGTAGGGGACCGGCTCGCGGCGGCGGCCGTGCAGCGCGCGCTTCAGGAACAGCCGGGGCGCGGTGTCCTCCTGGCCGATGTGGACGCGCGGCAGGGCGAACAGACCGGTGAGCGGGCCGGGGCTGATGCCGACCGCGTACCGGTAACCGGCGTTCCGTACGGCGGCCATGGCGCGCTCGTCGACCGTGCCGTACGGATAGCAGAATCCGGTCACCTCCTTACGGATGATCGCGCCCAGCGCCTCCCGGCTGCCGCGCGTCTCCTCGTCGAGCAGCACGTCGTCGGCCTCGGTGAGGTCGGTGTGGCGCAGCCCGTGCGAGCCGACCTCCATGCCCGCCGCCGCTGCCTCGCGGATGCCGTCCTCCGTGAGGAGGGGCTTGCGCGGGCCGGGGCTGTCCCATTCGTTGGTGCCGCCGAGACGGCCGGGGAGCACATAGACGGTGGCGGTGAACTCGTACCGGTGCAGCAGCGGCACGGCGTTGGTGAGGAAGTCGGCGTAACCGTCGTCGAACGTCAGCCCGACGAGTCCGCCGTCGCGGCCCGCCGCGCGCGCGGCCAGCAGGCGCTCCATGCTCACGCCGGTGAGCCCCCGGCGGCGCATCCAGCGCAGCTGCCGGTCGAGCCGGCCGGGCGAGACGGTGACCCGGTAGGGGTCGTCGGTCGCGTCGGTGATCGAGTGATACATGGCTGCCCACAGGGGGCCTGCGGAGACCGTGTCAGCGGACATTGGCGAACTTTCGTGTGGCGGAGCGGACGAGGGAGTCGATCTCGGGTGCCTGCAACGCGCGGGCGATGACGAGGAACACGGCGGCGACCACCAGACAGGCGGCGAGCGCCGCCGGCACGGGCGCCGGGATGAGAGCGCCGCAGAGCCAGCCGGCGCCGGTGGCGGCGCCCGCGGCGGCGCCGAGTTTGACGAGCCCGCCGGTCATGTGGCGGACCCGCACGGGAACGCTGTGGCGGGCGACGCCGTGCAGCAGCAGCACGGCGGTCACGGTGATGCCCAGCGCGTTGCCCGCCGCGATGCCGAGGACGCCCCAGACACCGACGAGCAGGGCGCCGCCCGCCGTGGTCAGGGCGAGGCCGAGGAGCATCGCGAGCGCCGGGAACCACAGGGGACGGGCGGCGGAGAAGTAGCAGCGGACAAGGGCACCGACGAGGGTGTGGCCGAGCAGCCCCAGTGCGTACACACGCATCACGGCGGCGGTGGCCGCCGTGTCCGCCCGGTCGAAAGCACCGCGCTGGAAGAGGATTTCGATGATCTGCGGGGCGCACGCGACGACGGTCGCGGCGCCCACGAGCACGATGACACCGGCGAGGGCGAGGTCGCGTTCGACGCGCCGCCCGGCCCGTTCGGTGTCCCCGGCCGCCATGGCGCGCGCGACGACCGGGAAGGTGACCGTGCAGAGCATCAGGGACAGGACCATCGGCATCTGCGCGACCTTCTGCGCGTAGTTGAGATGCGAGATGGCGCCGGCGGGCAGGGGCGCGGCGAGGAAGCGCTCGATGAGGACCTGGGACTGACGGGTGAGGGCGAAGACGATGACGGGGGCGAGGAGTCCGAGGGCGACGAGGGGGCGGCCGGCGCCGCCGGGCTGTTCGCCGGACGGCTCGTGCGCCGTGCGCTCGGTCGTGGCGCGCTCCGCCGTCGCACGCTCGGCCGTCGCGCGCCGCTCGCGCAGTCGGCGCAGGACGACCGGCGCCTGGACGAGGACCATCAGGACACCGCCGACGGCGACTCCGGCGGCTGCCGCCCGCACCCCGAGCCGGTCGCTGAGGGTCAGCATCGTGGCGATGATGCCGATGTTGTACGCAACGTAGATCATCGCGGGCGGTACGAAGCTGCCGTGCGCCCGCAGCGCGGCGCTGCAATACCCGGCGATGCCGAAGCTGAAAGCGCAGGTGGCGGTCAACCGGGTGCATTCGACGGCCAGTTGGGTGTCCGGCAGTCCGGGTGCGAGCAGGGCGACCACCCAGGGCGCCGCCATCATCAGCAGGACGGCTCCCACGCAGAGCGCGAGCAGCAGACTCGGCAGGGTCGTCCGCAGCAGGGCGTGCACGGGGTCGCGACCGGACGCGCCGCTGTCGGGCGGCGCGTCGGCCGCGAGCGGCTCCCGCGCGGCCCGGCGCGCGAGCGCGAGGCTGAAGGCGGGGACGAGGATGAGCGCCATCGCGTCCTCGATGAGCAGCGTCGAGGCGACTTCGGGAACGGTCCAGGCGACGAGGAACGCGTCGGTGCCGGGGCCGGCGCCGTAGAGATGGGCGATGGTCTGGTCGCGTACGAGCCCGAGCAGCGCGCCGGCGGCGGTGAGGAGGGCGGTCAGCAGGGCGGCGCGGGCGAGGAAGCTGTTGGAGAGATAGCCGCCGCGGTCGCTGTCCGGATCGGCTGTCGGGGAATCGGCCTTCTTGTGAGGCGTCGTCTCGACGGGCGCGGGCGGCGTCGCGGGCTCAGGTCCCGGCGGCCCGGCCTCAGCTGCGGGTGGTACGGCCTCAGGTGTGGGCGACGCGGTCTCTGGTGCGGGCGGCGGCGGGCGGCGCCCGGGAACGGCGGGCCCGGCCGCCTTGCCGGGTTCGGCGGACGGCAGTTGTGTCGCGCCGGTCAGATCGCTCATGCCGCACCGGCCCGGTCGGCACGCCCGGCTCCCCCGCCGGCGGCCCGCCGGTCCAGCGCCCACCACGCGGCCAGGCCGAGCATCACGGCGGTGAGCACCGTGGACGGCCCGCCGATGTCCGCGTAACCGAAGTCCACCAGCTGCCAGATCAGCAGTCCGACGCCGACGAGCGCGCAGTCGGCGCCCCTGCCTGTGCGTCGCGCGCCGGGCAGCCGGCGCAGGGCGAGGACGAGCAGCGCCGCCCAGCTCCCGGCCAGTGCCACCAGCCCGACCAGCCCCTGCTCGCTGAGGACCAGCAGATACATGTTGTGCGGCGAGAGCAGCGGCTGGCGCTGGAAGGCCATCCCCGCGCCGGCCGTGTCGCTGCCCGACGACAGCGCGATCGAGGAGTGGCTGTCGCGGTAGGCGGGGAAGGCTTTGAGCCCGACGCCGGTGACCGGGTCGGTGCGCCACATCCCGGCCGCCGCCGCCCACATGGTGTACCGGTCGGTGACCGACCGGTCGGGGGCCTCGGTGACCTCGGTGATGCTGCCGAGCCGCTCGGAGACCAGCTGCGAGCCGATGCCGAGTCCGCCGACGAGTACGACGCCGAGCGCCGCCGCCACGAGCGCGACCCGGGCGGCGCGGCGCGGTCCGGAGAGGGCGAGTTGCAGCGCGACGGCGACGGCCGTGGCGATCCAGGCGCCCCGGCTGAAGGAGAGCACGAGCGGCAGGAACAGCAGTGCGGCGCAGCCGAGCGCGGCGGCGCGCTGCCGCCCGCCGGTGCCCGGTCGCGTGCCGCCGGTGCCTGGTCGCGTGCCCAGGGCCAGACCGACGGCCGTCACCAGGCCGTACGAGACGACGGTGGCCATGCCCATGACGTCGGTGGGGCCGAACGTGCCGACGGCGCGGACGTCCTCGCCCATGTACGAGGCGCCGGTGCCGGTCAGGTACTGGACGACGCCGATGAGTCCCTGCACCAGCGCGAGGGCCACCATCGACCAGGCGACGAGCCGGAAGTCCCGGCGGTTCCTGATCGTCAGCAGCAGCGCACCGGGCACCAGGACGAAGATCTGGAGGTAGCGGGCGACGCCCGGCAGGCTCGCCACGGGGTCGTACGACGTGATGGCGGCGACGCAGACGCCGAACACCGGAAGTCCCAGGACCAGCGCGGCGGTTCGGGTCAGCGGCCGGGCGCGCTCGCGCAGTACCCGTACGAGGCACCAGACGACCAGCAGCGCGGACGCGGCGTCGGCCACCGTCCCGGAGCCGGCCGAGCCGTCCCCGGCCGGGCCCGTCACCGGGACGGCGAGGAGTGCGACGACCGCGAGGACGGGCAGCAGGGGCGCGGCCCGGCGCAGTGCGCCGTCCCGGTCCGGTGGCAGGGGGCCGGTGGCCGGGAGGGGGTCGGCTCCGGCGCGGAGAGGCGGACGGGGAGGCAGCAGGAGCGCGCCCGGGGCGTCGGCCACGTCAGCTCCCCGCCGGGCGGACGAGCGAGAGCGCGGTTCGGATGATGATGCACACGTCCTGCCACAACGACCAGTGGTCGATGTAGTGGTTGTCGAATCGGGAGCGGTCCTCGATGGAGGTGTCCCCGCGCAGTCCATGGACCTGCGCGAGACCGGTGATGCCGACGGGCATCCGGTGGCGGGCCGCGTAACCGGGGTGGGTCTTGCTGAAGTTGGCGACGAAGAAGGGGCGTTCGGGGCGGGGTCCGACGAGGCTCATGTCGCCGCGCAGGACGTTCCAGATCTGCGGCAGTTCGTCCATCGACGTGCGGCGCAGGAGATGGCCGACCGGGCTCATCCGCCGGTCGTTGGCGACGGACCAGCGGGTGGCCGACTCGTGGTCGTCGGCCGGGCGCAGGGTGCGGAACTTCAGCAGGGTGAAGGGGCGGCCGTGCTGACCGACGCGTTCCTGACGGAACAGCACACCGGGGCCGTCGAAGAGCCGTACGGCGAGCGCGCAGGCCAGCAGCACCGGTGAGATCGCGAGCAGCACCGGGCCGGCGACGGCGATGTCGAGGAGGCGCTTGGCGCGGATGCCCCGGCGTGCGCCGGGCGGGTCGACCCGGCGGCAGGTGAAGCCCCAGACGTGCTGGGCCATCGTGCCCCGGCCTTCGTCACCACCGACGAACCAGGTGGCGCAGCCGTACTCGTGGAAGAGCGCGACCAGCCCGGACCGGTCGGCGTCGGTCCCGGCGGTGTCTCGCGGCCCCTCGGCGAACACCGCCTGCTGGACGCCGTTCTGGATGACGGCGCGGTGGATCTCCTCGATGGTGGTCAGCACGGGGAGCGGGTGGGCGGGGGTGTCCGCGTCGCCGTCCGCGTCGGTGTCCGTGCCGGAGGGCAGCTCCTCGCCGCGTACGGGGGCGACGATCCCGACGGGCCGCAGGCCGTACTCGGGATGCCGGGCGAACAGCGCGGCGAGCCGCCGCCCGGCCGGGCCCGTGCCCACGATCAGCGCGGAGCTGAGCCGGTTGCGCGCCGCGCGCCGCCGGCGTGCGTGGACGGCGGCCCGGCAGCCGCAGGCGGCGAGCAACTGGGTGCCGCCGCCGGCCAGCAGGCCGCCGAGGCCGAGCGCGTGCGCGGGGACGAGCGCTGCGAACAGCGCGGCGGCGGCGCACCAGGCGACGAGGATCCGCGCGGCCAGCGCGGGGAGTTCGTCCAGGGCGGTCCACGGTCCCGAGGGACGGTAGAGGCCGGCGTACGCGTTGAGGACGGCGACGTACACGACGAGCTGCGCGATCAGCGCCGGGTGGCGTTGCTCGGGGCTGAGCGCGACGGTGCACAGCAGTGCCGCGGCGACGTCGGAGGCGAGGAGCGGCAGCGCGCGGCGCAGGGGCGCGGCCGTACGGCGGCGGGGCGGCAGCGCGACGCGGTCGGTGGTGTCGCGGCGCGGCGCCATCGAGGCGAACCCGAGCGACGGCTGTCCGGTGGCCGTGACCGTCGCCGGTCCGAGTGCGCCGAGCCCGGAGGGGGCGCCGCGCGCGCCGGGGCGCGCCGGGTGCGCCGTCGGTCCGCGCCCCGACGGTGCGGGGACGCTGGTGCTTTCCGTGGTCACTGGGCGATCGGCTCCCTGCGTTCGGAGCGCGGCACGGCGGCCACGTCGCGGTACACGTCCGCGATGGCGCGCGCGGTCCGCCGCACGTCGTAGGTGTTGAGTACGTGCTCGCGGCCCTGGCGGGCGAAGGTCTCGCGCAGGGGCCGGTCGTTCAGCAGCGCGGTGATCGCACTCGCCGTCGCGGTGTGGTCCCCGGGCGCGGTCAGACAGTGCGCCCGCTGGCCGGGCGGCAGGCTCTCGCTCGCCCCGTCCACGTCGCTGAGCAGTACGGCGCGCCCGCAGGCCATCGCTTCGAGCGGCGCGACCGCCATGCCCTCCCAGCGGGACGGCTGTACGACGAGGTCGGCGGCCCGGTACCAGGGCGCGGGGTCGGGGACGCCCCCGGCGAAGAGCACCGACGGCGGGGCGCCCGCGCGCAGCCGCTCGGCGTCGGGGCCGTCGCCGACGAGGACGAGACGGGCCCGGGGCAGTTGGCGGGTGACCAGCGGCCAGGCCCGGAGGAGGATGTCCTGGCCCTTCTGCCGGCAGAGCCGGCCCACGCACACGACGAGGGGTGTGTCCGGCGGGAGTTGGGCGAGCGGGGCGAGCGCGGCGCGGGCGGTGGCGGTGGCGGTCGCGGCGGGCCCGTCGGCGGTGTCCGCCGGGCGGAAGCGGTCGGCGTCGACGCCGTTGTGGACGACGGACCAGGAGGCCCGTACCCCGGCGCGCGCCCCCCGGTCGCGCTCGGCCTCGCTCACGCAGACGACGCGGGCGGTCCAGCGGGCGGCGAGCCGTTCCCAGCCCCGGGCGAGGGCCGCCGTCGTACCGCTGACCGCCTCGAACGACCAGGCGTGCGGCTGGAACACGGTCGGGACGCGGCCCCGTACGGCCAGGCGTCCGGCGAAGCCGGCCTTGGCGCTGTGCGCGTGCACGACGTCGGGGCGGATCCGCGCGGCCAGTTCGGCGACCCGCCGGACCTCGGCGGGCAGTGTGAGACCCGGGTCGCGGGTCGCGTGCCAGACCTCGGTCTCGGCGCCCAGCGCGGCCACGTCCGTCGCGAGCGGCCCGTGGCCGGGGCAGGCGACGACGACCCGCATCCCGGCGGCGACTTGCGCGCGGACGAGATCGGTGACGACGCGGCCCACGCCTCCGTCGACCGGCTGGACGAGATGGAGCACGGTGAAGCCGGGACCGGGACTGTGCCTTGATGACCGCACGCGCAGCTCACTCCACTCGTGGTCTCTGGTGTCGTGGATCGGAATCAATCCGTTGAACCCGGAAGCGGCGTTGATGCGCCGCCGAGCACGCCGGCTCAGCGCCGCGCGTCCACCGCGAGGAAAAACGCGCCGAGCCAGATCGAGTCGCGCCCGGTCCGGAAACTTACGTTCATAGTGTCGCCTCCCGGGACGAGTGCTTCACGCAAGTCGAAGACATCGGAGTCATATCCGAGAGTGTTCTTGTAAGCGGGTTGTCGCTTAATCAGATTGGAACCTGTATCGCTGATACTGGAATTCATCACATCGTGTGGCGGATTCGAACGATCGCCGATCGAACGTGCTTTCCCGCGCCCCGTTCCGACGGTCACCGAGTCGCCCCGGGTCCCGGGATCCCCGTCGTAGGAGACGATCCCGAGGGAGCCCGCGGCGCGCGAGGGCGTCGGCAGTCGGCCGAGCCCGACCCGCAGTTCGCGATGCCGGTCGTCGAGCGCCTCGAAGCCGTCCCAGACCGTCAGATGACGCAGCGGATCCTCGGGCCTCTCGTACGCGACGACCATCGTCCAGCCGCCCCACGCGCCCGCCGCCGTACGGCCCATCGCG
Source organism: Streptomyces sp. NPDC006643 (assembly GCF_042870175.1). Taxonomy (NCBI): domain Bacteria; kingdom Bacillati; phylum Actinomycetota; class Actinomycetes; order Kitasatosporales; family Streptomycetaceae; genus Streptomyces; species Streptomyces sp. NPDC006643. Next base: position 33,762 of record NZ_JBIAHA010000005.1, on the reverse strand, counting down.
ACATTGATCTGCGCCACCGTGTACATGCCGGAACCGGCGGAGCGCACCAGCGGGGTGATGTCCGCCGACGCCTGGTAGACATCGGCCCCACCGGCCGTACGGTGGCCGATCAGCGTGTCGGACAGGACTTCCTTGTACGCGCCGCCGGGCTCGGCGATCAGTACACGGCCGTTGTCCCGCGGCGGCTTCTGCTCACCGACGCGGAGATTGCCGCCCCAGTAGAGCCGCGCGTAACTCACCGTCGCGCCGGACGGCACGCGCAGTTCGCCCCGGGTCGAGTTGTAGGTGTTCGGGTCCTTGTCGAGGTCTGTGTAGAACATGTCGTACCGGTCGTTGGACGCCGTGTCGCTGTCCCGCGCGGCTCTGCACGCGGCGGCGTCGGCGGGGGTGACCGGGGTGAATTCACCCGTGGTACGGCAGGTGATGGCCGAGTTGGCGGCCCGGACGATCCCGCCGTGCTGGACCGCGTGATAGCGCTCGCCGAACGGAATTCGGCTGCCCTCCCCGGCGGACGAGGCAGAGGAAACCGAGGTCGGAGCCATTGCCACCGCGGTCACGGTCACCGTCGCCGTCACGGCGAACAGCAGACCGCGCCTTACAGCATGAACCGCGCTATCGCGCATAGAGACTCTCCGACCCGAGGAATGAATCGCCAGTGCACCCTTACAGAGCGCGGACTGAAAATCACGTGAGACGCGCGGACCGTACCAAAGCACAGTCGCTTTCCCGGAATCAGGCCGATCTCAAACCGCGTTCCACGGCCTTTTGAATCTCATCGGGCGCCCGCGCGTTTCCCGAACGGCCCCCGGTCGTTGAGCCTGTCGCACCATTGGTAAATCGAAAGGATATGGTGATGAAGCGAGTCGCTAAGTCCGTCGTCCTGGCAACGTCGAGCACCGCCCTTCTCCTCGCCGGCGCCGGCATGGCTTCCGCCTCCGGCGCCTCGGCCGAGGGTGTCGCGGCCAACTCCCCGGGCGTCCTCTCCGGGAACGCCATCCAGATTCCGGTCCACATCCCGCTCAACATCTGCGGGAACACGGTGGACGTCGTCGGCCTGCTCAACCCGGCCTTCGGCAACACCTGCGTCAACGCCTGACCTCCGCCGGAGCTCCCCCCGAGCGCTCCTCCGGCCACGGCGGGTCCGGCGGCACCGCCGCCGGACCTGAACCGTTTCTTCACTCATTCGGACCGCAACCGATCAGCACGCCCCGCGTTGATCGGTAAGTCGGGCAACTGCGCCCGTGACGCCATTCCCTTAAGACCGAGGAGCTCATCCCCATGTCGCGTATCGCCAAGGCTGTTGTTCTGTCCTCCGCGGCTGCCGCCGCCGTCATCGGCACCTCGGGTGCCGCCATGGCCGACGCCGGTGCCCAGGGCGCGGCTATCGGTTCCCCGGGTGTCATCTCCGGCAACGCCATCCAGGTCCCCGTGCACGTGCCCGTGAACCTCTGCGGCAACACCATCAACGTCGTCGGCCTGCTCAACCCGGCCTTCGGCAACACCTGCGTCAACGCCTGAATCTGACCCCGGTCAGACCTGCCGTCTCCACGGCAAGAGCCGCTCTCCCCAACAGGGGTGGGCGGCTCTTCCGTCGTACGCGCTCGTACGCGCCCTTCGTCGTACGCGTGGGCCGCCGGGATACGGCGGGGACCAGCCCGGCCACCCTTTCGGCGGCGACACGCGTCCCGGACGGGTGAGAATCCACGGCGGTCCGGTCCAGGTCAGCGGGGTCGAAGCGGCCGATTGGCGGACAACGGGCGGTGCCCCCGCACAGTTGCGGGCCACCGCCCCGCGACTCACGGTGAAGACGAAACCCCCCGACGTGTCCTGAAAGGACCTTTTCATGCGTTCCCTCGTCTCATCCCGCGCCGCAGCCGCCGCCGTCTGCGCCGCCCTCGTGCTCGGCACCGCCGGTACCGCCGTCGCCACCACCACCCACGAGACCCCGGCCCGGTCCGGTGCCGACGTGGCCGACGCCCCGGTCGCCGACGTCGAGGCCCTCAGGCAGCAGACGCAGACGCTCAGCTCCCTGTCCGGCGCCATCACGCCGGTCACCGAGCTGCTCAACGCCGTGCTCAAGGTGGACAACGGCCAGCTCCCGGCCGCGGACGTGCAGAAGCACCAGACCGCCATCAAGAAGGCGCTGGCGGCCGTGCGCGACAACGCGCAGGCCAAGCCCGCCAAGCCCACGGAGAACGCGGCCCACGCCAACCCGGTCAACGCCGTGGGCGCCGACCACAAGGCCCCGGCCGCGGCCGACCTGACGTCCGCCGCCGTCGCCTCCGTACAGAAGTCGACGGACGCGCTGCTCAAGGCGTCCGCCACCAAGGACGCGAAGGCCGTCGCCACCCAGTCCGAGGCCGTCGTGACCTCGCTGGTCAACCTCGCCGCTGCCACGGTCATGAACGGCGCCCTGCCGGCCCCGAACCTGCCGGGTCTGCCCGAGCTGCCGAAGCTGCCGGGCGCCGAGGCTCCCGCGCCGGCCCCCGAGCTTCCGGGTGTGCCGTCGACGCCGCAGCAGCCGTAACACCCTCGTACGCCGCGATGGCCGTACGGACCCCGTCAACACGGGTCCCGTACGGCCGTTCGTCGTGTCCGGCGCGGCCGGAGATCGTTACTGAGGACGAGGTCAGGCAAGCGAGAACACCGTTGAAAGAAGGACTCACCATGAAGCCCATGAAGCCTACGAAGGTCGCCGCGGTCGTCGCCGGTTCCGTGCTGGCGCTGGGCGCCGCCGCCCCGGCGTTCGCCGGCGAGAACCTCCCGATGAGCCTGAACGGCGGACTGGGGCAGGCCGCCGAGACGGTGACCAACCAGGAGCGGCTGGACCCCACGGTGGTGAACACGAACGCGCTGGACCGGCGGAACGACGGCTCGCTCGTGAACAGCCTGAGCGACGTGGCGAAGGGGCTGGGCGGCGGCAAGGGCGGCGGCAAGGGTGGCGCGATGCTCGGGGGGATTCCGCTCGGGAAGTAGTCCGGCCGGCCTTCCGCCGGCCCGGCGCCAGGGCGCGTACGGTCCCAACTCCCGTACCACCGACGGCCGCCCGGAGCCGCTCGCTCGGCGAGCGCGTTCTCCGGGCGGCCGTTCGCCGTGTGTGCCGGGTCAGCTGGTCCAGAAGTCCCACCAGCGCGTGAGGATGAGCATCCCGATGGTCCCGGTCCACAGCACCGGCAGCACCCAGGGGAACTCCCCCACCGCCGTGCGCAGTCCGGCGGGCGCCGGCAGGATCCGCCGCGTGATGTTGTACGTGGTGACGTAGGAGAACATGACGATCGTGGCCACCCACGCCAGCGAGCACCACAGACAGAGCGAGCCGATGTGGTAGAGCGACTGGTACTGGAGCCAGGTGCAGAAGCCGACTCCGAAGAGCATCCCGGCGTTGAGCCCCAGCCAGAACCACCGCCGGTAGCGCGCCCCCGCGAGCAGTCCGGCGCCGGCGCACATCACGACCGCGTAGGTCACCAGCCCCAGCATCGGATTGGGGAAGCCGAACGCCGAGGCCTGGTCGCTGGTCATGATGTTCCCGCAGGACACCACCGGGTTCAGGCTGCACCCCGGCGTGAACCCCGGATCCTCCAGCAGCTTGAACTTGTCGATCGTGATCACCCACGAGGCCAGCACACCCGCCGCGCCGGTCACCACCAGCAGCCACGCCAGTGCCCGTCCCGCCCCGAAGAGACCGGGGGCGCCGGGCGCGGGCCCGTCCTCGTACCTGTGCGCGCCGGACGACGACGCGTTGTCGATCAATGCTGTTGACATGGTGTCCACTCCACCGGTTCGGTCACGCATTCGAAGTAGCGTTTCGGCTGTCCCCCTCGACACGCCCAACACAGTGACTCCGGAGTCAAGTACGGCGTTGCCTGAGCATGAACTCCGTCCGAGCACCCCGATGGCAGCGCCTCTCAGTGGTGCCCGAGCTCCGTGCCGAAGCGGTTCCCCCTCCCTCTCCGCCGATCCCGCCGCCGCCCACCGCCGTACCGGTCCCCACTCCCATCTACAGCGCTCTGGTACGGGAGTGGGGCGCGGCGGGACGTGCGGTGCCCGCGAACGGCGGCTGATCCCGGGGGCGACGCGCGGGCGCGCGGGGGCGGCGCTCAGCCGCGCAGGCTGCTCACCGGCACCAGGCAGTGCGCGGCCCCCGTCAGCACGGCCTCGTCGCCGACGAAGGCACGCAGCGCCTCCTCGCTCACCGGCTTGCCGGGGGTGCCCTCGGGCCACGGCTGGGTGGCGATGATGAAGTACACGGCGCCGGTCCGGCGCGCGTCCTCCTCCCACTCCGGCGGGACGGCGCACTGGGCCTTGAGATACGGCATGGTCAGCACGGCCCGCCCGGCCTGCACCAGCAGCGTGATCGGGACGCCCGGCGACTTCGCCACATCGATCAGACCGGCGCCGGCCTTGAGACCGACCTCCTTGATGACGGCACGCATCGCCTCTTCCCCGGCCGCCGCGCCGTCACGGCCGTCGCCGAGTGAATAGGCCAGCAGGAAAGGCGGGTTGCGCTCGTCGTCGGACGGCTCACTGGTCCAGGGAATTACCGTGAGGGTGCCGAGCAGAGGGGCGTATTGCAGGCTTCCCTGCGCGGTGTTGGTAGAGGTCATGCTTCGGCACAGTAGCGGCCCGTGGGCGTCGTAGGTGAGTTCGCGTCACCCGGGTGGCGGAGCGTTCGTCCCTCTGTGCGACGGCCGTCGTTCGATACCCCCGTCTGCCTTACGTCCGGCATCCGCCGATGCCTTGTCGCCCGTGGGAAGCTCGAAGCCACGGAAGGAATGAACAATGACGCCGAATCTCGCCGATCCCTCGTTCTGGCAACTCCCGCATTCCGAAAGGCTGGCGGGTTTCGCCCGGCTCCGCGCCGCCGGGGCGCCGCGGTACTTCGTGGAGCGGCCCGGGGGCAGGCTGCGGCCCGAGCGGGGCTTCCACGCGCTGGTCAGGCACGCGGACGTGGTGGAGGCCAGCCGTGACGCGCGGGTGTTCGGCAGCGCGCCCGGCGTCACCACCCCGGAGCCGGCCCGCTGGGTGCGGGCGCTCTTCGGGGAGTCCCTGGTCAATCTCGACGAGCCGCAGCACACGCAGCTGCGCCGTATCGTCTCCCGTGCCTTCACTCCCCGAATTCTCGCCGCGACGGAGGAAGATGTCCGCTCGGTGGCGACCCGCATTGTGGACGACATGCTCAGGGAGCGTCCGGCGGATTTCGTCACCGCGGTCGCTTCGCGTATGCCGTTCGAAATCATCTGCAATCTGATGGGTATCCCCGAGAAGGAACGCCCCTCGATCCTCGCGCAAGTGAATCGGGCGTCCGTCGAAACAGGGGTGGCGCGCACGGTACGGCAGCGAATTCGCGTCCCCGGAAAGGGACTTCGCGCACTGGCGTCCATGCAGGGAATGGTCGCGGACCTCGGGCGGCAGCGGCGCAGGAATCCGACGGGGGATCTCATCTCCGCGCTCGTGAACGCCGACATCGACGGCCAGTCGCTGAACGGCCGCCAACTCGGTTCGTTCTTCTCGCTGTTGATGGTCGCCGGTGTGGAGACCACGCGGAACGCCATCGCGCACGGCATGTCGCTGCTGACCGACCATCCCGAGCAGCGGGCCCTGCTGCTCGACGACTTCGACCGGTACGCGGACGGCGCCGTCGAGGAGATCGTGCGCCACTCGACACCGATCATCCAGTTCCGGCGCAGGCTCACCCAGGACCACCGGCTGAACGGGCACGACTTCCGGCGGGGCGACCGGGTGGTGCTGTTCTACGCCTCCGCCAACCGCGACGAGGCGGTCTTCACCGACCCGGACCGCTTCGACATCACCCGCAGCCCCAACCCGCATGTGGGGTACGGGGGCGGCGGGCCGCACTACTGCCTGGGCACGTTCCTGGCGAAGCAGGAGATGAAGGCGCTGTTCCGGGAGTTGCTGACCAGGTCGCCCGAACTGCGCACCGTGGGCGCGCCGGTGCTGGTGCCGTCGAACTTCGACAACCGGGTCCGCTCGATGCCGTGCGCGTTCGCTGGAGGCCACTGAGCACGCCGGTCGGACGGGTGCGCGTCGTTACGCGACGGCGCCCGCCGCCTCGGTCTCCACGTCCGCGAGACGCGTGAGGAACTCCGCGATCGTGGTGAGCTGCGCCTCGTCGTAGTCGGCGAGCAGCGCGCGCAGCCGCTTGAGCCGGGGGGCGTCCTCCCGCTCCAGCCACTCGGTGTTCAGCGACACGATCACCCGGCGGCGGTCGTCCCGGCAGCGGGCCCGGGTGACGTAACCGACCTGCTCCAGGCGGTCGATGACGCCGGTGATGGTCCCCGATGAGCCGATCCCGGCGAGCTTGCCCAGCTGTCCGGGGCTGAGCGGGCCGTGCAGCCTCAGCAGATTGACGAAGTTCGCCTCCCAGGTGCTGAGAGTCACGCCCGCCTGGGCGCCCACCTCGTGGTCGAACCGCGCGGACGCCGCCGCGTGCCGGAGCGCCGCGGTCTGCATGCGGTCGCACAGCGCGGCTGACGGGTTTGTCATCGACGGCCTCCATGCCTAATCTGTCGTCTGCGCGACTTACTCGCCCTGACGACATAGTCGACTCGGCGAGTCTCTCGCCGCGCTGCCATTTTACGCCGCCGGACCGGACAACCACCGGGCCGGACAACCAGGGGGGCAGTCATGACCGCCGAGAAACTGGCCGTACGGCCCGAGGGACCGGAGGGACCCGAAGGCGAGGGGAAGGGCGAGGACCGGGGTGGGGGCGCGGGCGGCACCGGGCAGGCGCCGTACCCACGGCGCTGGGCGGCCATGGTCGTCCTGATCCTGGCCTTCATGCTGGACCTGCTGAACGTCACGATCGTCAACGTCGCGCTGCCCGCCATCCAGCGTGATCTCGACGCGAGTTCGACCCAGCTGGAGTGGATCTCCGCGTCGTATCTGCTGGCCTTCGCCGCCGCGCTGATCACCTTCGCGCGGGCCGGCGACCTCTGGGGCCGCAAACGGGTCTTCCTGCTGGGGATCGTCGCCTTCGGCCTCACCGGACTGTGGAGCGGCTTCGCGGACGGCCCGGAGGAGCTGATCGCCGCCCGCGCCGCGCAGGGGCTGGCCGCCGCCGCGCTCGCGCCACAGGTGATGAGCATCCTGTTCACACTCTTCCAGGGCCGCGAACGGGCCACGGTCTTCGGCACGTTCGGCATCGTCGCCGGGCTCGCCCAGGCCGGCGGGCTGCTGCTCGGCGGTGTCCTGATCGGCGCGGACGTCGCCGGGTTCGGCTGGCGCGCGGTCTTCCTGATCACCGTGCCGGCCGCCGCCGCGCTCGTGGCGCTCGGGGTCTGGCTGGTGCCGGAGAGCAGGGTGCCGGGCAGCGCGCGGCCCCGCTGGCTGTCGACCGGGGTGCTCACCGCCGGGCTGGTCGCGATGGTGTTCCCGCTGATGGAGGGCCGTACGTTCGGCTGGCCCGCGTGGATCTGGATCTGCCTGGTCGCGGGCGTCCTCGCGGTGCTCGGCCTGGCGTTCGCCGAACACCGCAGGCCGGCCTGGCGGGCGGGGGCACTGCTGCCGATGGAGCTGTTCCGCAACCGGCTGGTCGTGACCGCGCTGGCCGTGCAGTTGGTGGCCTTCGCGGCGTTCACCGGCTTCCTGCTGGTGTTCGTGCTGTGGCTCCAGAACGGGCACCACTACTCGGCGCTGGACGCCGGTGTGCTGACCATCGCGTTCTCGGCGGGCGGTCTGGCCATGGCGGGCTTCGTGGGGCGCCTCATCGTCCGGTTCGGCCGCTCGGTGGTGGTGACCGGATGCCTGCTGGCCGTCGCGGGCACGCTGGGTGTGCTGTACGGGGCACCGTCCGGGTCCGCGGCGCCGGGGAGCGCGGACAGTTGGGCACTGGTGCCGGGTCTGGCCGCGATCGGCATCGCCATGAACCTCGTCATGCCGACGCTCAGCACCCTGTTCTTCTCGACCGTGCCGCCCGAGCACGCCGGTTCGGCGTCGGGCATCTACAGCACCAGCCAGCAGTTCGGGGCGGCGCTGGGGGTGGCCGGCATGGGCACGATCTTCTTCACCGCGGTGGACGGGGACGGGAGCGGCGAGGCGTACGCGACGGCGCTGACGGCCAGCGTCCTGACGGCGACGGCGGCGCTGCTGCTCAGCGCGGCACTGAGCCTGGCACTGGGCCGTCCTCCCAAGGAGGGCGTCTAGGGGGTGCTCTGAAAGTGACGTCGTCCGCCCGCGGGGAGACTCCGTGCCGGGCGTCGCGGGCCGGACAGGGCTTTCCGGGCACGCCCTAACCCCGTCCCCGGCCCGCCAGTTCGTCCTCCAGCCAGGTGCGACCGCGGGTACGGGGGCTCAGCCGGACCTCACCCAGAGGTTCGGCGAGGCGCTCGGCCTCGCGGCGTACGGCCGCCTTCGCGTCCGCGCCGACGTCCTCCAGGAAGCGGCACACGATCTCGCCGCCGCCGTCCTGCGCCCAGCCGCCGACGATCCGGCCGTCCCACCACAGCGAGGGGCCGATGTTCCCGGCCGTGTCGAAGAGGCGGGGGCCGTGCTCGCCGAGGAACCAGTCGCGGTCGTGCCAGCCCATCGGCGTGGAGTCGAGCGCCGGCAGCAGCGCGGCCCACGGCTCCGGCGCGGCGGTCGGCTCCAGGTCGTCGGGCAGCAGCAGTCCCGTCGCACCGCCGCCGAGATCGGCCTCGACCGGCTTCAGTTCGGTCAGTACCCGCTTGACCTGGGTCTTCGTCCACCCCGCCCACCAGCGCAGATCGTCCGCCGTGGCCGGGCCGAACACCCGTAGCCAGCGCCGGGCCAACTCCTCTTCCGCGCGGTGGGTGTCCCACGGCGCGAGGCCGTCCGGGGACCAGTCGGTCAGCGGCGCCCACCGGTACTGGTGCGAGGTCCACGAGCCGCGCGGCCGGCCGCGTACCACCCGGCCCTCGGCGGCGAGCAGGAGCAGCAGCCTGCTCGCGACCTTCTGGGTGCCCTCGTAGTGCTTGCCGGGCGAGAGCACCACCTCCGTACTGAGGCGGGGGTCGTCGCCCGCGAGTTCGGCGGCCGTGGACTCCCCGCGCGCGGCGAGCGCGCGCACGGCGATGTCCTCGGTCTCCGCCAGCCACTCCCGTACGCCCGCCTCGTCGTCCGCGACCCCCGACGCGGCCAGGAACCCGAGGAGCTTGCGGCGTTCGCGCACGGCCACCGCGTGCGAGCAGGCGGCCTGCACGACGGGGGCCACGTCGAGGGAGGTGACGAAGACGGTACGGCGCATACCGAGGAGCCGGATGAGGGAGCGGTCCTCGTACAGGGCGCGTTCCACGTCCCGTACCGCACCGCCGTTCGTCCGCGCCCAGACGGCGACGTACACGGAGGACGGGTCGGTGCTGTGCAGCGCCACGAGGGCGCGTGCCACCTCGACGGGACCGTCCGCGCGGGCGGCGACCGCCAGCCGGTGCCGTACGCCGAGCCGTGCCCGTCGCTCCGCCACGTCGATGTGCCGCACGCCGACCGCTCCCTCCGAGACCCGTCCCTCTTGTCTACGGGAAGGGAAGCGTACGGGCGAAGAGCGTCACCAGGATCAGCACCGCCGGGAAACAGGCGAGGAACATGGCGAAGGTGTACCCCATGATGTCGCGCGCCTTGAGCCCGAGGATCGTCAGCGTGGGCAGCATCCAGAACGGCTGGAGCAGGTTGGCGCTGGCCTCGCCGAGGTCGTACACGACGACGATCCAGCCCTGGTTCACCTGGAGCTGGTTGGCCGCCTCCAGGACGTACGGCGCCTCGATGACCCACTTGCTGCCGCCGCTGGGCACGAAGACGCCGAGAACCATGCTGTAGATCCCGATGAAGGCGGGATAGAAGAACTCGTTCGACACCGAGACCAGCCAGCCGGCGATGGTCTTGCTCAGCCCGGTGAAGGCGATCATCCCGAAGATGCCGCCGTAGAGGGGGAATTGGAGCAGCACGCCGGACGCGGCTGGCGTGCCCTCCTTGACCGCCTGGGCGAGCCGGACGGGGCGCCAGTGCAGGATCAGGGCCAGCAGGATCAGGATGAGGTTGACGGTGTTGAGGTCGAGCGCGTTGAGCGGGTCGCCCTCGGCGAGGGCGAAGTGCCGTACGAGATACCAGGCGCCGAGCGCGAACAGCAGGATCGCGAAGACGGGGCTGTACTCGATCCACTCCCCCGGCCGGCCGCGCCGGGTCTCCGTCCGCTTCTCGGCGACGCTCGGGCCCAGCTCGATACCCAGCTGCTCCGCGGTCCTCGCGCGCTCGGGGGACGGGGAGAGGAACCAGGCCATGACGACCGCGATGACGAAGATGATCGCCGTGGCGACCATGCCCTGCCACAGGAAGATGGTCTCGGTGAGCGGGATGAGCCCGTCGCCGCCGCGCCCGTCCGCGATGACCTCCTGGACCGCGGGCGGACTCGACGCCTCACTGGCGACCTGGAGCGCGGCGGACCCGGACAGGCCCTGTGCCCAGACGGTCCCGAGCCCGAGGAAGGCCATCGCGCCGAGCGCCCGGTAGTCCACGCCCTGGACCCGGCGGGCTATCTCCTTGGCGAGGATCGCGGTGAAGATGAGACTGAACGCCCAGTTGAGGTACGAGGTCCCCATCGCGACGGCGGCCGTGAACGCGATGGCGCCGCGCGGGGTACGGGGCACGCGCGCGATCCTGGCGATCAGCCGGCTCATCGGCGGGGAGACGGCCACCGCGTACCCGGCGATAATGATCATCACCATCTGGAGCGTGAAGGTGATGAGCGACCAGAAGCCCTGCCCCCACGCGTCCACCAGCCCGAACCCGGCGGTGTCGGCGGGGTCGGCGGGCCGCCCGTACAGCCCCTCCCCGGTGGCGAGTCCGAGCGCGAAGACCGCGAACGTACCGACGAGGACGAACCCGAGCGCGTCGGGCAGCCACTTCTCCGTGAACGCGGTGAAACGCAGCGCCATGCGCGCGAGCCAGTTGTCCTTGCCCTGCGGGCCGCCGCTCGTCGCCGCCTGCGGTTCCGGCTGTGGTGGGGGCGCTGTGGCCATGACGATTCTCCTGTGGGGGGTGGCGGCCTGGGCCGCGGATCTCGTACAGGAGGCACGGGGGCGGGATCGGGTTGGTTCAGGTGATGGTGTGTCATCGGGGAGGGACGGCGGGCGCTGTTTACGGTGGCCTGATGCGACGTGCCCCCTGGTGGGTGCTGCTCTCCGCGAGCTGCGCCCCTGTGCTCCTGGTCGGTGCCTCGGCGATCGCGCAAGTGCTGCAAGGACCGGCCTACAACCCCGCGGTGGAAACCCTCAGCATCCTGGCGTCCTACGGCGCCCGCGGCTACTGGCTGATGACCGGAATACTGATCGTGCTCGGAGCCTGCTACATCGCCACGGCCCACGGCCTGCGCGAGGCGGCGCTCCCCGGCCGCCTCGCCCTGGCCGGCGGCGGGGTCGCGGCGATGGCCCTGACGCTGGTCCCGGCGCCGCTGCGGGGCGGGGCGCTGGGCCACGGGGTGGTGGCCGCCATCGGCTTCGTCCTTCTCGCGATCTGGCCCGCGCTGGCCGCGAGCCGCCGGCGGCGGCCGGTGCCGTGGGGTCTGCGGTTCAAGGTGTCGGTCGTGGCGAGCGTGCTGATGTGCCTGTGCGCGCTGTGGTTCGTGTTCGAGCTCCAGAGCGGGAAGGCACCGGGCCTCGCGGAGCGCGTGGTGACCGTCGTCCAGGCCATCTGGCCCCTGGTGGTGGCCGTCTCCTGCCGGGTGTGGGCCGGCCCCGGCGAACCGGCGACGGCGGAATCCTGACGGACAGTCGCGGACGAGATCCGGCGGCAAACGAAGATCCCGCCCGATCGTGATGATCGGACGGGATCTCGTGAACGCGGTGGACCTGTGGGGATTTGAACCCCAGACCCCCTCGATGCGAACGAGGTGCGCTACCAGACTGCGCCACAGGCCCTTGCGACGAATGAAACTTTAGCACCCCCGTCGGGCTGCTTGGAAATCCGTTCCTCGCTGGTCACTCGTTGGCGGCGCGGGGGCGGTCGTCCTCGTCGAACTGGTCGAACAGGGGGGTGCGGCCGAGGCCGCGGTCGCGGGGGCGCTGCGGTGCCGGGGGCTCGGCCGCGGGCGGTTCGGCGGGGGTGGGCTCCGCCGTGGAGGAGCGGGCCGCGCTCCAGGTCTCCGGGTCGCTGACGTTCACGCCGCCCGTGGCACGCGGGGCGACCGGCGCCGTCACATACGTCGGGAGGGGGACCGGGACCGGCTCCCAGCTGTCGCCGCGGGCCGGGCCGCGCTCGCGCTGCTGGTCGACCCACTCCGCGTGATCCGTCTGCTCGACCAGGGCGCGGCGGCCCGCCTCCTGCGGGGACGGCCCCGGGGCGGGGCGGGGTTCGGGCTGCTCGTCCGGGTCGGCCGACGGGGAGGACTTGTGGTGGCGGGGGCGGTTCTCGCGCAGTCGCTGTGCGGCGATCTCGGCCCGGCGGCGGTCCATGGTGAAGACGAACCGGCGCCGTTCCTGGGCGCGCAGATGCACGATGTACGCGCTGAGGAGCACGGCGGGGACGGCCGGTGCCCACAGGAAGGCGAGTCCCTGGACGCCGGCGAAGACCGCGCCGGTCGTGAAGGCGAGGAAGAGGACGACGGTGGTGCGCCGGCGGCGGGCCAGGACCTGGGAGCGCTGGGCGCGGCGGGCGCGTTCGGCCGCGGCGCCCGAGGGGCGCGGGCGGCGCTCCGGCGCCGGGACCGGGGCGGGTGCCGGGATCTCCAGGCGGGCCTCGGTATGGGCCGCGGGCGCGGAGAAGGACCGGACGTCGACGGAGCTTGTCGGCTCCGCCGCGACGTCCGGTGCGCCGTCGGGCCCGGCCTCCTCGGTGGTGCGGTCCTGCAACTCCTTGGCGTACCGGCGCTCCATCGCCGCCCGTCCGGACAGCAGCCGGATGGCGGTGCTGAAGCGTTCCGTCGGACGGGCTTCGTTCAGCTCGTCCTGCCTGCGGAGCCACATCGGTACCAAGTAGGCGGCCCAAGCCCCGACGATGACTGCGTAAATGAGGCCGCTGCTGCTCACGGTTCACACCGTAGAGGTGTTCGCGCGAGGGGATCCGCCAATTGAGCCGGTGTGTCGCACGATCTGGCTGATATCACTGACTTTTTTTGTGATTGTTCGGATCGCCTGATGGTCGGATGGCGATTCATTTCGAACGCTTGTTTTATTTCTGGGGAGTACCAGGTCGCGCCTGGTGCCAGCGGTACAGAAGTCCTTCCGGCACTTCCTCGGCCGTGAGCGCGAAGACCAGATGGTCCCGCCAGGCTCCGTCGATGTGCAGATAACGGGGCCGGGTGCCTTCCTCGCGGAATCCGAGTTTCTCCACGACGCGGCGGCTCGGCCCGTTCTCGGGGCGAATGCAGACCTCGATCCGGTGCATCCCGACCATACGGAAACAGTGGTCGACGGCGAGTGCCACGGCCGTCGGCATGACACCGCGCCCCGCGACGTCCCGGTCCACCCAGTAGCCGACATGCCCCGAACACATGGAGCCCCAGGTGATCCCGGCCACCGTCAACTGGCCGACCAGGCGCCCCTGGTACTCGATCACGAACGGCAGCATCCGCCCCGCGTTCGCCTCCGCGCGCAGATGACGGACCATCTGCCGGTACGTGGGGCGCTGGGCGACCGGCGCGCCGGGGGGAGGCGGCGGGATCGTCGCCTCCCAAGGACGCAGCCACTCGCGGTTGCGCCGGTTCACCTCGCGCCAGGCCCGCTGGTCGCGCATCTTTATGGGGCGGAGGACCACATCGCCGTCCACCAGTGCCACGGGCCAGAAGGGGTTCATCCGTCGGTACGGGGGTGGTCGCCGCCGTGGATCTGGTCGACGGCGTGGACGAGCAGCCGGTCGAGGACGGCGAGCCCGTCCCGTACACCCCCGGAGGATCCCGGCAGATTCACGATCAGGGTCCGGCCCGCGACGCCGGCGACCCCCCGCGAGAGCGCGGCGGTGGGGACCTTGCGGGCGCCCTCGGCGCGGATCGCCTCGGGGATACCGGGGATCTCCATCTCCAGGACGCGGCGGGTGGCCTCGGGGGTTCGGTCGGTGGGCGAGACGCCGGTGCCGCCCGTGGTCAGGATGACGGCGTACGAGGCGGCCACCCCCTCACGCAGTGCCCGCTCGACCGGGTCCCCGTCGGGCACGACCAGCGGTCCCTCGACGGAGAAGCCCAGTTCTGTCAGGGCGCCCGCGATGATCGGGCCTCCGGTGTCCGCGTACACACCGGCCGCCGCGCGGTTGGACGCGGTGACGACCAGCGCGCGGTACGGCCGCCGCGCCCGAGGCGCGGGGGCCGCCGTGCCGCTGTCGGCGGGATCGCTCATGCCGTGCCCCTCTCCGCTGTCCCGTCGGGATGTTCGGGTCCGCCCGGTGCCCGGCGGGTCCAGTGGCCGGACCGGCCGCCGGTCTTCTCCTCGACCCGCACGTCCGTGATGACCGCGCCCTTGTCGACGGCCTTCACCATGTCGACCACCGTCAGCGCCGCGACCGAGACCGCGGTCAGGGCCTCCATCTCCACGCCCGTGCGGTCCGTCGTCCTGACCGTGGCCAGGATCTCCACCGCGTCGTCCGCGACGGCGAGGTCGAGCGTGACGCCGGAGACCGCCAGCGGATGGCAGAGCGGGATCAGGTCCGGGGTCCGTTTCGCGCCCATGATGCCCGCGATACGGGCGGTGGCCAGGGCGTCTCCCTTGGGGACGCCGTCGCCGCGCAGCAGTTCGACCACGTGCGGCGACACCAGCACCCGGCCGCTCGCGCTCGCGGTGCGCGCCGTGACCTCCTTGGCTGAGACGTCGACCATGCGGGCCGCGCCCGCCTCGTCGATATGCGTCAGTCGGCCTGGTCGAGAAGGTCCGGGGGTCTCCCCCCGGGAAAACGCAGTCATCGCTGTGGCGCTCCCGGTCCGGGCCCGGCGGGGCCTGTTAGGCAGGACACGCTACCGCCACCCGGCGGGCGTCAGCCGAGCAGCACCACGTCGACCTCGCTTCCGGGCTCCACCGAGGTGGTGTCCTCGGGGACCACGATCAGCGCGTCGGCGTGCGCGAGGGCGGCGACGAGATGGGATCCGGCGCCGCCGACGGGGGCGGCGGAGCCCGTCTCGGCGTCGTACGTGCCCCGCAGGAACTGGCGCCGGCCGGCCGGGGACGTCAGCGCCTTGTCGGCCGCGAGGATCGCGCGGACCGTCGGGCGGTGGACGTCCTGGCGGCCCATCAGCGCGCGGATCGCGGGGCGTACGAACAACTCGAAGGAAACGTACGACGAGACGGGATTGCCGGGGAGGGCGAGCAGCGGGGTGTGGTCGGGGCCGATGGAGCCGAAGCCCTGGGGCTTGCCCGGCTGCATCGCGAGCGTACGGAAGTCGATGCCGCTGCCCGGCTCGTCCTCGTCTCCTACGGAGGACAGCGCCTCCTTGACCACGTCGTACGCCCCGACGCTGACGCCGCCGGTCGTCACGATCACATCCGCGCGGATCAACTGGTCCTCGATGGCGGCGCGCAGGACCTCCGCGTCGTCGGTGACCGCGCCGACCCGGTAGGCGATGGCGCCCGCGTCGCGGGCGGCGGCGGTGAGCGCGAAGCTGTTCGAGTCGTAGATCTGGCCCTGGCCCAACGGCTCGCCCGGCTGGACCAGTTCACTGCCGGTCGACAGGACGACCACGCGTGGGCGCGGGTGGACCCGGACCGTGGCGCGGCCGATGGCCGACAGCAGGCCGATCTGCGGCGGGCCCAGGATCGTCCCGGCCTCCAGGGCGAGATCCCCGGCCTGGACGTCGCTGCCGCGCGCGCGGACGTGGGCGCGGGGCTCGACGGGGCGGTACACCCTGACCTCGCCGCTCGCGCCCTCGGGCGCGGAGCCCGCCGGCCGCATGGAGGTGGCGGCTCCGCCGCCCGTACCGCCGTCGGTCCATTCGACGGGGACGACGGCCTCGGCGCCCGGCGGGAGCGGCGCCCCCGTCATGATCCGGGCGGCCTGGCCGGGGCCGACGCGGGGCAGCGAGTCGCCGCCGGCCGCGACGTCGCCGATGACGGTCAGGACGGCGGGGAACTCCTCGTCGGCGCCCGACACGTCGGCCGTACGGACCGCGTAACCGTCCATGGAGCTGTTGTCGAACGGCGGCAGGGCCACCGGCACCGTGACGTCCTCGACGAGGACGCAGCCCTGGGCGTCGGGCAGTTGCAGCTCGATCGGGTCGAGCGCGCGGACCGTGGCGAGGATGTCCGCCAGGTGCTCGTCCACCGTCCAGAGCCGTCCTTGGCCCGCGACGGACGTCGGTGCCGGTGTGGCCGTACCGCTCAAGGTGCTACATCTCCTCGTTGACGTAACTGCGCAGCCAGGCCCGGAAGTCCGGTCCCAGGTCCTCACGTTCGCACGCGAGTCTGACAATGGCACGCAGATAGTCGCCGCGGTCACCCGTGTCATAGCGGCGTCCCTTGAAGACGACTCCGTGGACCGGGCCGCCGACCTTCTCGTCCGCGGACAGCTGCTGGAGCGCGTCGGTGAGCTGGATCTCACCCCCGCGGCCGGGCTCGGTCTGGCGCAGTATCTCGAAGACCGCGGGGTCGAGCACGTAGCGGCCGATGATGGCGTAGTTGCTGGGCGCGTCCGCCCGGTCGGGCTTCTCGACCAGGTCGTGCACCTTGACCACGTCGCTGTAGGCGGTGGGCTCGACGGCGGCGCATCCGTACAGATGGATCTGGTCGGGCTCGACCTCCATCAGCGCGATGACGCTGCCGCCCTCGCTCTCCTGGATCTCGACCATGCGGGACAGCAGCGGGTCGCGCGGGTCGATCAGGTCGTCGCCGAGGAGGACCGCGAAGGGCTGGTCGCCGACGTGCGGGGCGGCGCACAGGACGGCGTGGCCGAGGCCCTTGGGGTCGCCCTGGCGGACGTAGTGCATCGTCGCCAGGTCGCTGGACTCCTGGACCTTGGCGAGACGTTCGGTGTCTCCCTTGCGGGAGAGCGCCTCCTCCAGCTCGTAATTGCGGTCGAAGTGGTCTTCCAGGGGACGCTTGTTGCGTCCGGTGACCATGAGAACGTCGGAGAGCCCTGCCATCACGGCTTCCTCGACCACGTACTGGATCGCGGGCTTGTCGACGACCGGCAGCATCTCCTTGGGAGTGGCCTTGGTGACAGGCAGGAAACGTGTGCCGAGGCCGGCGGCGGGGATGACAGCCTTGCTGATCCTGGGGGGCGACTGAGTCATGGTGAGAACCATATCCGCCACGGATGAGGGGAAGATGTGGCTCCGGTTAACTTTCCCTCCATACATACGCATACGAGAGATTTGCGAAGCCCAGTGAATTACGACATGTCAGGAAAGGCCGCTCGTCGGCGGGAACTCCTTGCCGCGCGGCGCCTGCTGTCCGAGAAGGACGCGCGGAACGCCTCCGCGGTTCTCGCGCGGCGGGCACTGGAGCTGCCCGAGATCGCGGACGCCGGGACCGTCGCCGCGTACGTCTCCGTAGGACGCGAGCCCGGCACGCGGGCACTGCTCGACGCGCTGCGGGAGCGGGGGGTGCGGGTCCTCCTGCCGGTGCTGTTGCCGGACAACGACCTGGACTGGGCGGCGTACGAGGGGGCGGAGCGGCTGGTGCCCGCGGGGCGCGGGCTGCTGGAGCCGGACGGCGCGCGGCTGGGCGTGGACGCGGTGCTCCAGGCGCGGGTGGTGCTGCTTCCCGGGCTCGCCGTGGACGGGCGCGGGATGCGGCTGGGGCGGGGCGGGGGGTCGTACGACCGGGTACTGGGCCGGCTGGAGCGGGCGGGCGCGGGGGCCGCGCTCGCGGTGCTGCTGTACGACCACGAGGTGGTCGAGCGGGTCCCGGAGGAACCGCACGACCGCCCCGTGCACGTGGTGGTGACTCCGGGCGGGACCAAGCGCTTCGAGAGCCTGTGAGCCCCCGCCGCGGGCCTCACGGCCCCGCGGCGGGTGCTCCGCCTACGGCGCGAGCGTCAGGGTGTCCCCCGTGTTCTCCTCCACGGCCCTGCTGCTGAACGGCCAGTCGAGCAGCTCGCCCTTGGCCCATTTCTCCGTCTGATCGGTGTAGTTCGGGCTGTACGCGTGCCCCGAGGCGCCCGTCAGATTGATCCAGCGGGACTTGTCCCAGTCGTCGACGTTGATCACCATCCGCATCGACGGCACCCACATGACCTCGTAGCCGCCGGCCGCGTTCCAGCCGGTGGCGTTGACCGTGGCCTCGCCGCCGCCCAGGTTCCACGGGCCGCGGTTGAGCAGGGTCTGCACGATGCCGGGACCCTCCGTACCGAGGGTCTGGTTCTTGAGGTTCAGCTGGTGCAGCCGGCCCCAGCTCCAGCTGGAGACGTCCTTGCCCAGCTCGGCGGTCAACTCCCAGCGCGCGTCCGTGAGGGCGCGCAGCAGGAGTTGGTCACGGGTCTTGGCGGCGCCCTGGAGACGGGTCTTCGGCGCCTGCCACCACTCGTTGTCCTCGTCCTTGAGGATCTTGCGGGTGATCTCGAACCAGCGGTCCCCGCCGTCGGGCTGCGCCGAGTCGGCGGAGCGCTTGCCGCACTCCCGTACCAGCTCTTCGAGGTCGTCGGCCGGGCCCGTGCTGTCGGCGGGGCGCACGTTGAGGCACTCCCCCTCGACGCGCATCTCCTTGGGAAGCTTGTTCCCGAAGGCGAGTTTGAGGACGTTGCGCCAGACCGCGTTGAAGTACGCCGCCGCCGCCGAGTCCGGCTCCTGGGAGCCGTCCCAGCCTTCGAGGAGCTTCTGGGCCTCCCGGATGGAGGGGTCCGAGACGTCGACCTTCAGCAGGTACGGCATGAGCAGCGTGGCGATCTCGCTGCGGTTGTCGGTCTGCATCGTGCGCATGTCGTCGGTGGAGATCTTGCCGCCGTCCTTGATCTTCGACTTGATGAGGTCGTTGATCCGCTGGCTGCGGGCGCCGTACCCCCAGTCCTCGGTCAGCGGGTACGGGTAGTCGGCCTTGTCGATCACGGCCTGGTTGGCGGTGACGATGTAGCCGCGTTCCGGGTTCTCCTCGTAAGGAAGCTCGTCGAAGGGGATGTAGCTCTCCCAGCGGTACTTCGGGTCCCAGCCGGGGGCCGGCATCGAGCCGTCGCCCTCGGCGCGGATCGGGATCCGGCCGGGCGCCTGGTAGCCGATGGTGCCCTTCGCGTCCGCGTAGACGAGGTTCTGCGAGGGGACCTCGAAGTTCTCGGCCGCCTTGCGGAACTCCGGGAAGTTCTTGGCCTTGTTGAGCGCGAAGACCGCGTCCATGGACTTGCCGGGCTGGAGGGCGGTCCACTGGAGGGAGACCGCGTATCCCTCGCCGCGGTCGGGGGCCGCGTTGTTGACGGGGGCCTTGTCGCCGACCGTACGCAGCTCGCTGTCGCGGTCGGAGACCACGGGGCCGTGTCCGGTCTCGCGGACGGTGATGGTCTGGCTCTTGCCCCCGGCGACCTTGATCGTTTCCTTACGGGTCTTGAACTTCTTCTGTTCGTTTCCGTACTGGTAGGTGTCGCCGCTGACCTTCTCCAGATACAGGTCGGTCACGTCGGCGCCGAGGTTGGTCATGCCCCAGGCGATGTCCTCGTTGTGGCCGATGATGACGCCCGGCATACCGGCGAAAGTGTAACCGGCCACGTCGTACTGGCAGTCCTTGGTGGAGCTGCGGCAGTGCAGGCCCATCTGGTACCAGACGGAGGGCAGTTGGGGCGCCAGGTGCGGATCGTTGGCGAGCAGCGGCTTGCCGGTCGTCGTGTACTTGCCGGAGATGACCCACGAGTTGGAGCCGATGCCGCTGCCGCTGGGGCCGAGGAGGGCCGGGATCGCGTCGAGGGTGCCGGAGAGGGCGTCGAGCTGGGACTCCAGGCCCTCGACAGCGCCGCCGGGGTCGGTGCCGGTGCCGGTTCCTATGCCCGTACCGGCGCCTGTGCCGGTGCCGGTGCCGGTTCCTGTACCCGTACCCGTACCCGTACCTGTCCCGGTGCCCGTGCCCGTGCCCGTACCGTCGCCTGTCGCGTCGCCCGGTTCGGCCTCGGGGTCGAACTCCTCCGCGAGCGGGTCGACCGCGCCCTCGGTGACGATCGGCTGGTTCCTGTCGTACGGATACGACGGATACAGGTCCTTGATCTGCTTCTCGTCCATCCTGCTCGTGAGCAGTGAACGGTCGATCTCGTCCTGCATGTTGGAGCGCAGGTCCCACGCCATCGCCTTCAGCCAGGCGACCGAGTCGACGGGGGTCCACTTCGCGGGCTTGTAGTCGTTGACGAAGCCCAGCGCGGCGTACTCGACGGAGATGTCCTTGCCGTCGCGGCCCTTGAGGTAGTCGTTGACGCCCTCCGCGTACGACTGGAGGTTCTTCTTCGTCTCGTCGTCCAGCTTGTCGTCGTACTCCTCCTGGGCCACCTGCCGCCAGCCCAGCGTGCGCAGGAACTCGTCCGTCGCCACCTGCTCCTTGCCGAACATCTCGGAGAGCCGGCCGGAGGTCATGTGGCGCCGGACGTCCATCTCCCAGAAGCGGTCCTGCGCCTGGACGTAGCCCTGCGCGCGGAACAGGTCCCGGTCGGTGTTCGCGTAGATCTGCGGGACGCCGTAACTGTCGCGCTTGACCTCGACCTGGCCGTCGAGACCCGGCAGTTTGATCGTGCCGGTGGTCTGCGGGAGGGAGGCGCGCACGGTGCTCACACCCCAGTAGGCGCCGTAGCCAACGCCTGCTACCAGCGCCAACACCAGGACGATCACGACAAAGCGGGCGCGTCGCCCCTTCTTTTTGGTGGCGGGGGGCGTTGAGTTGGCGGGCATCGCTGTCCTTCGAGGGGCAGGGTGGTCCTGGAATGCTGGAGCAACCATAGGCGCAGCGCTTCACCCGTCCCGACGCGGTGTCACCACTACGACCCCGCGGACACCCGGACCGCGGCCCGACGGGACTCCTCGGACGATCACACAGGAAATCACGGGATCGATCGCACGAACGATCGATCGCGTCAAGAAAACGTTAAAGATTAGGTAAGGTAACGAAGTGCCGACTGCCGGAGAAACGATCCGGTGTGCGCGAGGGGAAGGATCGGCCGCTGACTGTCCACCAGCTCAATGAACTCCTGCTCATCTGCTCGCTCGTGCTGCTGATCGCCGTCGCCGCGGTACGGATCTCGTCCCGGAGCGGGCTGCCCAGCCTGCTGCTCTACCTCGGGATCGGCGTCGTCATAGGCCAGGACGGCATCTTCAACGTCAAGTTCGACAACGCCGAGCTGACGCAGGTGATCGGCTACGCCGCCCTGGTCGTGATCCTCGCCGAGGGCGGTCTCGCCGCCAAGTGGAAAGAGGCCAAGCCCGCGCTGCCGGCCGCCGTCGCGCTGTCGACCGTCGGTGTCGCCGTGAGCGTCGGCGTCACCGCGACCGCCGCGCACTATCTCGTCGGTCTGGACTGGCGGCAGGCGCTGATCATCGGCGCCGTCGTCTCCTCCACGGACGCCGCCGCCGTCTTCTCCGTACTGAGGAAGATTCCGCTGCCGTCGAGGGTGACGGGCGCGCTGGAGGCGGAGTCGGGCTTCAACGACGCCCCCGTGGTGATCATGGTCGTGGCGCTGTCGACCGTCGGACCGGTGGAGCACTGGTACGTACTGGTCGGCGAGATCCTTCTGGAGCTGGCCATCGGCGCCGCCATCGGGATCGCGGTCGGCTGGCTGGGCGCCTTCGGGCTCCGGCATGTGGCGCTGCCGGCCTCCGGTCTCTATCCGATCGCCGTGATGGCCATCGCCGTCGTCGCGTACGCGGCCGGGGCGATGGCCCACGGCAGCGGGTTCCTCGCGGTGTATCTGGCGTCCATGCTGCTGGGGAACTCCAAGCTGCCGCACGCGCCCGCCACCCGTGGTTTCGCGGAGGGGCTCGGCTGGCTGGCGCAGATCGGCATGTTCGTACTGCTGGGACTGCTGGTGACGCCGCACGAGCTGGGCGACGACTTCCTGCCGGCGGTCATAGTGGGTCTGGTGCTGACCGCCGTGGCGCGGCCCCTGTCCGTGCTGGTCAGCCTCGCGCCGTTCCGTATCCCCTGGCAGGAGAAGGCGCTGATGTCGTGGGCGGGGCTGCGTGGCGCCGTACCCATCGTCATGGCGACCATCCCGATGGTCTCGGGGATCGAGGGCAGCCACCGGATCTTCAACATCGTCTTCGTGCTGGTCGTCGTCTACACGCTCGTGCAGGGGCCGACGCTGCCCTGGGTCGCCAGGACCCTGCACCTCGGGGATCCCTCGGAGGCGGCCGACCTGGGGGTCGAGTCGGCGCCGCTGGAGCGGCTGCGCGGTCATCTGCTCTCCGTGGCCATCCCGGACCGGTCGAAGATGCACGGCGTGGAGGTCGGCGAGCTGCGGCTGCCGCCCGGGTCGGCGGTCACGCTGGTCGTACGGGAGGACAAGAGCTTCGTGCCGGGGCCGTCCACCGTGCTGCGGCGGGGGGACGAACTGCTGGTCGTCGCGACCGATCCGGTACGGGACGCGGCCGAGCGGCGGCTGCGCGCCGTCGGGCAGGGCGGAAAGCTGGCCGACTGGCTGGGGACGAGTGGGACGAGTGGGAGCGGAAGCGGAAGCGGGAACGGGACGAGCGCGGCGAACGGTGCGGGGGGCGGCGGTGGGCCGGGCAGGATCAGGAAGCCGGGCAGCGGGGTCGGCGGGATCGGGCGGGGGCCCGGCTGAGTGGCTGTCGGCCGGGTGCGACTGTCGGCGGCCGAGTGGCTGCTGGCGGGGTGCGGCTGAGGAATCGAAGGCCGCGCCGCCCGGAGGCGTCAATCACAGGTGCGGGCCGGGATCTTCCTGGTATTTCCCGGGTACGATGAGGCCTGTGCCTGTCGCGTCGAAGTGGCGTGGCGCACCGACTTGATCGACCAACTCTGCCTGACGCAGAGCTGGCGCGACCGTATGGCGGCCGTGGTGTCCCCTTCAGTGGACCCGGGTATCTACCGCAGTTCCGCGCAAGAGGACAGCTCTCGGCAGCCCCCGCACGTCCGGGGCGCCACCAGGCGGCAGAAAGGCAAGGACCGTGTCCGACACGGTCGACACCACCGCCGGCGCCTCCGTGGGAACGGCTCCGCCGCGCCGTCCGGGGTACGGGCAGTTGCTGCGTACACCCGGCGCCTGGACGTTCCTGCTTCCCGGCTTCGCCGCGCGGCAGCCCTTCGCGATGCTGACGATCGGCATCGTCCTGCTCGTCGAGCACACCTCCGGTTCGTACGGCAGCGCGGGCATCGTCGCCGCCGTCACCGGTGTCTCCATGGCGCTCTTCGCGCCGCAGAACGGCAAGCTCGCCGACCGGTTCGGGCAGCGGGCGGTGCTGGTGCCCGGCGTGCTGCTGCACGCGGCGTCCGTGACCGCGCTGATCGTGCTCGCGCTGGCGGGCGCGCCCCTGTGGGCGCTGTTCGTCGCCGCCGTACCGACAGGCGCCTCGATCCCCCAGGTGGGGCCGATGGTGCGGGCCCGCTGGGCGGCCGTGCTCGGCGGCTCCGAGGAGCGCGCGCGGCTGCTGCCGACGGCCGCCGCCTTCGAGTCCGTCACGGACGAGTTCACGTTCGTCATCGGGCCTGTCCTCGCGACCGCGCTGTGCACCGGCGTGCATCCGGCGGCCGGTCTGGTCGCCGAGGGGGCGCTGACGCTGGCGGGCGGGCTGCTGTTCGCCGCGCAGCGCCGTACGCAGCCGAAGTTGCCGCAGCGGCGCGAAACGGCCGGTTCGGGCTCTGGTGCGGCCGGTTCGGGCGCGGTGGGGGCTGGTGCGGGCTTCGGGGGCGCGCGCGTTTCGGCGCTGTCCGTGCCCGGCGTGCGCGTACTGGCCGTGGTCTTCCTCGGTATCGGCTCGGTCTTCGGCGGTATGCAGGTCTCGCTCACGGCGTTCGCCGAGGAGATCGGCAACCCCGGTGTGAACGGTCTTCTGTACGGAGTCTTCGCCGCCGGCAACATGCTCGCCGGTATCGCCTGCGGTGCCATCGCCTGGAAGTCCGGCCCCCGCCGCCGCCTGATCAGCGGCTACGTCGGTCTGACGCTGGCCGCCTCCGGGCTGTGGGCCGTGCACTCGGTGCCGCTGCTCGCCGGGCTCGGCCTGCTGGTCGGGCTCTGCATCGCGCCCGCGCTGATCAGTGGCTACACCCTGATCGAGGCGCTGGTCCCGGCCGGGGCGCGTACGGAGGCCTTCACCTGGCTGACGGGCGCGGTCGCCCTGGGCCAGGCCGGGGCGGTCTCGGCGGCCGGTCAGCTGGCGGACGCGCACGGTGCGAGCGCCGGATTCGTGGTGCCACTGGTGGGTACGGCGCTGGCTCTGACCACGCTCCTCGTACTGCGTTCGCGGCTCACGCCGAAGGCGTCCGGGCTCGTCGCGGCGCGTGGAATGGGTCACCGCGTGCCGGTGGCAGTGGACTGATCCAGCGGAATACGTCACTATGGAGCGTCGTTAGCACTCATTGAGTGAGAGTGCCAGGAGGAACAAGTGCCGACCTATCAGTACCAGTGCACCGATTGTGGCGAGGGCCTTGAGGCGGTGCAGAAATTCACCGACGATTCCCTCACCGTGTGCCCCGCGTGCGACGGACGCCTGAAGAAGGTGTTCTCGGCGGTCGGCATCGTTTTCAAGGGCTCCGGTTTCTACCGGAACGACAGCCGAGGCGCGTCGACCAGCAGCACGCCGGCCAAGGCGGGCGCGTCGAACGGCTCGGGTGACTCGGGCGGTTCGGGCGACAAGTCGTCGTCCTCGGGCTCGTCCTCGTCGGACTCCAAGGCCGCGTCGACGTCCGCGTCCACGTCCGGCTCGTCGTCGAACGGCTCCTCGTCGGGCTCCGGTTCAGCCGGCTCGAAGTCGGGCGCGTCAAGCGGCAGCTCCGGCTCCAGCGGTCCAGCCGCCGCCTGATCCTCTGATACCTCCTCCGGGACCCCGCCGTTCGGTACGGCGGGGTCCTCGGCGTTCCCGTACGACGGGGCGGGGGCACGCCCGGCTAGGGTGATCGTCATGGCGACCAAGGCGAACGCAGAGGGCTCGGAGACCGCGGAGATCGGCGTCATCGGCGGCTCGGGCCTGTACTCATTCCTCGAAGACGTGACCGAGGTCACCGTCGACACCCCCTACGGGCCGCCCAGCGACTCGCTGTTCCTGGGCGATGTCGAAGGCAGGCGCGTCGCGTTCCTGCCGCGCCACGGGCGCGCGCACGACATCGCGCCGCACTGCATCAACTACCGCGCCAATCTGTGGGCGCTGCGGTCCGTCGGCGTGCGGCAGGTGCTCGGCCCGTGCGCGGTGGGCGGACTGCGGGAGGAGTTCGGCCCGGGGACCCTGCTCGTGCCGGACCAGTTGGTGGACCGTACGAAGGCGCGCACGCAGACGTTCTACGACGGTGTGCCGCTGCCGGGCGGCGGGGCGTCGAAGGTCGTCCACATCTCGCTCGCCGACCCGTACTGCCCCGAGGGGCGCCGGACGGCGCTCGCCGCGGCGCGTGGGCGTGACTGGGAGCCGGTGGACGGCGGGACGCTGGTCGTCGTCGAGGGACCGCGTTTCTCGACCCGTGCCGAATCGCGGTGGCACGCGTCGATGGGGTGGTCGGTGGTCGGGATGACGGGGCACCCCGAGGCCGTGCTCGCGCGTGAACTGGGGCTCTGCTACACGTCGTTGACGCTCGTGACCGACCTGGACGCGGGGGCCGAGACGGGTGAGGGGGTCTCGCACGAGGAGGTGCTGAAGGTCTTCGCCTCGAACGTCGACCGGCTGCGTACGGTGCTGTTCGACACCGTGGGCGGGCTCCAGGCCGGCGAGACGCGGGACTGTCTGTGCTCGCACGCGCTGGACGGCATCGATACGGGGCTTGAGCTGCCGTAAACGCCTGGGACGGGCCTCGTTCGGGTGAGCGAGATATCCACAGCCGGGTAGTTGTCCACAGGCTTCGGCGGGATCTCGGCCGGGCGTGGATCGTGAGGAGCGCCAGCAGAGATTCCTCACGGCAGGTGGTGGTTGCCATGTCCCGATCGTCTTCGCGTACGCCTCCGCGTACTTCCTCCCGTCCCTCTTCGCGTTTCCTTCCTCGTTCCCCATCCCCATTCTCGTCCTCGTCCTCGTCCTCGTCCTCGCCCTCATCCCCTTCCGCGCCTCGCTCCCCGGCCCGGTCCCTCGTCACCCGTCCCTCGGATCCTCCGTTCCTCCCGCCCGCGCGGGTGCCCGCGCCGGTGGTCGCCGCGCCCGCGCCGTGCGGGGTGCCGGCGTTCGATCCGCTGCGTGTGGGCGGCGGCGGGCAGCGGCTGCGCAGGGCGCTGCTGCGGAAGCGGCGCGCGTGCGCGGCCGGACTGGTCGTGACGGCGGTCGCGCTGGCGGCGGCGGGGGCGAGCGGGCCCGGTGACGCGGCCGGAGCGGAGGACCGCGCCGAGGCCGCGGCCCGCGCGGCGGCAGGCGGTGCGTCGGGGGCGGCTGCTCAACCGGGCGCCGCGAAGGAGCGGTTGGTGACGGCTCCGGTGCGGATCGCGGATGTGGCGACGGTCCGGCTGCTGCGCCCCGGCGACCGGGTCGATGTGATCGCCGCCGCCCACTCCCCCGGCGGCGAGGAGTCGGACGCCCGGGTGCTCGCCACGGGCGCGCGGGTGGAATCCGTCCCCCGGGCGCTGGAGAGCCCCGCTGACGGCGGTGCGCTGGTGCTGCTGACTGTCGCGCGTGATGTGGCTGCCGAGTTGGCGGGGGCGGGCACCAACTCCCGGCTGGCGGTGACGCTGTGCTGAGCCGGGCTGTGCCGGTCCGCACGTTCAGCCGTCGTACTGATGAGCAGACTGGTCACACGAAAGCATGGGCGGATTGGACAGCCGGGGCGCGAGTTGCCCATGGTGTCCAGGCGATTGGTGGTCCCGGTCGCCGTCCCCATGGCACATACGACGAAGGGCTCACTGGTGAGCGACAAGAAGGAGAGCGTGCTGGAGGGCTTCAAGGCCTTCCTGACGCGAGGCAACGTGATCGACCTCGCGGTCGCGGTGGTCATCGGCGCCGCGTTCACCAATGTGGTGAACTCCCTGGTGAAGGGCGTCATCAACCCGGTCGTCGGTGCGTTCGGCACCAAGGACCTGAATCACTACAGCTCGTGTCTCAAGGCCCCGTGCAAGACGAACGCCGCGGGCGAGGCCGTGTCGGGTATCCCGATCCTGTGGGGGTCGGTCCTCAGCGCGACGCTCAGCTTTCTGATCACCGCCGCCGTCGTGTACTTCCTGATGGTCCTGCCGATGGCGAAGTATCTGGCCAGGCGCGCCAGGCAACAGGCCGCCAAGGAGCAGGTGGAGGAGGTCCTGGAGGTCAGCGAGCTGGAGGTGCTGAAGGAGATCCGGGACGCGCTGGTGGCTCAGCGTCGTGGACCGGAGCAGAGCGGCACTCCCTGAGCCCGCTGGTCCGACGACCCGTCGCGCGACGGAGCCCGGCCGGTGCGGTCGGGCTCCGGGGGCGTCAGATGTGGTGGGGCGGCTTCTCGTCCAGGAAGCGGGCCAGGTCGGCCGCGCTGTCGCCGCTCGCGGTCGGCCGCTCTCCCCAGCCTGCGTCGGTGTCGTCGGAGGACTGCCGGTCCAGCGGGTCGTCGAAGACGAGCGGGGGCTTGGGCGGGCCCGGCTTCGGGGGTGCCGGCTTGGGCGGGGCCGGTCGCGGCGGTTCCGAGACGGTGTCATGCGGTCCGGGTGTGCGGGCGGTGCTCATACCTTCAGGGTACGGCGGTGGGCGTGGCGGACGCGGTGATCCGCCGTGGCGGGGCCGGGCTCCGTGGTACGCATGGGGTCCATGGCAACCAATGACGCATTGACGGATGTGGCGGGGATCCGGGTCGGCCACGCGCGGGTGGACGGAGACCGGGCGCTCAGCGGTACGACGGTCGTCCTGGCGCCGGAGGGCGGGGCGGTCGCCGCCGTGGACGTACGGGGCGGTGGCCCCGGCACCCGGGAGACCGACGCGCTGGATCCCCGCAATCTGGTGCAACGGGTCGAGGCGGTCGTGCTGACCGGCGGCAGCGCGTACGGGCTGGACTCCGCCGCCGGTGTGATGGCGTGGCTGGAGGAGCGGGGGCGGGGTGTGCGGGTCGGGCCCGACCCGGCCCAGGTGGTGCCCGTCGTGCCCGCCGCCTGCGTCTTCGACCTGGGGCGCGGCGGCGACTGGCGGGCCCGTCCCGACGCCGCCACGGGCCGCGCGGCGGTGGAGGCGGCGGCCCGTGCCGAATCGGGGGCGCCGTTCGCCGAGGGTGGCGTGGGCGCCGGGACCGGGGCCCTGGTGGGGCAGCTGAAGGGCGGGGTCGGTACGGCGAGCGTGCTGCTGCCGTCCGGGATCACCGTCGCGGCGCTGGTCGTCGCGAACGCGGCGGGCTCCGCGGTCGATCCGCTGACGGGTGTGCTGTACGGGCGGTACTTCCAGGGCCGTCCCCGCTTTCCGGAGGCCGGTGTGCACGAGGCGGCCCTCGCGCGTCTCGCCGCGTTGCGGGAGGGTGGCGGGCCGCCTCCGCTGAACACCACGCTCGCCGTCGTGGCGACCGACGCCGACCTCTCCAAGGCACAGGCGCAGAAGCTCGCGGGGACGGCGCACGACGGCATCGCGCGCGCCGTCCGTCCTGTACATCTGCTCAACGACGGCGACACGGTCTTCACGCTCGCCACCGGGGAACGCACGCTCGACCCGGCGGGTCCGCTGGCGCTCAACGAGTTGCTCGCGGCCGGCGCCGACGCCGTGACCAGGGCGATTGTGCGGGCGATGGTGGTGGCGGAGGGGGTCGAAGGACCGGGCGGTACGTTCCCCTCGTACCGCGATCTGTACGGGACGGACTGACCGACGGCGCAAGGGAGTTGAGGGGGGCTCGAAGGAACTTCTCGCGCGCCCCCAATCGTTTTACCGAACTTGGGACGCAATGTCAGTCCAAGGGGCTACGTTATGCAATCACCAAGTGACATGTGGCGACGGCCTGGAGACCCACCTTGAACGATCCGTATGAGACAAGCGAGACGCATCTGGAGCGTCTCCTGGGTCGGGCGCTCAACTCCTTCGATCTGCCCGACACCGTGATCGAGCGGCTCGACTCCGCTCTGGCACACGCCAGTTCATTGCGTTCCTCGCACCACAGTGCGGGACTGCATCGCGAGACATACCGGCACACCTACCTGCTTGCCGACAGCACCGCCCTCACCCTCTGGGAGCTGGTCCACAACACCGGGCGCGACGGCGCCGAACAGCACGAGCTCTACACCGACGAGTACGAGGTCCGCCTGGCCGCCTCCCGGCTGCGCCGTCCCTCGCCCGATCCCCTCGATCCTCTCGATCCCGGGGCCATCGATCCCACCGCCCCCGCCGACCCGCTCTTCGGGTCCCGTTTCGAGTCCGGCCTCGGCGTCAGTCTCGACCCGAGCTTCGAGTCCGACCTCGCGGCCGATCTCGACCTGCTCAGCGGCCTGCTGACAGCGCCACAGACACCGCTGCCCCGGATGTATCTGCCGGACAACTCCGCCGACCACGCGCGCCGTGTCCTGCGCCGCGCGGAGAACGTGGACCGGCCGGGCGAGGAGGTCGCGGGACCGCTGCGGGCCGCCTTCGCCCACCACATCACCCAGGTCTTCGGCAGACACGGCCATGTCGAGGGCAAGGACGCGGGGTTCACGCTCTACGAGCACGCGTTCCTGCTGCTCGACGGCACGGAGACAAGCCTGTGGGAGGTGGAGCACACGGCGACACCCGACGGCCGCCACATGTGCGAGGTGTACGCCGCGCAGAGCACCGCGCGCGAAGCGATGGAACTCCGCGCTCGGGTCAGATGACCGGGTGAGGGCGGCTGCCCGTACCGCTGCCCGTACTCACGCTCAGACGGTGGCCGGGACCTTGGGCGCGGTCCCGGGCTCCGTGGCGGGCGCGTCCGCCACGGCCTTGCCGTCGCCGCGCCCGCCCATGCCCTTCAGCAGGATGACAAGCGCGGCACTGACTCCCGTACCGGCCAGGATCGCGATCAGATAGAGCACCGGATTGCCGATCAGCGGGAGCACGAAGATCCCGCCGTGCGGGGCCCGCAGGGTGCACTCGAAGAGCATCGACAGCGCGCCCGTGACCGCGCCGCCCGCCATGGCCGACGGGATGACGCGCAGCGGGTCGGCCGCGGCGAACGGGATGGCGCCCTCGGTGATGAACGAGGAGCCGAGCACCCAGGCGGCCTTGCCGTTCTCGCGCTCGGTGCGGTTGAACAGGCCGCCCCGTACGACGGTGGCCAGCGCCATGGCGAGCGGCGGGACCATGCCGGCCGCCATCACGGCCGCCATCACCTTCAGGCTGCCGTCATTGGGGTTGGCGAGGCCGCCGACCGCGAAGGCGTAGGCGACCTTGTTGAGCGGCCCGCCCAGGTCGAAGCACATCATCAGCCCGAGGACGACGCCCAGGATGATCGCGTTGGCGCCGGAGAGTCCCGACAGCCAGTCCGTGAGGGCCTTCTGGAGCTCGGCGATCGGCTTGCCGACCACCAGGAACATCAGGAAACCGACGACGGCGGAGGAGATCAGCGGGATGACGACGACCGGCATGATGCCGCGCAGCGCGGCGGGCACCTTGACCCGCTGGATCGCCATGACGGTGCCACCGGCGATCAGACCGGCGGCGAGACCGCCGAGGAAGCCCGCGTTGATGGTGAGCGCGATGGAGCCGCCGACGAAGCCGGGGACCAGACCGGGGCGGTCGGCCATCCCGTACGCGATGTAGCCCGCCAGGACCGGGACCAGGAAGCTGAACGCGAGACCGCCGACCTGGAACAGCAGGGCCGCCCAGCTCGTGGAGTCCGTCCAGACGAAGTGCTCGGCGACGGAGGGCGCCTTGTCGACGGTGTAGCCGCCGATGGCGAAGCCGAGGGCGATCAGGAGTCCGCCCGCCGCGACGAACGGGACCATGTAACTGACGCCGGACATCAGCCACTTGCGCAGCTTGGTGCCGTATCCCTCGCCCGCGTCGCCCGCCTCGTCGACGGGTGAGCCGGTGCCGGCCGAGGCCGTGGTCTCGCCGCGGGCGGCCTTGTCGCGGACCTCGGCGATCAGTTCGGCGGGGCGGTTGATACCGGCCTTGACGCCGACGTCGACGGTGGGCTTGCCGGCGAAGCGTTCCTTCTCCCGTACCGGTACGTCGTGGGCGAAGATCACGCCGTCGGCGGCGGCGATGACGGCGGGGTCGAGCCGGGTGAATCCGGCGGAGCCCTGCGGTTCGACAGTGATCTCGACACCCTCGCCGGGGCCTGCCTGTTCGAGGGCCTCGGCGGCCATATAGGTGTGGGCGATGCCGGTGGGGCAGGAGGTGACGGCGACGATACGGAAGGGGGCGGGCGGGGGTTCTTCCGTGGCCGCGGCTTCCGGCTCCGGCGCCGCCGGGGGCGGTGTGTCGCCGCTGATCAGACGCGCGGTCGCCGCCGGGTCCGTCGCCGCGCGCAGCGCCGCCGTGAAGTCCGGGTCCATCAGCCGGCGGGCCAGGGCGGACAGGATCGTCAGATGCGCGTCGTCGGCGCCCGCCGGGGCCGCGATCAGGAAGATCAGGTCCGCCGGGCCGTCGGGCGCCCCGAAGTCGATGCCCTCGGCCGGGCGCCCGAAGGCCAGGGTCGGTTCGGTGACGTGCTCGCTGCGGCAGTGCGGGATGCCTATCCCGCTGTCGAGCCCCGTGGGCATCTGCGCCTCACGGGCGGCCACGTCGGCCAGGAAACCGTCCAGGTCGGTGACCCGGCCCAGGGCCACCATGCGTTCGGCCAGCGAGCGGGCCGCGGCTTCCTTCGTCTCTGCGGCCAGGTCGAGGTCGACCAGGTCCGCGGTGATCATGTCGCTCATCGCGGGCTCCTTCGGGAGGGACGGTTGGGGGACGTACGGCCAGGGGTCATGGGGCGGGCTCCGAGAGGGGACGGTCCAGGGGGATGTCGGCGGACACGGTGACCGCCCCCGGGTCGAGGTCGGCGGGCGACGGCATCACGCTGCCCGGCAGTTGGACGGCCGCCGCGCCGTGGGCGACCGCCGATGCCAGCGCCCGCGGACCGGTGCCGCCGGCCGCGAGGAAACCGGCGAGGGAGGCGTCGCCGGCACCGACGTTGCTGCGGACGGCCGCGACGGGGGCGTTCGCGAAGTGGGCGCCCGTGCCGGAGACCAGGAGCTGGCCGTCGGCGCCGAGGCTGGCGAGGACGGATCCTGCGCCGTACGTGAGCAGTTCCTCGGCCGCCTTCAGCGCGTCGCCGACGGTGGCCAGCGGGCGGCCGACGGCGGCTGCCAGTTCCTCGGCGTTGGGCTTCACCACGTCCGGGCGCTCCTTGAGCGCCGCCAGCAGTGAGGCGCCCGAGGTGTCGAGCGCGATGCGGGCGCCGGCGGCGTGGGCGCGTTCGACGAGTTGGGCGTACCAGCGGGGGTCGAGCCCGCGCGGCAGGCTGCCGCAGCAGGCGATCCAGTCGCCGGCCCCGCCCACGTCGTGCGCGCGGAGCGCGGACAGCAGCGCTTCGGACTCGACCGGGGTGAGTTCGGGGCCCGGCGCGTTGATCTTCGTCAGCGTGCCGTCGGGTTCGGCGAGGGCGATGTTGGAGCGGGTCGCGCCGGTGATGGGCACGGGGGCGACGTCGATGCCCTGGCCGGCGAGGAGTTGGGCGACGAGCGCGCCGGGGGCGCCGCCGAGCGGGAGCACGGCGACGGTACGGTGCCCGGCCGCCGCGACCGCCCGCGAGACGTTGACGCCCTTGCCGCCGGGGTCCATCCGCTCGACGGTGGCGCGCAGGACCTCGCCCCGGGCGAGGGCGGGTATCTCGTACGTACGGTCCAGGCTGGGGTTCGGGGTGACGGTGAGGATCGTGGGACCCGGACTAGACACTGAGCACCTCCGTGCCGGTCGCCTCGATCGCCGCGCGGGCGGCGGGGGGCAGCTCCTTGTCCGTGATCAGCAGATCGACGTCAGCCAGGCCGCCGAAGCGGGCGAAGTGCTGCTGGCCGTGCTTGGCCGAGTCCGCCAGCAGGACGACGCGGCGGGCCGCCGCGACCAGCGCGCGTTTGACGGCCGCCTCGGCGAGGTCGGGGGTGGTGAGGCCGCCGTCCG
This sequence comes from Streptomyces sp. NPDC006643, assembly GCF_042870175.1. NCBI lineage: Bacteria > Bacillati > Actinomycetota > Actinomycetes > Kitasatosporales > Streptomycetaceae > Streptomyces > Streptomyces sp. NPDC006643. Next base: position 788 of record NZ_JBIAHA010000005.1, on the reverse strand, counting down.
GCGAGAAGCCGTTGGTGCCGAGGAACAGGACGTCGGCGCGGATCTCGCCGTACGCGCGCAGGGCCCACGCGTCGACGGCGGCGCGCGTACGGTGCCGGACCCGGCCGCCGACCAGGTGGAGGTCGATGCCGGGGTGGTCGGCGAGGCGCGCGGCGACGGGCAACGCGTGGGTGACGACGGTGAGTTCGCTGCCCAGCGGGAGTTCGGCGGCGAGCCGTGCGACGGTCGAGCCCGCGTCGAGGATCACGCTGCCGGTCCGGGGCAGTTCGGCGAGCGCGGCGTGCGCGATGCGGTCCTTCTCGTCCGCGGCGGTGGACTCGCGTTCGGCGAGGTCGGGCTCGAAGTCGAGACGGCCGGCGGGGATGGCGCCGCCGTGCACGCGGCGTACGAGACCGGCGCGGTCGAGGGCCTTGAGGTCGCGGCGTACGGTCTCGGCGGTGACCTGGAACTCCTCGGCGAGCGACAGCACGTCGACGCGACCGCCCTCACGGGCGAGGCGCAGGATCTCTTGCTGCCGCTCCGGTGCGTACATGTGGGTTTACGTCCGTTCGATGCCCGAGTCTGTGGTTTCTGGGTCAGATTACGGGCGCGGGTCGTGGAAGTAAACATGTACGGGCAGGTCGGCCTGCTCAACGGGGTCGCGGGGTTCGCCTGCGGCGCGCTGGGTGGGTTGCGGTTGTCGGTTGACGGTCGGGGTGCGGGGTCTTCGGAGGGGGGTGTCCGGACGGCGTGACTTACGCCGCGTGCAACGCTCGTTGGACCCGACGACCCGGGTCGTTCACGCGACA